>JBBTFS010000107.1:18791-34892 GCA_038060705.1 Gemmatimonadota bacterium
CGCTCCGGCCGCGTGATGACGGCTGCGTTCGCGATCAGCGTCGGTGACGCTCCGGCGGCCAAGTAGCGAGCTTACCGCTGTGTCGCGTCGCATCATCGTGTTTGTCGTCATCGCCGTCGCCCTGGCCGCCGTGTTCGTGCGGCTCGGGCTCTGGCAGCTGGGCCGGCTCGCTGAGCGTCGCGCGCAGAATGCCGACATGGCGTTGCGCCTGGCCGAGCCAGAGGTGCCGTGGAACACGTTGGGGACCCTCGACGGCGCGCGACTGCGCCGCACCGTGGTCAGCGGCGAAGCCGATACGGCCGCGGAGTTCGCGATCCTCGGACGCTCGCGCAGCGGCTCGCCCGGGGTGTGGATCATCACGCCGGTTCGCGTGGTGGGCGAGAGCGCGGCGGTGCTCGTGAACCGCGGGTGGGTGTACGCTCCGGATGCGTCCACGGTGGATCTCGCGCGCTGGCGTGAACGTCGCACCGAATACCATGGACACACGATGCGGATCGCCACGGCGGGCGCCGTCAACGTGAAGGGGCGCGGGCTGCGCGCCTTTGACTCCAGCGGTGTGGACTCACTGCTGCCATATCCCTTCGCGCCGCTGTACGTGGTGCTTCAGGACTCGGGCCACATCGATTCCATCCCGGCGCGGCTGCCGGTACCCGTCCTCGACAACGGCCCGCACCTGAACTACGCGATTCAGTGGTTCGCGTTCGCCGCCGTCGCGTTGGCGGGGGCGGCCATTGTCGCGCGAAAGTCACGAGTCACGAGTCGCGACGCTAACATTCACAAGATCCCTTAGCGGCCTTCCGCCATGTCGTCCTCCAAACAGCTCGCCACCGCAGTCGAAGCACGCGACGTCGCTGAAGCAGCGCGCGAGAGCGAGTGGGCTGGCGCCAGCTTCGTCCGCGACCTGTTCCTCGGGCGCTTTTCGCTGCACCTGATCCATCCGTATCCGAAGTCCGATCCGGCAGAGGAGCGCCGCGCGGCGCCGTTCATGGCCAAGCTCCGCGATTTCATGGGGCGTGTGGACTCCGACATGATCGACCGCACCGGCGAGATCCCCGAGTCGTCCGTGCAGGAATTGCGCGAGATGGGCGCGTTCGGCATCAAGATCCCCACGGAGTACGGCGGCCTGGGCCTGTCGTACACGAGCTACGTCAGGGCCATGTCGCTGGTGACGTCCAAGGACGGCTCGCTCACCGCGCTGCTGTCAGCCCACCAGTCCATTGGCCTGCCGCAGCCGCTCATGCTCTTCGGCAGCGACGAGCAGAAGAAGAAGTTCTTGCCGCGGCTGGCCAAGGGCGAGATTTCCGCGTTTGCGCTGACGGAGACCAACGCGGGCAGCGATCCCGCGAACATGGAGACCACGGCGACGCCGAGCGCCGACGGCAAGGAGTTCATCCTCGACGGCGAGAAGCTGTGGTGCACCAACGGCACGCGCGCCGATCTCTTCGTCGTGATGGCGCGGACGCCCGACGTCGTCGTGAAGGGAAAGCCGCGCAAGCAGATCACGGCGTTCATCGTGGAAAAGAAATGGGCCGGCGTGGACATCGTGCACCGCTGCCGCTTCATGGGGCTCAGGGCGATCGAGAACGGCGTCATTCGCTTCACCAACGTGCGCGTGCCGCGCGAGAACATCCTTTGGGGTGAAGGCAAGGGCCTCAAGCTCGCGCTCATCACGCTCAACACCGGCCGTCTCACGCTGCCGGCCAGCACGGCAGGCGGGTGCAAGGCGCTGCTCCTGGCCACGCGCACATGGGCGCGGGAGCGCGTGCAGTGGGGCGCGCCGGTGGGCAAGCACGAAGCCGTGGCGCGCAAGATCGGCATGATGGCCGCCAACACGTATGCGATGGAGGCGATCTCGTATCTCACCGTCGGGCTTGCCGAACGCGGCGACTACGACATCCGGCTCGAGGCGGCTATCGCGAAGATGTACAACACCGAGCACGGCTGGCGCATCGTGGACGACGCGCTGCAGGTGCGCGGCGGACGCGGCTACGAAACGGCCGACTCGCAGCGCGCACGCGGCGAGAAGCCGATTCCCATCGAGCGCGCCATGCGTGACGCGCGCATCAACCTGATCTTCGAAGGATCCTCGGAGATCATGCGGCTGTTCATCGCCCGCGAAGCAGTGGACCACCACTTCAAGACGGCGTTCGCGCTCGTGGACCCGAAGTCATCCAGCGGCGACAAACTGTCGGCCCTCGGACGCGTGATGAAGTTCTATCCGTTTTGGTATCCTGCGCGTTGGTTCGGCGCGGGGCAGGTGCCGTTTTCGTTCGGCGAGTTCGGCGCGCTGGCGAAACACCTGCGCTGGGCCGAACGGCACTCACGAAAGCTGGGCCGCTCGCTCTTTCACGCGATGGTGCGCTTTGGTCCCAGGTTGGAGCGCAAGCAGATGGTGCTGTTCCGCGCCGTGGATATCGGCGCCGAGTTGTTCGCCATCGCCGCGACGTGCAGCAAGGCGCAGGCGGACGCCAAGGCCGGCAACGCGGGGGCCATCGCACTCGCCGATGTGTTCTGCCGCGAGGCGTGCATCCGGGTGAAGGAGCTGTTCAGGAACCTCTATGGTCCCACCGATGACCGAGTCTACCGACTGAGTCAGCAGGTACTGCGGGGCGAGCAAGCGTGGATGGAAACAGGCATCATGTCGCCGTTGGGCGATGTCGACGAGGAAAAGCTCGAGGCCATGGCGGAGGCGGTCGGCGTTTGAAGACACCAAGCTGCAGACCCAAGACCCAAGTCTGAGAGCTACTGAGGTCTTGGGTCTTGGGTCTTGGGTCTTGAGTCTATTGGTGCGTCGTTGCTCTTGCGCTGCAGCAGGACTACTGCCGCTGCAATCAATCCGCCGCCCGCGATAGTCGACGTCGTCATTGGCTGCTTCAGAAACAGCGCGCCGAGTGTCGCGGTGAAGAACGGCTCGATGGTCGAGACGATGGCGGTGCGCACGGGCCCCAGCACCCCCAGCCCACGGAGGAACACCAGGAATGCGCCGGCCGTGCACAGCAACGCGAGCGCCAGCACGGACCACCACGCCGTCATCGGCAGGCCGATCGTCAACTCGGCCCGGGCCAGGCCCGCAAAGCCCAGGAACACGGCGGCGCCGGTGGTCATGTAGAGCGCGGTGGCCAGCGGTGTGAGCTCGCGTTGCATGCCGTTGATCATCGGGATGTACAGTGCGTACATCACGGCGGAGATGATGGCGAGGAACACGCCGGTGGGATGGAGCGCCGCGCCGCCAGGCGCCCCGATCATGAGGAAGATGCCGACCAGGGACACCATCAGCGCCGTCAATCGCGCCGGAGTCAACGGTTCGCTGTGGCGGATGCGCGCCAGCACGGCCACGAACGCCGGATATGTATAGAAGAGGAATGCCAGCGTTGCCGCGCTGATATACCGCAGGGCTGAGAGGCTGAGCACGGCGATGAGCGACTGTACCAGGCCCGCGGTCATCATGACGCGAAAGCCGCGCCGGTCCGGGCGTCCTCCGCCGCGAACCATCACCAGCAGCAGGACCAGCGCCGCGATCACGTAGCGCCAGTACAGCACGTTCAGGAGCGACGCGCCGGCGTTCGTGGCGATCGCGACGAAAATGGAGATCGCGCCGAACCCGCACGCTCCAAGCGTGACGTACAGCGTCGCGCGACTGGCGGTCACGGGGTGATTGGGATTCACGCTTCTACAGCAGCGTGCCGCGCAGGATCAGCAGCGCGGCGAGGAAGTAGATGACCAGGCCCGTGACATCCACCAGCGTCGCGACGAACGGCGCCGACGCGCTGGCCGGGTCGAGGCCGAACCGCCGCAGGGCGAACGGCAGCATCGAGCCGATCATCGACCCGAACGCCACGACGCCGGTGACTGAGATCCCCACCGTGATGCCCAGCAGCCAATAGTGCTCCCCGTAGTCCCATATGCCCAGCTTCTGCCACATTACCACGCGCACGATACCCAGCACTCCAAGCATGAGGCCGAGCGTGAGGCCCGTGGGGAGTTCGCGCATCGCCACGCGCCACCAGTCCTTGAGCTGCAATTCCCCGAGCGCCAGGGCGCGGATGATCAGGGAAGTGGCTTGGGCTCCGGAATTGCCGCCGGAGCTCACGATCAGTGGAACGAACAGCGACAGCACAATGGCGCGCTTCAGTTCGTCCTCGAACCCCTGCATCGCACTGGCGGTGAACAGCTCGCCGATGAACAGCAGGCAGAGCCACACGCCGCGCTTGCGGATCATGCCCCAGAAGCTGATGGACATGTATGGCTCATCCAGTGCCTCCATGCCGCCCATTTTCTGGATGTCCTCGGTCTGCTCTTCCTGGATGACGTCGATGACGTCGTCGACCGTGACCACGCCCATGAGGTGTCCGCTCTCGCTCACGACCGGCACGGCGATGAGGTCGTAGTCGGCGGTGATGCGCGCCACTTCCTGCCGGTCCGCGGATGGCGCGACGGTCACCACCTCGGTGCGGGCAACTTCGGCGATCGTGGCGCCGGGCGCGGCGGCCAGCAGTTCGCGCAGCGAGAGCACGCCCTGGAGCCGGCCGTCGGTGCCCGTCGCGTAAATGGCGTACGTGGCCTCCTTGCGCCCCAACCGGGCCAGCGCCCGCACGGCGGTGAATGCTTCGTCCACCGGCATGTTCTCCGACAGCGAGACAAACTCGGTGGTCATCAAGCCGCCGGCGGTGTCCGGTTCGAACTGGCGCAGGCGCTCGGTCTCCGCGCGCTCCTCGGCCGGAAGTTCCGACACGATCTCGTCGGCGACGTCCGCGTCGATCGTCTCGAGGGCGTCCGCACGGTCGTCCGGCGTCATCTGCGAGACGAGCGCGGCCGCCTGGCTCGCCGGAATCTCCTCGAGGATGTCGGAGCGGAGGTCCTCGTTGAGGTACTCCAGGACGTCCGCGGCGCGCGCCGGTGAGAGCGCCGCCAGGAACGCCGCCACCTGCTCGCGGGGAATCAGCTCGGCGACGTCCGCCAGGTCGGCGGGGTGCAAGTCCTCGGTCTCGGCTGCCACCGACGCCGGACTCTCCTCGAGCAGGTCGAGGATGTCCGGCGCCAGCAGCGCGGCCAGCGGCTTCTCCTGAGGGTCAAACGCCATGGGCGGGAAGTTGGCAGGGGGCAGCGGGTGCGGGCTAGGTGCAAAACGGCGCGGCTCGACGTGAAACGGGTGACCCAACCCTTCCGTCGCCCTCGGTGTCTCAATGAAGTCGGAGAAAAGACCACAAGTGCTAGTTTTCCAGCACTATGCTAGATTTTCAGCAGTCGAGACATCTGCCGCTGAGGCGACCCCGTTCTCATCAGCCCCGGATCAGAATTCATGCAGACCATCAGGACCGCAGCCATCGCCCTCGCCGCTTTCGCCACCACGGCTTTCGCGCAGGACCATGCTGATCGCGGCCGGGCAATGCCGCCGTCACGAATCACGCCGCCATCGGCGACCGTGGCCGTCGCGGCGCGTGCCACGACCGCGCCGCTCATCGACGGCCGGGCGGATGACAGTATCTGGTCCACCGCCCAAGTCATCGAAGATTTCCGGGTCTACGACCCCAGCGAGGACGGCGAGCCGCGCTTCCAGACGCAGGCGCGCGTGGCGTACGACGAGCGCAACCTGTACGTCATCGTCCGCTCGTTCGACGCGCATCCGGACAGCATCCGGGCGCTGTTGGCGCGCCGTGATCAGCGCACCGCGTCGGACGAGATCAAGGTCCTGATCGATTCGTATCACGACAAGCGCAGCGGATTCCAGTTCGCGGTGAACCCGGCTGGCGTGAAGCGCGACATCGCGATCTTCAATGACTCGGATGAGGACACTTCCTGGGACGCGGTGTGGGACGCCGCCGCCCGCGTGGATTCGGCGGGCTGGGTGGCCGAGTTCCGCATTCCCCTCAGTCAGCTGCGGTACTCGGCGGCGGAGTCGCACACGTTTGGCTTGGCCATCAGCCGCGAAATCGCGCGCTACAGCGAGCGGCACAGCTGGCCCGTGTATCGCCGGTCCAAGGCGGGCATCGCATCGCAGTTCGGCGAACTGACGGGCATACGCGGCATCGCATCGCCGCGCCGGTTGGAAGTGGCGCCGTACTCCGTGGCCAAGACGGCCAACGTGGTCGATGGCGTTGGCCCGGGATACATGATGCGCAGCCAGGGCACCGCCGGTGCCGACGTGAAGTACGGCCTGACGTCCAACCTCACGATCGACGCCACAGTCAATCCAGACTTCGGCCAGGTGGAGGCGGATCCTTCGGTGCTCAACCTGAGCGCGTTCGAGAGTTTCTTCCCGGAGAAGCGGCCGTTCTTCCTGGAAGGGCAGGGCTTGTTCCGGTTCGCCATCAATTGCAACGACGGCGACTGTTCCGGCCTGTTCTACTCGCGCCGCATCGGCCGGTCGCCGCAACTGGGTAACAACTACTACGCCAACGGCAACGTGACGTCGTCCACCATCCTTGGCGCGGCCAAGCTCACTGGCCGGCTGAGGAATGGCATGTCGGTGGGCTTCCTCAATGCGACCACGGACCGTGAACTGGCGCCGGGCGACAAGACCATCGAGCCGCTTACGAACTATTCGGTGGGGCGCCTGCAACAGGACTTCCGCGGTGGCCGCGGTGGCGTGGGCCTCATGCTCACCAACGTGCATCGCAGCCTGGACCAGTGGACCGCGAACTTCCTGCGCAGCGACGCGACTTCGATGGGTATCGACACGCGGCACGAGACCAGTGACCGGCGCTATTCGATCAACGCGTACGCCGCCGCCAGCAATGTGCGCGGGTCCGCGATAGCGATCGCGTCCACCCAGCGCAGCGGCGTGCACAATTACCAGCGCCGCGACGACGACCTCGCGTATGATCCGACACGCACGTCGCTTTCGGGCACGTCGTTCCAGATCAACCTGAACAAGAACGGCGGCGGCATCACCCGGTTCAGCACCGGATATCAGTACATCTCGCCGGGCTTCGAGATCAACGACGTGGGGTTCTTGTCACGGGCCAACAGCCAGAACCAGTACCTGTGGTATGCGATCCAGCTCCGGACGCCGACGAAAGTTTACCGCCAGTGGCAAACAAACTTCAACCAGTGGACCAACTGGACGGCGGACGGTATGCGCCAGGAGCTGGGCGGGAACATCAACTCCCACATGCAGCTGAAGAACAACATCTGGTTGCACGCCGGCCAGGGGGGCAACGCGCTGGCGCCGTCGTACTGCGACCTGTGCTCGCGTGGCGGGCCGGCGGTGCGTCAGTCGCGCTCGCTGTGGGGATGGGCCGGCGTGGAGGGTGACAACCGCAAGTCCATCGTGCCGTACTTCTTCACCCGCTGGGCCACGGGTGATGAGGGCCGCTCCCGCGGCTACGGTATCGATCCGTCGGTGACAATCAAGATCGCCAGCCGCTTCAGTACCGACCTCGGCGTCAGCTTCGGCCGCGATCTCAACGATGCGCAGTGGTACCAGAACTATGGCGACGTGACCACCGACACGGCGGACGTCACCTTTGCGCGACTCGACCAGAAGACGCTGTCGATGAACGTGCGCGTGAATTTCACCGCGACGCCGACGCTGTCGATGCAGATCTACGCGCAACCGTTCATGACCGGCGGCGACTATACCGACTGGCGTGAACTCTCCAACCCGCGCGGCGTGAACTACCTGGATCGCTGGCTGCCCTACGGATCAAGCCCCCTCGACGACGGCTTCAACTTCAGGCAGTTCCGGTCCAACTCGGTCGTGCGCTGGGAGTACCGCCCGGGCTCGACGCTGTACTTCGTGTGGGCACAGGAGCGCACATCGTCGAATGGCGGAGCCACCCGCTCGCCGTTCAGCGTGGGCTCGGATACCCGATCGCTCTTTGGATCGCATCCGGGGAACGTCTTCCTCATCAAGGGCTCGTACTGGCTCTCGCTGTAACCCGAAGCATCGAGAATGGAGAATGGAGAATGGGCGTGATCCAGAAACGCGCCCATTCTCCATTCTCCGTTCCCTCTCCGTCGTCAAGGCAAGTCGTGCGCCGCGTCCGTAGATTCTCGGCATGCAATCCGTCGCGTTTCTTGGCTTGGGCTCCATCGGCCGGCCCATGGCCCGCCGCCTAAAAGCTGCCGGGTTCCCACTCACAGTCTGGAACCGCACCGCCGAGCGTGCGACCGTCTTCGCCAACGAAATCGGCGTCCCGCTCTCAAGGTCGGCCCGTGACGCCATCAAGGACGCGGACGTCGTCGCCATTTGCCTTTCCACCTCCGCCGATGTCGAGCAGGTCCTGAACGCAGGCGCGATCGTCGGCATCAAGTCCGGTGCGACTGTGCTCGACCTGACCTCCGGCGATCCGGCCACCTCCAAGCGCATGGCCGCGGCGCTTGCCACGAAGAAGATCGCGTTCATCGACGCGCCCGTGAGCGGCGGAGTGAAGGGCGCCGAGGCGGGCACTCTCACGGTGATGTGCGGCGGCGACGCCAAGGACATCGAGCGCGTCCGCCCGGTGATCGAGGCGTTCGGCAAGACCATCGTGCACTGCGGTCCCGTCGGCTCGGGAGACGCCGTCAAGGCGATGAATCAAGCGCTGCTGGCGCTCACGATCTGGGGCACCGGCGAGGTGCTCGTCGCGCTGGCCAAGTCCGGCGTGTCGCCCCGCGTGGCGCTCGAGGTCATCAACGCGTCGAGCGGCCGGTCCAACGCGTCCATGAACCTGTTTCCGGAGCGCGTGTTGAACCGGTCATTTCCTCGAACGTTCCGGCTGGCACTGATGGACAAGGACGCCCGCATCGCCGCGCAGATCGCGCGCGACGAACATGTGCCGGCGCCGCTCACGCAGTTGGTCGCCGACCTGTGTTCCGCGGCGCGCATGGAGCTGGGCGAAGAGGCCGATCACGTGGAGACCGTCCAGGTCATCGAGCGCTGGGCCGGAGCGCAAATCAAGTGAGAACCACGGCAGCCAGGCCGCGCCCCAGCAACACTGCGCTGTCCGCCGTGGCGAGCGTGGACGAAATCCGCTCGCACTTTCCGGCCATGCAGCGGCGCCATAACGGGCATCCGGTTGCGTACCTCGACGGCCCGGGCGGCACGCAAGTGCCGCGTCAGGTCGTGGATCGCGTGGCCGACTACTTGTACCACCACAACGCCAACACGCATTGGAAGTATCCCACCAGCGCCGAGACCGACGCGATGATTCTCGACGCGCGCCGGGCGCTGGCGGATTTCGTGAATGGCTCGGCGGATGAGATCGCCTTCGGCGCCAACATGACGACCCTCACGTTCCACGTGGCGCGCGGCCTGGGTCGCGGCTGGGGGCCCAAGGACGAAGTCGTCATCACGGAGTTGGATCACCACGCCAATGTGGCGCCGTGGCGCGCCCTCGAGAAAGAGCGCGGCGTCAAGGTGGTCATGGCGCGGATGCGCACCGAGGACGGCACGCTGGACCTGGACGACCTCGAGCGAAAGATCACCGCCAATACACGCTTGGTGGCGTGCGTCGCCGCGTCCAACGCGCTCGGTACGATCGTGGACATCCCACGCGTGGCCGCGATGGCGCACGCGAGAAAAGCGCTCATGTTCGTGGACGCGGTGCACTTCGCGCCGCACGAGTTGGTGGACGTGAAGGCGATGAACGCCGATTTCCTGACGTGCAGTGCGTACAAGTTCTACGGGCCGCACATCGGCGTGATCTGGGGCAAGCGCGACTTGATGGAGCAGCTGGACGTGCCCAGGCTGGCGCCGGCTCCGGAGGAAGCACCGGAACGTCTCGAGACCGGCACGCAGAACCACGAAGGCATCGTGGGCGCGGGCGCCGCCGTGGACTGGATCGCCTCGCTGGCTGCTGGGAAAGAAGGACGTGCGGCGTTGTCGGTGGCACTCACGGCACTGCATCACCGCGGTGCCGAGATGTTCGAGCAGTTGTGGGCCGGGCTCGGCGACATCAGGGGCGTGACGCGCTTTGGCCTTCCGCCTGGTGCCCGTCGGACGCCGACGATCGCGTTCCGCGTGAACGGGGTCACCAGCGACGATGTTGCGGTCGAACTCGCCAAGCGCGGCCTGTTCGTGTCGCACGGCGACTTCTATGCCGCCACGATCATCGAGCGCCTGGGCAATTGGCCCGACGGCGTCGTCCGCGTTGGCTGCAGCGCATACACCACGGTATCCGAGATCGAGCGGGCGGTGAGCGGAGTTGAGTCACTCGCTCGGAAGGCCTGACGCAGTTGTTGCAGGGAGGCGGTTGTTGTCCCTACGGGCGCTGGGCTTTTGGCTCCAGAGCGGCAGCGAACAGGTCATAGTTCGACGCCGGGTTCCACAGGATCCAGCCGCCGTAGCCGGCGTCGTACACGGCGCGTTTTTGCGCCTTGATCTCTTCCACGCCGTACGGCGGGCGCCCCAACGTGAACGCCTGGAGCCACGCGCGCACGTGATCGCCGCGCACGAGTCCCATCGCGACGTCGCGGGAACGCGCCGTGTCCACCGCAGTCTTCACGATCGCGTATGGATCGGCGTTTGGCAGCGGGACGCCGAACGCCCCGCGTGGGTAGTGCGACGGATAGACCATCGGGAGGATCACGTCCACCACAGGTGAAAGCCGCTCCCAGTTCTGGCCGACTTCGAGCGTGCCCCGGGCAGTCGTGGCCAGGCCAAAGACGTCCGCGGTCGAGCGCACTCCCAGCGGTGCCAGTCGCTCCCGCGCCCGCACGAGAAATGTGGTCAGTGCGTCGGCCTTCGTCCCCTTCGCGCCCGGAAACACCTGCTTCGGCAATGAGGCGTACGGTTCAGGAAACCGGATATAGTCGAACTGGATCTCGACGAATCCCATCTTCGCCAATTCCTCGGCGACCGACAGGTTGTGCTCCCATACGTCCGCATGGAACGCGTTCACCCAGACCTGGCTTTCTTTGTCGCGCCAAGCCGAGCTGTCCTCGGTGCGAATGGTCCACTCGGGGTTCTGCGATGCGGCGATCGGATCCTTGAATGCCACGACGCGCGCGATGGGCGTGATGCCGTGCGCTTTGAGCGTATCCACGATCGCACCCACGTTGCGCACGGCGCCATGTGCGCCGGCGTTGCGCTGGACCTTGGGGTTGGACGACCGGTAGTTGAGCCCGAACTCGTCCTTCATGTCCAGCACGAACGCGTTGATCTCGGTGGAGTCGGCCATGGCGATCAGGCGCCGCATCCTGGCGCCGCTCTGCACCGCGAAGCGGTTCAGGTAGAGACCGCGCAGGGCGGGCAACGCGCCGGTATCGGCTGCGATGGCGGGCTGTGCCGCGCCCTGCGCGGCGGCCTCGTCCGCGCCTCGGGCGGCATGGAGGGCGAATACGGTCATAACGAGCGCGACTGCCGCGAACGTCACGCGAACCGGCGACTTCAGTTGTTCCTGCGAGCTTCCCGACATCCGTGCTGCTGCTCCGTATATTGTGCTTCGGTATGACGCGCACCTGCCCCGCGTGCAACTTAGCGCTGCTGTCATGATGAGCGAAGCGAAGCATCTTGCTCGCCCGCTCGCACTGGTTGCCCTGATCCTTTTCGGTGGGTGCTCGCCGCGGACGCCCGCGCCCCCGTTCGCGGAATTCGTCATCGCCGCCGGCGATTCGGCCTTTTGGGTGCGCAGCGATGGGGGCGGCGTCAGGATGCGCGGTGCGCCAATCGTCCTGTCGCGACTCGACGGACGATTCCAGGAGCTGTACGTGGAGGACGACGACCGGTCTTTCGAGGACGCATTCTTCGTCGGGCAGACCCTGTACCAGCGCGACCTGGTCACGGGCGACTCGATCGAGGTCTTCCGGGATTCGGTCGTCGCCTCCATGGCCGGCAAGTACGCCCGCAAGCATCCCGACGCGCGTCGCCTGGCGACAGACGAGGATACCGAGGAAGACCCCGCCAGCAGCGCCTCAGCCGAGTTGAGCGTGCTCGCGGTACACGGTCCGTACCTGTCGCTGGAGTACCACGTGGACACCGGTGGCGCGACCGACGACACGTGGCACATGACGCGCCACGAGGTCGTGGATCTGCGGTCCGGCCGCCGGGTGGGCCTCGCTGAATTGCTCGGCAAGGGGATGGCCACCACGGTGCTCGGTCGCGCCCGCAGGCTGTACCGTGAGACGGTGGACTCGGTGCTCAAGGACGAACGCGCGCCCGCCCGCCGCGCGGCACAGGCGATCAAACGGTTCAAGTTCGACCCGACGAGCTTTGCTCTGGCGGCCCCCAGTGGTGCCCTGATGATCGCGTTTTCCGCTCCGGGGCGGGGCAACGGTGGTGAGGGATTTGTGCTGCCCATCCGGCCGATCGCGGTCTCGGAGCCAGCGTGGTGGGCCGAAGCCCGCGAGGCCCTGCCGACTTCCATCACGGACGGCGAAGAGCGCTGGGTGCGGCCGCGGTACACGGTCCGCGCCGTCTATGACACGATTGTCCGTCCCGTTCGTCTTGTACTGGAGGACTCCAGCGGTCGTGTCTACGCGATTGGAGGCGTGACGGCTCCCGTGCACCGCATTTACTGGCTCGACAATCCGGACTTCGACAGCACCCAGCGTCGAGCGCTCATCAAGGCGTTCGACGAAGCGGCGCTGTACGATGACGCCACACGAACCGCGTCGTCCACAGGTACGCCTGTCGTATTCGCGATGAATCGTACGCGGGTCACGGGTCACGGGTCACGGATCACGTTTCCATGAGCCGCACCATCCGGACGGTGCGCCAGAGTTGGCACGAGACCTCCGAGCTGATGATGCCGCAGCACGCCAACAACATGGGTCACGTGTTCGGCGGCGTGATGCTGGCGATGATGGACAAGACCGCGGCGATCGCCGCCTTTCGCCATTGCCGGATGAGCGTCGTCACGGCGAGCATCGACCGGGTAGACTTCCGCGAGCCGATTCACTTGGGCGACTTGGTCGTCATGAAGGCGAGCGTCAATTTTGTGGGTCGCACGTCCATGGAAGTCGGAGTGCGGGTGGAGGCCGAGGAATTGCGCACCGGTCGCCGGCGGCACACCAACTCCTGCTACCTGACGTTCGTTGCGGTGGACGAGAATGGTCGTCCAATCGAGATTCCCGGAATCACCCCGGAAACTCCGGACGAGAAACGGCGATACGAGGCCGCGGAGCGCCGCCGCAAACGGCGATTGGAAGAACGCGCGGCCGAAGAGAAACGATGAAAACACTGTTTACCGTCGACGAAGCCAATCGGACCCTGCCGCTGGTGCGCCGTATCGTGGAAGACGTTGTGCGCCAGCATCGGGTATGGCGAGAGAAGATCCTCGAGCTGGACCTCGTGGCATCCACCGTGCGTCCCGGGGATGCGCCCGACCGAACGCTCAAGCTCGAGCGCGAGGCGCAGCAGCTGGCGCGCGAGATCGATGGTTACCAGCGCGAACTCGGCGACTTGGGCATCCAGCTCAAGGACCGCCGCCTGGGTCTCGTGGACTTCCCGAGCGAGATCAACGGCCAATCGGCGCTGCTGTGCTGGCGCCTGGGTGAAGCCGACGTGCAGCACTGGCACGACGAGGAATCTGGCTACGCCGGCCGTCAGCCCCTGAACCTCTCGACGGTCGGATGAAGACGTTCCGCGCGCCGGACGGCACCGAATGGAAAGTGCTGGTGCAGATGCCGGGCTCCAGCAATGCGATGGTGCTCTTTCGCCATCCCAATGGCGAGAGCTCGCGCGATGACCGCTATAACTGGTACATCAGTACCGGACCCGAAGCGCGCAGCGTGACCACACGCCTGTCGCCGGACGCCGTGCTCGAGAAGCTGGACCAGGCGCAGCTGCTGCGTCTCTTCAGTCGGTCAATGGCCGTGTCGCGGCCGGCGGTCCCTGCCAAGACGACGCTCGGTATCTGAAGAGAGGAGAGAGGAGAGAGGAGAGAGGAGGGCAGCGACCTCCTCTCTCCTCTCTCCCTCTCTCCTCTCTCAGAGGTTCCGGAACGGAACCTCGACGTTCATGCCGTCGCGGCCGATGGTGGTGTCCGGAAACTCCGAGCGCGCCTGCGCCTCCAGCTCCACCGCGTCGCGCGAGTAGCGCGCCGAGAAGTGGGTGAGCAGCAGGCGGCGGCACCCGGCGGTCCTTGCGACGATCGCCGCCTCGCGCGCCGTGGAGTGGCCGGTCTCCTTGGCCCGCTCGGCCTCTTCGTCGCCGAACGTTGACTCGTGAATCAGAAGATCGGCCTTGTGGGCTGCATCCACGGTGCCTGCGCACGGACGCGTGTCGCCGGTGATCACCACCGTCCGGCCCGGCCGCGGCGGTCCTACCAGCTCCGACGGCTGAATGACTTTGCCGTTCTCGAGCGTGACCGCTTCGCCCTTGTGGATCTTGCCCCACATCGGCCCCTCGGGCACCCCCAGCTCGCGCGCGTGATCGGGATCGAACCGGCCCTTGCGGTCGTCTTCCTTGAGCGCCCAGCCGAACGCCAAGCCCGGCCCGTGATCCACGGCGAACGGAACGAACGCATGATCCTTCCGCTTCACCGCCTGGCCGGGCTCCAGTTCATTGATCTCGACCGGGAACGTCAACCGATCCACGCCGAACTTCTCGGCGCTCTTGAGATGACGTTCGGCGCCTTTGGGTCCCCAAAGACGCAACGGGTCAGTGCGGCCCTGCAGTGCCATGGTGCGCATCAACCCGATGACGCCGATGACGTGGTCGGCGTGGAAGTGCGTGAAGAAGATGTCGCCGAGTGAGAACGCCACGCCGTAGCGCATCATCTGTCGCTGCGTGCCCTCGCCGCAGTCGAACAGCATCGTCTCGCCTTCGCGCACGAGCGCCACGGACGCGACGTTGCGTTCGATGGTGGGGCGAGAGGCGGACGTGCCGAGCAGGAGGATGGAAAGGGACATCGCGCGGTGAATATACGGCTAAGGGATTGTAGTGAAATAACTGCCTGATCAGCGGCGCCGGCGTGGGTGGATGGTGTAGTTCCATTCCCCATGAAAACGGTGTGGCTTGAGATAGATCGATGCGAATTGCTCGTCCGTGACGGACACGCCGCTCGGGTACGTGCGGCGATCGACTTCCGAACGCACGCGCAACCCCGTCTGGCTTCGGGTCGCTCCGATCAAGCTGACGATGGTGCTAACATCGGTGAGCGGCTTGCCCCGCCAGTTCATCGCGATGAACGAGAACAGCCGGTGCTCGATCGTGTTCCACTTGCTCGTGCTCGGCGGGAAGTGACAGACCGTGAGTTGAAGCCCGGTGCGATTGGCGAAGGCCTGCAGTTCCCACTTCCACAGGCGCGACCGCGCGCCATTGCTCCCGCCGGCATCGGCGGTGATCATGAGTGACCGCGCGGCCGGATAGGCGGCCCGACCCATGACGGCCCACCACCGGCGAATGGTGTTGACCGCGAAGCTCGCAGTATCGTGATCGACGCCGACGCTCACCCAGCCTTCATTCCGGTGGAGATCGTACACGCCATACGGGATGGCCTTCCCCTGCTCCGGAATGACGAAGTCGTGCACCCGCACGCGCGCGGGTGCTCCGCGGGGCCGCCACTCGCGGCCGCTATTCTTGAAATCGCCGATCAGCTCCTTCTTCTTCGTATCCACTGAGATCACTGGCTGCTGCTGCCGCTGCCAGCGACGGACTGCCGCATTGATATACTGGAACTGCGCGTCGCGATCCGCATGCTGCTGTCCCTCGCGGGTCTTGACGTTCGTCTGCAGGCTGTATTGAAGCTGATGCAGCAGCTGATCGACCAGCGTATGGCTGATCGTGTGGCCTTGCTGGGTGAGCGCGCGCGCCAACTCTCGCACACTCTTCGTCGTCCACCGCAGCGGGGATTCGGGGTCGCCCAGAGTACTGGGCTCGACGAGCGCCTCCAGGTCCGCCAGGACGGGACGGGTCGGTCTCCAGCACGCACTTCCGGCCGGCCCCCGCGCGCCGCGACCGCTCCGGACCGAGGTCGGTGTGCGCGCCGCGCTCTAACTCGCGGAGTCCACGCTGAATCGTGGACCGCGAGATGCCCCTCGCTCGCTCAACCGTGCCAATGCCGCCGTGGCCCAACGCTCGCGCTTCCGTCGCCGCCCACAGCCGTCGTGAGCGTTCGGTGAACACGGGGCGCAGGCCCCTGAACTTCGCACGCAACGTGCTGCGGTCCATGGACCATCGAGGTACTCCCTCCTCCTGCATTAATCAATCATTTAGTTCTTTACAGCCCTAGCTAG
>JBBTFS010000108.1:0-2404 GCA_038060705.1 Gemmatimonadota bacterium
GGCGCCGGCGGCGTTGTCTACCTGCGCGTCGGGGCGACGAACAAGATCGAAAAGGCCAGCGCGAAGTAGATTGTCGGCTGTGCATCGCCGACTTCTGCTGGTCCTCGCTTCAGCGTGCTCGGCCGCAGCCGCGGCCGCGGGACTTCCCGCGGCGGCTGCGGCCCAGGGACGCGCGAACGAGTTGGGGGGCTTCTACGCATTGAGCTATACGCCGGCGGGTGCGCTCCCGATCGTCGTTCTGGTGAAGAACGCGCGTGATAGCATGCCACGCGGATCGGTGGCAGTCCGCTTCGGCATCTCCAAGAACCGGGACGACACGCTCAGGATCAACAACTACGGCGCGTCGGCCAAGCTGCGGGTTTGGCGCGGCGTTTCTCTTGGAGCGACGTACGGTTATCGGACGTGCGAATCCGGCTGCACCGGACTGTCAATGGCAAGTCTCGATGCGTCCGGCACGCTCCTGCATTTTGACGCGCAACATCCGGAAGAGGCAGACACCGAAATCGCGTACCAACTGAGCGTCGGCTACGGAAAAGCCGAGAAGCGGGATCTCAGCGCCAAGTCGTTCGCGGCGTCTTTGCCGATGACGGTGAGCCTGTCCCAGATGTACGACGGACTGCTGACGCTCTCATTCATCCCCAGCATCGCTCGCGGAAGCCTCGCGGACAACGACACCACTGTGTTGCTCCCCGGCACGGGTACGTACACGTCCACAAAGTTCATGATTGGCGCGGGCATCGGCTACTTGTTCCCGGTGGGACTCGGCGTTCATGCCACGGTGCATCGCATCGCCATCGCGGAAAGCAGCGCGCAGTCTGGCCTCGTCGCCACGTGGCGATTCTGATGCAGCTGGTCTGATCCGGGTCGCGGGCCCGATCACCGGGGTGGCAGGGGTGGCCGGGGTGGCCGCCGGATAATCGCGACCTTCAAGCCCTCGACCCGATACGACTCTGACCTTTCGGCCAGGAACGGCGGCGCGTCGGCGGGTGGGACTTCCACGAAGCCGACCTTGGCGTAGAAGGGCAGCAGGTGTTCGTACGGAATGCCGAAGCACTCGCGCGCGCCTATGTGCTTCACCGCCAGTTCCAGCATCCGCGTGCCGACACCGGTGCGTTGATACGCCGGCTGGACGCGCATGCCGCGCAATACACAATGACCGTCTTCCACCACCAGCCGCAATGCGCCGACAATTCGGTGATCGTTCTCGGCGACGATGAGAGTGTCGCTGGGATGCGCCGCGGACCGATAGCCCCACTCGCGATACAGCTCAGCGACATGGGGCAGGTCATCCGCGGCGCCAAGGCGGACGGCGACGCTCACGCGATCTCTGGCAGCTCCCGCACCGACACCGCGTCGATGCCGCGTTCGTCTTTGGTGGCCGCGCGCCGGTGGTAGTCCAGCTGGCCCAAGTGATAGCCCAGGTGCACCGCGAGATGCGTGAGGAACACGCCAGTGCTCACCCTGCGCTTGGCGATCAACTCGGGGTAGGGGAGTTCCAGGTCCAGGTTGTCCATTTGCGCGAGCGTTCGGTCCACCGACGCCTGCGCGTCGTCAAGTCCGCGCAGGATCTCGGCACGCGCTACGTTGCGCCGCGCGAACTCCGCGTCACGGTCGCGGACAAAGCCGTCCTTGGCCAGGATGGCGCCCAAGAAATGCTGGAGGTTCCCGGCGATGTGCAGGGCAAGTGTGCCGCCCAGATTGGGAACGCCGGGCACGGGCTTCCAAAGGGACTCGTCGTCCGGATAGGCTTCGACTTCGCGGCGCACCGCGCCGATATCGCGGCGTAGCAGGGTCCGCAGGATTGCGATCGTCATTGCCGACCAAGATGTGCGCAGACGCTAACGCGCGCCATCGGTTGCGTTCTGCGCGGAGCATCCGCAGCCGGCTCTTCATTCGGCCTCGCCAAGGGGCAGCTGTTCTTCCGCGGAAGGTGCTGATTGCCTGGCAAGCCTACAGGCCGTCAGCTACCAGCGCCAACTCCTCCGCTTCCCGCCACGCGGCCTCGAGGATGGCAAGCTCGCCATCGAACGCGCGCCGCTCCGCCTCCTCGTGCAGCGACATCTCGAGCGCCAGGCACTCGGTTCTCGAGAGGCGCATCGTCCCCAGTTGACGCCAGGCGCGGAGCACTGACGTGATGCGCCCGCCGCGCGAGCCACCCAGGTCCGACGCGGCGACCAGGTAGCCGGTGGCGTCACCGTACTCCCCGACGCGACTCACCGCGTCCTGCACTTGGGACGTGGAGGCGCCGTACCGGTTGGCGCCGGCAAGCAACGTGCCTGCCGCGTGCATCGCCTCGATGCCATCGAAGTGCGCCCACCCCTCGTCGTGCGGAACATCAAGCGTCACGGATGGACTGTCGTGTCTGGTCACGCGCAGTTCGGCAGCCTCCGCATGTTTCGCCCGC
>JBBTFS010000108.1:2504-5643 GCA_038060705.1 Gemmatimonadota bacterium
TGGACTGTCGTGTCTGGTCACGCGCAGTTCGGCAGCCTCCGCATGTTTCGCCCGCACGGTCACCACGCGTCCTCGCCGGTTGAATCGGCCCACCACGCGGCCGTGCTGCACGTACTCCCTGGCGGCGAGCGCCCCCACCACCGGGACTGCGCCGGCGGCCGCGGTCACCGCGGGGACTACGACGATGGAGAACTGGCCGAACAGAGTGACCGCGGGCGCGAGAAGCGGGGCAAAGGCCACGGCGCCGGCGCCGACCGCCAGAGCGCCGACTCCGGCCGCAATCGCCGCGCTGCCCGCCGCGAAGTGCGAACGCACACGGCGCTGCACGAACCGCTGGCCATAGCGCCACGCGGCGAACTCCGGCCTTAGTGGTTCACCGATGCGCACCAACTCAGTGCCGTCCGGCAGTCGCGCGAGCCCGATTTCGTCAGTTGTGACGCGGAGGCGCGAGCCCCGAAAGAGTCGTTCGCACGTCTCGATGGCCTCGTGGCGCTCGTCCAGCGGCGAGAGATTCCAGCGTCCACAACCGGAGCACACCACCCACAGCCGTCCGTTGCGTTCGTCGAACGCCAGGCGCCTGCCCACCTGAAAGACCTCGATGCTCTCGTTGGCGCCGAGGTGGGAATGGCAGTAGAGGCAGGTGGAGTACATGGGTCTGGCATACGATACCGGCGTAAGCGGCGTCCGCCAGCGAGTTAATCGAAAAGTCATCCTCATCTTGCCCGGATGCTAGGCATTGCGGTCGCGCTTGCGACGCGGCCGAGTGCATCTTCAAGAGTGCAAAGCGTCTTTTCGGCGTTCAACGCGCTCGACGATGGCCGGCATCGCTCCGAGTTCTACCGCATGTGGCGCGCCGGCCACTCGGCTGCGTTCACGCACCCCAAGAGCTTCGAGACCATGGGGCCGCGCGAGTCCGCGCAGACGGAGAGTGTCCGGCAGTGGTTGCTCGACGGCACCAATCGTGGCCGC
This sequence comes from Gemmatimonadota bacterium, assembly GCA_038060705.1. GTDB lineage: Bacteria > Gemmatimonadota > Gemmatimonadetes > Gemmatimonadales > Gemmatimonadaceae > DASPMP01. Next base: position 3,474 of record JBBTFS010000108.1, read on the forward strand.
GGAATCGCCGAGTTGGTCAAATCAGGCGGGAAGCGCTTTGAGGAATTCGAGCGCGCCCTGCTGACCGTTGGCGAGGAGTCGGGACGGCTGGACGACGCGCTGCGGCTCCTGGGCGACTTCTATATGAAGAAGCACGCGCTGATGGTGAGCGTGAAGAAGCAGATGGCGTACCCGATGTTCACCGGCCTGGCGGCCTGCTTCATCGCGCCGTTCAAGCTGGCGTTCGATGGCCACGTGACGGCGTACTTCGTCGCGGCCTTCGGTGGCGTCACGGTGCTGCTGGCGGGCGCCGGCGGTCTGATCGCCGGCGTCGCGGCCGCCTACGGTCGCAAGCCGCCGATGGCTCGGGCGCGCATGGCGCGGGCGCTGGCCACGGCCATCGAAGCCGGCCTGACGCTTCCACGGGCGGTTCGGTTGGCCGCGGACGCGTCAGCCAATCCCGAGATTCGCGCGTTCGTGCTGAGTCAGAGCGAGAAACAGTTGTCGTCGCGCTCGATCGCCGCGTCACTCGACGGCTGTCCGCACCTGTCTCCCGACTTCCGCGGATTCATCCAGACCGCGGAGGCCACGGGCGACTTTTCTCCGCTGTCGCGGTTGGCCGAGTTGTATGAGGACGGCTTTCGCTAGCGTCGGCCGAGTACATTTTTAGCGCGATGCCATCCAATCCTGAGTATCCCGCCGGCAATCCGCTCACCGGCCGCGTCGCGCCCAAGCGCGTCGAGAAGCCGTGGGGCTATGAGCTCATCTGGGCGCACACAGACACGTACGTCGGGAAAATCCTGCACGTGAAGGCGGGGCATCAGCTGTCTGTCCAGTACCACAACGTGAAGGACGAGACCGTGCACCTCTTGTCGGGCGAGCTGATCTATTGGGTCAAAATGCCGGGCAGCGAGGAGCTCAGCGACATGAAGCTCAAGCGGGGCGACTCGTTCCGCATTGCCCCGGGCACGGTGCACTACATCCAGGCGGTCACCGATTGCGACGTGCTGGAGGCGTCCACGCCGCACCTGGATGACGTCGTGCGTCTCAAGGACAAATACGGCCGCGAGGGAACCAGCAAGCCATGAAAGTGATCATTCCGCTTGCGGGCAAGGGTACGCGGCTGCGTCCGCACACGCACCTTGTTCCCAAGCCGATGCTCAAGATCGCCGGCAAGCCGGTGATCGACTACGTGATGGACGACCTCAAAAAGCTGGGTGGCGTGGAGGAGGTCATCTACATCACGGGGCACTTGAAGGACAAAGTCGAGGAGTACGTTCGCAAGCACACGCCGTGGAAGTCCGTGTTCATCGAGCAGCTCAAGCAACTGGGCACGGCGGACGCGATTGCGCTGGCCAAGCCGCACGTGGACCAGCCGGTGATGGTGATTTTCGTGGACACGATCTTCGACGCCGACCTTGGCCTCATCCCCAAGTGCAAGGGCGACGGGATCATCTGGGTGAAGACGGTCGATGACTACCAGCGTTTTGGCGTGGTGGTGGCGGACGCCAACGGTCACATGCGGAAGATCGTGGAAAAGCCCACGACGCCGGTGTCCAAGCGGGCCAACATCGGGCTGTACTACCTGAAGAACTGGAAACTGCTGTACGAGGGCATCGATCATGTCATGAAGCAGCCGCCCAACCAGGGTGAGTATTACCTGACGGACGCGTTCCAGTACATGGTGGACAAGGGCGCCAGGTTGGACGTGGTGGACGTGGATGGCTGGTATGACGCCGGCAAGATCGACACGCTGCTCGAGACCAACCGCATCATGCTGGAGAAGCGGAAGATGGCGCGGAGGCCGAAGGATTTGGGAGCGGACGCGACCATCGTGGAGCCGGTGTACATCGAGGACGGCGTGACGATTCGCCGGAGCACGGTGGGCCCCAACGTGTCAGTCGGGAAGGGGACTGTGATCGAGGACTCGACGCTGCGGGACACGATCGTAGGTGAGAAGTGCGTGTTGGCTAGGGCGCAGCTTCACGATTCCCTCATCGGAGACGAGGTGGTGGTGCGCGGGTTCAAGGGCCATGCCACGCTGGGCGATCACGGGGAGTTGACGGGCGAATAGCGCGTGGAGCGGCTGGAGCCGCCTCTGGCTCGGGAATTGCCGCAGCCGCGCGCAGCGCGCCGCGCCGCGCCCAGCGCCAGCGGTTGCTGGAGCACGGGCGTCGCGAAAGTGGAGTCC
>JBBTFS010000109.1:0-3808 GCA_038060705.1 Gemmatimonadota bacterium
GTGTCGTCCCACGGCACCAAGCCGTACGACGTTTGCAGCATCGGCTTGGTCTCTTCGCTGTAGCCGTAGCCGTTCTCGGGGTTCTGTGAGAACACCGGGATGTTCTTCAGCAGCCGGCCCGAGGGCAGGCCGTAAACGCTGATCTGTCCGTTGAACCCGCCGGAGAGGAACGCGTAGAACTCATCATACTGGCCCGGGGGCACGTACACGCGCGACGCGGCGTCGCCGGTCACGAGGTTGCCGGTGCCTGAGCTACCGGCGCAGGCGTAGATCAGGCCTGCGGCAAGCGTGAGAACTACCGCGAATGCTGCTTTTCGATTGAAGGGGTTTGGCATGGCCGACCTCGAGTCGTGATATGTGCGCGGGGCACGGTGGATTGCTGGGCTGACGCGAACCGCGTCAGCTCAAATTCCCGCAAATGTTACGAAGCAGCGCCGGCAGTCAGTATCGGGCGAAGCGGCATTCCACGTAGGGGAACTGGAATAGCAAGTGGGTGAATCCCCTACTTCAACGAACCCAACCGCAAGACTGAAGCCCGAAGACTACGGTCTGTTGTTATCGCCCTATTCCACTGACAGGGGCGCCGCAATGAGCACCGAGTGCGGCGCCGCTCGCAACAACTGCGCAGGTGTCGAACCGATGATCATCCGATCGATCACCGTCTGGCTGTGGCTGCCCGCCGCGATGACATCCGCCGCGACCTTGCGCGCCACCGACAATACCGAATCCAGTACCTCGCCGCGCCGAAACTCGGTGGTCACCGTGATGCCCTGGCGCGCGCCCAATTGCTTCACTACGCGCTGGAATCCGCGTTCCACGCCTTCGGCGTACGTGCGCTCCCAGGCGGGATCACCCAGCGTCTGGCCATTCACGGCCCAACGCACGTGCAGCAGATGCAGGCGGCCCGGCGGCTGCAGCAGCGCGAATGCCTCGCGCGCCGCCCGCACGCTCGATTCGCCGAAGTCCATGGCGGCGACCGCGGTGTACGGCAGCGCGCGCATGCCCTCGCCCACCGCCAGCACCGGCACGTCGCTCAACCGGACCACGCGCGCCGCCGTCTCGGCGCCGACCAAGCGTGCCAGCTTGCCGTGCTTGCCCAGTCCGATCACGATGAGGTCCGCGCGCGCTTCACGCGCGTAGCGGGCGATCACCGGCGCCGCGCGCCCGAACTGCACGGTCAGCTTCCAGTCCTTGCCGCCGCTGCGCGCCAACTGCAGCTCGATGGCGCCCAGCAGGCCGTCCGTGATCTCCTGCTGGTACACGAGCGTCGGCGGACCCAGCGTCATGTCGGCCACGGATACCGGCAGCGGCTCGAGCACCGTCACGGCTTGCGGCGCCCACAGTCCGCGATCGGCCATGAGGCGGGTGAACCGAATCGCGGAGCCCGCCAGACGGCTGCCGTCGGTAGCCAGGACAACTGGCCTCGGCCGACCTACGGTCGGATTGATGTTCTCGGCCGGCGCCTTCGCCGCCGGATTTGCGGCAGCCTTCGGGGCCCTCACGCGGCCGGCGCGCTTCGCGCCCCGGATGGCCGTGGACCTGGAACCGCGGACGGTGGTGGACATGTGAGTCTCCCCTTCAGGCTTGTACGGCGCCGTGCGGATGCGACGGCGTGGTCGATGAGTGCGGGTGCGTGTGGCGCGGCAGGCTGCGGCCGATCCGGTGGAAGGCCAGCCACGAGAATCCGAAACAGATCAGGCCGGGAATCAGGTACGGCATCGTCATCCGCAGCGAGAATTCCCCGCCCATCAGCGGCCGTGCGAACTCGCCGAACGCGACACCGAGGGTGATCGCCGCCGACAACCCGAATGCCCCGGGCGCCAGCAGGTACCCCATCGGTTTCTGCTGCACCAGCAGGACGCCGACCACGGCCAGCAAAGGCAGTGTGAACGCGAGATCCAGCACGATCACGGTGGCGGCCGGCAGTTCCACTGCCTGCACGATCGCCTCCGCCAGCATCACGATCCACACTACCGTGAACATGCTGGAAAGCACCAGGAGCGCCGTGCCCATGGTTCGACGCGACGCGTTCGCCATCTGCACGTGCTGCAACAGACGTGGATTCACCGATCGCCAAAAGAGCGCCAGCCCAAAGGCGGAGAGCGCGACGATCGCGATGTACATGAGGTAGAGCGGCGTGTACGCGAGGCCGAACGCGTACAGCGCGTACGCATACAGCAGGTAGCCCTGCAATCCGGTCCAAACGAGCCACCAGCGGTCGTGTCCCGCCTTGATGCCGGCAAGACATGCCAACAGGGCCACACTGATGACGAGTGACATCGCGTCGAACCCCACCGATCCGAGAAGGAGCTCGGCCGGAATGACACCGTCGTAGATGTCGGTGTTCAACAACGTGGCCACGGATGCAACGCCGGCCAGCACGGCCGACATCGTGGACAACGTGAGTATCTGTGTATAGTGGTGACGGTCAACGAGCATCAGAATGTCTCCCGGGTCAGCGGGCGCGCAGGCGCCTTCCTGATCCGCACACGTTCGCGGCGCGGGCCGCGCCCGCGCGACTCGCGGCGCGCCATCCGGCCGGCCAGTTTGTCGATGTGCAAGCCGTACACGATCTGGCGCTCGGGTACGGGGTCGTGGCCGGTGAACGAACCCCGCATCGCGGCCTTGATCGCGGACACGGCGCGGCGGCGCCCGCGCCGCTCGAGATCGGAACCGTCCAGCGGCAGTTCGTAGATCGTTCCGTACACCACGACGCTGCGCCAGTCGAACGGTCCGTCCACCTCATCCACTTCGAGCGCAACGAACGGGCGGCGCGCCAGCGACTCGATCTTGGCGCCCCAGGCGCTCCGCGCGTACAGCCAGTGGCCCTTGAGGGCATAACCGATCGGCTCGATGTCCACCGTCTCGCCGTTGAAAAAAGCGAGGCGGCCCAAGTGGTTGCGCGCCAAGACCGCACGACAATCCGCCGCGGTGAGGATGAGGAACTCCGGTGGCCCTGTCACGCCCGAATGTTCATTCCAGCCAGCGCTTGCCGAAGTCGGTGAATCTCTGCACCGCGGTCGGTGGAACCCTGACTGTCCGGACCGGCGCGCGCGTACACTCTCCCGCACATGACAACCGCGAGCGGAACGGCCGTCCGCCCCGATGGCAACGTGGCGCGGCTCAAACGACTCGGCATCGACACGTATCAGGAGCAGGTGCTGTACATGTCGCACGACAACCCGGTGTGCCTCTCGGAAGGCTGGCTGGCCGAGACCCGGGTGCTGGTGTCGCACAACGGCACGTCCGTGATGGCCACGCTCAACGTGGTCACCAACGGCATTCTCGCACCGGACGAGGCCGGCCTGTCCGAAGCGGCGTGGCGGCGACTCGGCGCCAAGGAAGGCTCACGCACGAAGTGGTCGCGGCACGCGCCGGCCGCGTGGCGGGATTTGACCTGCGGCACCTGGCGCGCGTCGCCAAGCTGGCGGGTGCGCCACGCGCGGATGCCGCCGGCCTCGTCGTCCGCGTCGCGGTGGGCGATGTGGTTGCCAAGGGACAGCCCGTCATCTCCGTGCATGCCCAGTCGCCGGGACAACTGGACTACGCACGCTCGTGGCTGGCGCTCAATCCGCAGGTGCTCACGATGGAGGACGCGTGAGTGCGCTGCCGCTCCTCCTGCCCTTGCCCGGCAACGCGCCGTTTGCCGCGGCCATCGCCGCGTCGGGAGTCGCGGAGGCAGGCGCCGTCACCCTGTCACGCTTCCCCGACGGCGAGACGTACGCGCGCATCAACTCGGACGCCGCCGGCCGCCGCGTGTTGCTGGTGGCCACGCAACACGAACCCGATTCGCAGTTCATGGCGCTGG
>JBBTFS010000109.1:3908-8210 GCA_038060705.1 Gemmatimonadota bacterium
CGAAGCGCTAAGCGGGTTGCCGTTTGGAGCGATGCCGTTGCGGCGGCGTCCGCTTTACCGGCGTTGCCTCACGGGGCGCGTGGGCCTCGATCAGCAACGTGTAGTTCTTGGCCAGCGCGGCGATCGCGCCGACGGCCACGAGCACGGGCGCCACGATTGCGCCGATGACGCCGGCTGTGAGCGGGATCTCCAGGATCGACGCTCCGTCTTCACCAATCACATGGATCCGGCGGACGTTGCCCTGATGAATCAACTCGCGAACCTTCGCGAGCAACTCCTCCCCTTTCACCTGCAGCCGCTGCGAGCGCGACGGGGTGAGGACCGGACCTGATATGGGGCTCGACATAAATGCCTCGGGGTTCAAGGAACGTCCGCAAGATCACGTTTGTGGCGCACGCTCGCAGTCAGGCGCTTGCGCGCCTGCCGTCCACGAAAACCCTACGCCAACCGCCCATCGTTGCGGGATTCGCTGACTGCGTCGACAGCCGCCCGCAGGCACCGTGCAATTGTCATCCTGACAGCCCTAGCGCAACCGCAATCGGAGCGGCTCCATGACGATTCCCACCATCAGTGCGCTCGCCAAACTCCAGAAAACCCTGGACGACCAATTCGCCCTGTCCATCTACTTCACCGCCAGGTCCACCAATCCGTCGCAACGCAACACCTGGCGCGCGAAACTCAAATCCGAACTCCGCAGGTTGAGCAAGGCGCTCGCCAACGCCGATGTAGCCGAGCGACGCGCGTTTGACGCCGCCCGCGAGGCATTCGAGGCGATGGATATCCCCGAACTGTCTCGCGCGGATGGAGTTGCTTGCTTCGTGACCGCCCGCGGCGTTCAGCATGTGGAGCGCCTGCCCTTCGCCGTGGAGAGCGCGGTCACTTGGGGCACCGGCGTGGCGCTGGCGCCGTACGTCCGCGCGCTGAAACAACATCGCCCCGTGATTCTCGCCGTCGCGGACGGCAAGACCGCGCACTTGTATCGCTTTCAGGACGACCAGCTGACCGAGCTGGAGAAGATCTCGGTGGAGCCACACCTGCATCATCCGACACACATGTCCGCCCGCGTCGGCCCGAAGTTCCACCCGGGAACGCGCGGCGTGGCGGGCCAGGACGAATCGCAGCGCGAATGGTCCGCCGCCACGGACCGCATGACACGCCAGTTGGCGCAGCAGCTCGCCCACCATGCGGGTGAAGACGCGTGGGTCATTCTGGGCGGACGGGCCGACGTGCTGCACAGGACACAGGAGGCGTTGCCGAAAGGCCTGTTGCCGCGTACCGGCGAGGCGTCAGGGATTACCGTGCAGTCGCCGAACCACGAGCTGGAACGCGCCGCCAGGCAAGGCGCGTCCGCACTGCGCGACGCGGCCGACGCCCGCGACTTGCAGAAGCTGACGAACGGCGGTGATGAGCGGCATGCCGCCGCGGTGGGCGAGAACGCGGCGCGGCGGGCGCTCGACAACGCGTCGGTGGCGCGCCTGTACCTGTCCTCGCGCTACGTCGCTGAAAACGCCGAGAGGGCGGAAACCGCGGTGCGGTCGGCGTTGGACCAGGGCGCTGATATCGAAACGGTATCGGGCGGTGCGAGCGAGGCGCTGGACGCGATGGGAGGCATTGCCGCACGGCTGCGGTACTCCACGAGCTGACTCAGGAATTCCCCGGGTAGTAGGCGTTTCACTCTCATATCCACGCCATTCCACCGACACCCGGAACCCGCACCGAACACCACCATAGAGCGGCTGCAAAGACACTCTCTTTACCGTTGGAGGTTTTATGGCACTCATCCGCATGACACGCCGCGCCCCCGTGGCTCCCGTGTCCAACTCATTCCTCGATGACCTGCCGGATCGTATCCGCCAGATGCTGGAGGGCTCACTCGCCCTCGAACCCGTCACGGCCGTGGGCTGGATGCCCGCCGTGGACATCGTCGAGAGACCCGATGCCCTCGTCGTCACCGCCGAGCTGCCGGGCTTGATGGCCAAGGAAGTCGACGTCAGTGTGGACGACGGCGTCCTCACCATCAGCGGAGAAAAGGAGGAGGAGAAGAAGGAAGGGGCCGAGGACTCGCAGTACTACGTGTTCGAGCGGCGCTACGGATCGTTCCGCCGTTCGTTCACGCTCCCCAATGCGGTGGACGTGGACAAAATCTCGGCCGAGTTCGACAACGGGCTGCTCACGGTGGTGCTGCCCAAGACGGAAAACGTGAAGGCGAGGGGCAAGAAGATCAGCGTGTCCACCAGGAAGTAGCCGGACCGCGGAGGATCCTATGCTGCGCTTGAACGAAATCATGACTCGAGACGTGGTCACCGTGCCCGAAGAAATGTCGGTACGGGACGCGATGTCGCTCTTCGCCACGCGCCACATCACCGGTGCTCCGGTCGTGTCGCAGGGCAAAGTGGTCGGAGTGGTGAGCCTCACCGACCTGGCGGAACTCGCGGCCGCGTCGCCGGGGTCACCTACCGGACGCCCGGACAGTCAGGCTGAGTGGGGTGAGTGGGATGAAGAGACGGATATGCCCGAAGGCACCGAGCCGCCAAGCGCGTTTTTCTCGGACCTGTGGGACGACGCAGGCGCCGAAGTATCCGAGCGCATGCGCGTCACCGAGGGGCCCGAGTGGAGCGCGTTGGATCAGACATCGGTGTCCGAAGCCATGACTCGTCACATCTGCTCGTTGTCCCCCACGACCGCCGTTGACTACGCGGCGGACTTCATGCGCACCTCGGGGATCCACCGCGTGCTGGTGATGGACGGCGACCAGCTGGTGGGCCTCGTGTCGACGTCCGACATCACGGACGCCGTTGCGGACCACAAGCTGGATCGCCGGGTCTACGTGTTCGGGCCGGCGCAGGGGAAGCCGGGACGGTGATGACGATGCCGGCGCCGGCCTTCGTCGGCGGGGAGCTCGACTTCGAGCGGCTGTCGTTCACGCTGCTGCTGCGGGGCGCGTTCGCGATTCCGCTGGCGGCCGTGGCGATCCGCTGGCCGGAGCCCACGCTCGTGCTGGCGATGGTCGCCGCCGGCGGCGTCATCGGGACGTTTGGGATCTTTGAACTGGCGGCTGGCCTGGTGAGCGGCACGCTGCCATCCACGCGGTGGTTCTTTCTCGGCCACGGCGTGGTGTCGATAGCGTTCGGCGTACTCTCGGCGTCCATCCCCGTGGCGTCTGCCCAGGGTGCGCTGGCGCTATCGACCGGTTGGCTGGCCCTCAATGCAAGCTTCACCCTGCTGCTCACGGTCCGTCGGTGGGAGCATTGGCGCGAGCGGCTGGCCATCCTGGCGTGGAGCCTTATGAACGTCGCGTGCGCAGTGGGCCTGGTCCTGGCGCCGCCGCCCTCGACATTCGCGCTGCTCTACGCGCTGGCACTCTACACGTTCATGCTCGGCATCGTGCAGCTGGTTGCCGCGGCGTGGATCCACAGTGCATCGGTGCGGCGGTCGGCTGCGGCCCGCCCCGCCAATGGTCCATGAGCCGCGGCAAGGCAAGGTTCACATGTTGAAAAGCGACGTGCAGCTCCAGCGGGACGTCATCGACGAGCTGCGCTGGGATCCGCGCATCGGCCCGAATGAGATCGGCGTTGCCGCGCGCGACGGCGTTGTGACGTTGTCCGGTTACGTGGACAGCACGGCGCGCCGTCATGCGGCGATCAAGGCAGCCGAGCGCGTGGCCGGCGTCAAAGCGCTGGCGGAAGACCTGATCGTCAAGGTGCCAACTTCATTTGCCCGCACTGACACTGACATCGCCCATGCGGCGCGCAACGCGCTGAAATGGAACGTGGAGGTGCCCGTGGACGCGGTGAAGGTGCGCGTGGATGATGGCTGGCTGCTGCTCGAGGGCCAGGTGGACTGGCAGTATCAGCGCACCGCGGTGTTGAACTGCGTGCGGTCTCTGGTGGGCGTGCGCGGCGTGACGAACAACGTCACCCTCAAGCCGCATTCCTTCGCGTCCGACGTTCGCGATCGCATCGAGAATGCGCTCAAGCGCAGTGCCGAGGTGGACTCGAAGAAGATCTCGGTCCAGATGCTGGACGGCAAAGTCATCCTGCGCGGCACCGTGCGGAGTTGGGCCGAGCGGCAGGACGCGGAGCAGGCGGCTTGGTCGGCGCCGGGCGTGACCGCGGTCGAGGATCAGATCGCCATTCGCATACCGGTAACCGCGGCGTAGGCGTTGGGAAACTGAGAATCGGAAATCGGCACGCATTGTCCACGTCGAGCGTGGCCAGCAGCGCCTCGAGCTTGGGTAGCACGCCTGCGGCGTTCAGGGCGCGCGAGTAGGCGTCCACCGTGATGACGAATCCGGGAGGCACG
>JBBTFS010000110.1:0-12927 GCA_038060705.1 Gemmatimonadota bacterium
CCCGCGGATCCTGCTGAAGTCACCGACCTGATCACGCGCGTGGCGACCGCCGCGCAGACGCTGGCCGAGATGGTGGAGCGGATCCCGGACGAAGTGCCGGCGATCCTCAAGATGAACGTGTCGGATCCCGGCCGGTTCGCCGACCTCGCGGCGACGAACATGAACTTCCGGATCTCCGACAAGGACGAAGTGCTCCAGCGACTCGACGTCGGTCAGCGCCTCCGATTTATCCTCACGCGCCTGGAGCGCGAAGTGGCGCGTGCCCGCGTGATGGAGGACGTGAAGCGCCAGACCGAGATCAAGATCGAGCAGCACCAGCGCGAGTTTTATCTGAGACAGCAACTGCGCGCGATCCAAGCGGAGCTCGGCGAAGCCGACCCGGGCGAGAAAGAGGCCATCGAACTGCTCAAGAAGATCGACGAGGCCAAGATGCCGGAGAAAGTCGGCATCGAGGCGCGTCGCGAGACGGAGCGGCTGCGGATGCTGTCACCGGCGTCGAGCGAATACCAGGTCGTGCGCACCTATCTCGACTGGGTGCTCTCGCTCCCGTACAACAAGCGCTCCGGCCAGGAAGACTTCGACCTCAAGAAAGTGCAGGACGCGCTCGACTCCAAGCACTACGGGCTGGACGAAGCCAAGGAGCGCATCCTCGAGTACCTCGCGGTGCGCAAGCTTCGCGGCGGCGATCCGCATGGCCCGATCCTCTGCTTCATTGGGCCGCCGGGCACGGGCAAGACCTCACTCGGGCAGGCGATCGGCCACGCCATCGGGCGCGAGTGCTATCGCATCTCCGTGGGCGGTGTGCGCGACGAGGCCGAGATCCGCGGACATCGCCGCACGTACGTCGGTGCGATGCCGGGCCTCATCATCCAGGCGCTGCGGCGCGTGCACGTGAAGGATCCCGTCCTGATGATCGACGAGATCGACAAGATGGCCGGCGGAGGCCCGTCGGGTGATCCCACGGCCGCGATGCTCGAGGTGCTGGATCCGTCGCAGAACGCGCAATTCGTGGACCACTACCTCAACCTGCCGTTCGATCTCTCGGCCGTGCTCTTCATCTGCACGGCGAACAACATCTTCGACATTCCGGCGGCGCTGCGTGACCGCATGGAGATCATCAAGATCGCGGGCTACACCGTCGAGGAGAAAGTCGAGATTGCGTGGCGCTATCTCCTGCCCCGCTTGCTGGAAGACCACGGCATCAGCGACAAGGACATCCAGTTCACGGACGAATCGCTGTCATTCATCTCCAACCGGTACTCGCGCGAAGCCGGATTGCGCAATTTCGAGCGCAACGTCGCGGCGATCATGCGCAAGCGCGCACGCAAGAAAGCCGAGGGCGAGGAAGGCGCCTGGGTCATCGACAACGAAAAGGTCGAGGAGGTCCTCGGCATCCCGCGGTACGCCGTGGAAGAAGCGGAGCTCCAGCCCGAAGTCGGCGTCGTGACGGGCATGGCGTGGACGTCCACGGGCGGTGACCTGATGGTCATCGAAGCCCTGCGCATGCACGGCACCGGCAAGCTCACCGTCACCGGACAACTGGGCGACGTCATGCGCGAATCGGTGGACGCCGCGTATTCCTATGTGCGCTCGCGCGCGTCGCATCTCGGTGTCGAGGATCGCGAGTTCAAGGAAAGCGACCTGCACATCCACCTCCCCGCCGGCGCCATCCCCAAGGACGGCCCCAGCGCCGGCATCACGCTCACGCTCGCGATTGCCAGCGTACTGAGCCGGCGTCCCGTCCGCCGCGACGTGGCCATGACCGGCGAAGTCACGTTGCGCGGAAAGCTGCTCGAAATCGGAGGGGTGAAGGAGAAAGTGCTGGCGGCGTATCGAGCCGGCATCCGCCACATCATCATGCCCAAGGCAAACGAGAAGGACCTGCGTGATGTCCCCACGGAAGTCCGCGCACACATGGCCTTCACGTTCGCGGAGCGGATGGACGAGGTGCTGCACCTGGCCCTGCTGCCCCGGCCGACCCGCGAGATCGCCGACGTGTACATGAGCGCCCCGGCGGCCGCGCCAAGCGACCGCCACCTCTCGCCCTAGTCTACGGAGCGAGTTTCGACAGGGTGTAGATGGCCAGCCCGGCGAGCGCGCCCACCAGCGTGCCGTTGATGCGGATGTACTGAAGGTCGCGGCCGATGGCGAGTTCCACGCGATTCGCCGTCACCTCGGCGTCCCAATTCTCCACCGTGTGCACGATGAACTCGGCCACATCGTTCTGATACCGCGTGACCAGGAAGGCCGCCACGTCGGTCACGGCCGAGTCGAGCTGCCGCACGAGTTCCGGATCGTTGGCGATGGCCTCGCCGAACGTGGTGACGGCGCGCTCCACCGCCCCGCCCTCCCGCGCCACCTCATCCGGCTGGTCCGCGAACCGGATCAGGGCGTCCTTGGCGTCGCTCCACAGCGACGCCGAGAAGCGGCGCACCGCCTCGGCCTCGAGGAAATCGCGCTTGATGGCCTCGGCCCGCGCGCCGGTGTCCGGAGAGTGCTGCAGGTTGTCGATGAACGTGCGCAGCGCCTGGTCGAAGCGCGCGCGCAACGGATGGTGTGGGTCGCTCTGGACCGCTGTCAGCGTCCGGCCTATCCCAACCATGATCTTCTTGTAGATCTTCTCGTCGACGGCGTTCGGGACCCACCACGGCGACTCCTGCTGCACGCGCTGGCGGATCAGGTCACGATTCTGCTCCAACGCTCGCGCCAACATGACCACCGCCTCGTTGAGCAATTCCTGGTGTTGATTGCTCTCGGCGACGACTGCCAGGACCTTGGCGGCGATGGGCGCGACCTTGGTGGCGCGAATGCGCTCCTCGACGCTCTTGTCGATGAGGGCGCGCACGTCGTCATCGCGCAGCATCTGCGCACCGGATGCCAGAGCGGACGCCGCCTGACGCGCGATGGTACGCGCATTCTCCGGCTGCGCCACCCACCGCGCCAGCTTCTCCCCGATCCTGAGCGTCCGCAGCCGCGCTTCGATGACCTCACGGGTCAGGAAATTCCGCTGCACGAACGCCGCAATGGTGCGGCCCAGTCGATCCTTGCGCGACGGAATGATCGCGGTATGCGGAATGGGCAAGCCCATCGGGCGGCGGAACAACGCCGTGACGGCGAACCAATCCGCCAATCCGCCCACCAACGACGCCTCGGCGGTGGCGCGGACGTAGCCGAGCCAGGGGTAGCGCGGTTCCAGCCAGCGCGCCACGACGAACACGACGCCGGAGAGGACCAGCAGCAGCGTGGCGCGTCCCTTGAGTTGGTCCAGCTTGCGTTGGCGCTCGGCCTCGTCGACGACCGGGGCCGGGGCCGACTGCGCCGCTTTGGGCAGCGCCTCCGCGAGCCGGGCGTCGCTACTCGCGCCCAATGCGGATACGCGCCGGGTCAATCAGCGCCGTGGAGGCTCCGGCGGGGACATCGACCATGAGCACAATGTTGTTGCCCGAGACTTCGCGTGGCGTGACAACCACGATGCGCCCTCGGCCCACATACGTCCGTACGCCGGAACTCGACATGGATGCCCCGCCCGTGCGGTACCGCCGAACGAGGGCTTGGCCCAGCGCGTCCACGAACTGCGCCGCGTCCATCGCCGAGTCCCACGCGGTTGCCCACACGACCGCGCGGCCCTTGGGCGTGTTCACAATGCGGTAGCGATCGCCGCCCCATCCATGCGCGCCGTCCACGGCGGCCCGGTTGTCCTTCGCATGCTGGTAGAGAAACAGGCGCGTGCCAAACTCGCCCATGATCTCCTCGTAGTCACCGGCCGCGAGCCTGCCCGGCAGCGTCACGCGCATCGGAAGGTCCGGCTTGGCGCCGAAGAACGCCTCTTCACTGAGGATCTGTTCCGTGGACACGGGCAGGGTCGCCAGCGGCGAGCGCGTGTCTCGCCTCGATTCGTAGCGGCGAACGAACTCCGCACCACTGAGGTACGGAAAGATCAGTGACTCCTGAATCGCCATCGGAGCGTTGGCGAACTTCGGCATCGATGACTGGCCCTCGCGGATCTGCTGCCGGATCTGGTCCCAGCCGCCGGGGATGCGCGTCGCGAGGTCGGCACCATTGAGCATTACCTGCATTTGCGCCCAAGTGGCTTGTCCCTCCAACACCGCCTGCGCCGCCGACAAGCGATCGCTGTCACCCTTCGACTTCTGGATCGAGTCCAGGTTGAGGTACTGATCCTGCAGCGCGTGCACCAATTCGTGCGCCACCGTGATGCCGGTGAGATCCGCCGGCGCGTCGCGCACGACATACAGGACCTTGGTGGCGGGGTCGTAGTAGCCGAGGATCTGTTCGGTGAGCAGGTCCACGAGGAAGCTGCGCAGGTTCAGCGTGTCGGGGATAAGTCCGAACGCCTTGAACGCCGCTTCCTGCGCCCGCAGGTCCTCGGCCGGCGTCTCTTCCTCGAACTTGCGCAGGAGGAAATCGCGAATCTCTTCGCGCGATCGCATCTCGTACTTGGGCGGAGTCTTGAAGGTGAGACCGGTCGCCTTTTCGATGCGCGGCGTGGCAGACTCCACCCGGGCGCCGATCGGATCCAGCGCGCCGCGGCGCCGGTCGCAGGCACCGGCGGAAAGCGCCGTCAACAGGGCGATCGCAAACGGGCGAGCGTTCACATGCCTTCCCAGGCGAGCGCCTTTCCCGTCGTGAGACCGACGACGCGCGCGACGTCGTGACCGCGGACGACGATGCCCTCGTCGGCCAGCACGCGGGCGAGTTCCGTCTCGAGTTCACCCAGCGTCGGTTCGGGCGGAGCGGGCGGCGCTGCCGGGACAGGCGCGGACTGAGGGGCTGCCTGAGCCGGCGCGCCCGCGGGAACTTTGGTGAGCATGGCTTCGAGCTCGGCGCCAAAGCGCTCGAGGGCGCTCATGCCGTCGCGCGCCATCTGACGCCACTCGGGACTGTCGCTGTCTCCGCTATCACTGTCGTGCGAACCGCTCGCGGCGGACGTGCCGTTCCCGTTGGCGCTTCTGCTCGTGGGGCGCGCGCTCGTGCGCAATCGCCGCATGCGGTCCTTGATGAGGGCCGCCGCGTGCGGCGGATACTTGGCCACCGCCTGGAGGTGGGCGCACGCTTCGTCCAATGCGTCGATCGCCTTGTCCGGGCGGCGACGATCCATGACGTAGCGATCGGTGAGCACGACGGATGCCTCGATCGCTTCGTCCGTGATCACCACGTTGTGGTGCCGCTCAAGGCGCTCCTTGCGTGCCCTGAGTATGTCGAGCGTCTCGGACACGCCGAGTTCGCGTACGTCCACGCGGTGAAAGCGGCGCTCGAGCGCAGGGTCTCCGGCGATCCAGCGGTCGTACTCTTCATCGGTGGTCGCGCCGATGACCCGGAAATCGCCGCGCACCAACGAGGGTTTGAGCATGTTGGCGGCGTCCATCGCGGCCCCCATGGCGGTGCCCTGACCAATCAGATTGTGCAGTTCATCGATGAACAGGATGACGTCGGGCGACGCCGTCGTTTCGGCGACGATGGACCGAATGCGCTCCTCGTATTGCCCGCGATACGTCGTGCCGGCCAGCAGGGCCACGTGGTCGAGCGAGAGCAGGCTCACGTCCTGAAGCACCAGCGGAACGTCGCCGGCGGCGATTCGTTGGGCGAATCCTTCGGCGATGGCGGTCTTCCCTACGCCGGCTGGGCCAGTGAGCACCGGATTGTTCTTGCCATGGCGGAGCAGGATGTCGATGACGCGCGAGATCTCGTCCACACGGCAGCGCACCGGCTCCAACCGGCCGGCGCGAGCCTCGGCCGTCAGGTCGCGCGTGAATCGCGCGAGTTCGCCGCCGATGCGGCGCTTCTGGTCGTCAGTCATGGGGCCCGCTCTCGCATGTCATACGTGACATACGTGCGGCGCGCCCCTGAAGCTTCAGCCCCTGAGGAGCCACGCGCGCATCGCATCGCCCCAAAGCAACGTCAGCATCGCGGCAGGCGCAAGAAATACGCCGAAGGGCACGAGCGGGGTGTGCGCGGCGCTTGCATCAAGCGCGAGTTCGGTTTGCTCTCGTGAAGCGCGCTGTCGAACGCGCGACAACGGATACAGCACCAACGGAAAGGCCACAGCGGCCAGCATCGCGCCGAGGAACACGGTCATGATGGCGCGAGTCGGGCCAAGGGCTGCACCGGCAAACGCCATGAGCGTCACGTCACCCATGCCCATGGCTTCCTTCTTGAGCGCGGCTTCGCCAAGCCACCCCACGATCGCCACCATGCCGGCTCCCGCGCAGGCACCCACGAGCGCGTCGTACGGGTCCACGAACGGACCTTGCTGGAACGCGAACAACCCGACGACCGACGTCGCCATGGTCCAGAACAGCCCGAAAACCGTGAACCCGTCCGGGATGAGGTAGTGCTGCCAGTCCGTGATCGCGATGCCAAGCAGGATCGTGCCGAACACGGCCAGCCGGACGGTCAGCAGCGTCGGCCCGAACTGCAGGGCGCTCCACATCCACCACAGCGCCACCGTGAGCTCAACCAGTGGATACTGCACCGAAATCCGCTCATCACAGCAGCGACAACGGGCCCGCAGCGCGATCCAGCTGATGAGCGGGACGTTCTCGTACCATGACAGCTGGTGTCCGCAGCGCGGACACCGCGAGCGTGGCTTGACCACCGACAGGTCGCGGGGCCAGCGCGCAATGCAGACGTTGAGGAACGATCCGAAGATCGAGCCGATGAGAAAGGCGTAGGCCGCGACGAGGACTCTCATGGGCGCGCGAGCGTATGGAGCAGGATGCCCGTGGCCACGGCGACGTTGAGCGATTCAACCTCGGCGGCGATCGGGATCGCAACGCTTCGCTCGGCGCGCGATTTGGCCTCGTCGGACACGCCGGCGCCCTCGTTGCCCACCACGAGGATCATGCGGTCCGGAGCGCCGGAGGCCGTCACGGGCAAGCCCTTGCCGTCAGCCACCCACACCGGCACCGCGGACGCGGAACGGAACGTGTCGAGGTCAGCCCAAGTACCACTGAATGCCAAATGTCGGAAATGAGCGCCCATGCCACTACGGACGACTTTCGCGTTCCAGAGGTCAACGGTTCCTGGGAGGGCCACGGTTGCCGCGGCGCCCAGCGCGGCCGCGGCACGCACGATCGCGCCCACGTTGCCGGGGTCCTGGACGGCATCCAGCGCCAGGACGACGCCGTGCCAGCCATCGGGCAGGCCGGCAAACGACCGCGTCGGAATTTCCGCAATCGCGATGACCCCTTGTGGCGACTCGGTCTCGGAGGCCGAACCGAACTCCTTCGCCTCGACCGGCTCGACACTGATACCTCGATCGCGAAGGGCCTGTGCCAACTGGGCTCCACGCGGTGCCTCGAGCAACTGCGGCGCGGTCAGCGCGCCACGGATCGTGAGCGGCGAGCGCAACAGCTCCTCCACGGAGCGCACACCTTCGCAGACGAACAGATGTTGCCGGTCACGCGCCTTTCGGCGCTTCAGATCCCGCGCCAGCGTGAGAAGTTTCACGATTAGGTTCCCTGAGGATTTCGCTTCCGGACCGCCTGTTCCCGCCATGACCCGACTCGCCACCACCGCCCTGCTGATCCTCGCCACCGCCTGCAGCGTCTCGCTGCAGGAGGAGGTCCAGATGGGGCAGCAGTACTCGGCCGAAATCAACTCACAGCTGCCCATCGTACAGGACGCGGAGATCAACCGCTACGTCAATGTTCTGGGTGATTCGATCGCCAATCTCGCCGACACCCGCGGCTTGGACTACCGCTTCTTCATCGTCAACGCGCCAGACGTCAACGCGTTCGCCGTCCCGGGCGGCTTCATCTACGTGAATCGCGGCCTGATCGACCGAACGACCAACATGAGCCAGCTCGCCGGCGTGTTGGGTCACGAAATCGGGCACGTGGTGCGGCGCCACTCGGTGAAGCAGATGCAGAAAGCGCAGGGTGCCAACCTTGGCGTGGTACTGGGCTGCACCCTGCTCAACGCTTGCGGCAGTCAGGCGGCCAACGCGGCGATTCAAGTTGGTGGCGCCGCCTTGTTCGCCAAGTTCAGCCGCGACGACGAGCGCGAGGCCGACGAGGAAGCCGTGAAGAACGTAGTCCGAGCCGGCATTGATCCGCGCGGCATACCGCAGATGTTTCAGATCCTCCTGGACGAGCGGAAGACGGCGCCCGACGCAGTGGCCAGTTGGTTCGGCACGCACCCCGGCGAGGAAGATCGCATTCAGTCGACCGACGCCATGGTCGCGCAATACGATTTGGCGATCATCAAGACGCTCACGGTCAACTCAACCAGGTTTACGGACTTCCAAGCCAGAGTGCGGACCCTGCCTCCGGCGCAAGCGACGCGGCGCTGATCAGAGCTTCGCGACGATGCCGCGTACCAGGCGCTCGAGCGTGGCGGAAACTTTCGCGGTCGTCTCCAGCACCTCGGCGTGCGTGATCGGCTTGCTGGACAGACCTGACGCGAGATTGGTGACGCAGCTGAAGCCCAGCACGCGCATCCCCATCGCGCGCGCCACGATCACTTCCGGCACGGTGGACATGCCGACGACGTCGGCGCCGAGTTTGGCCAGCATCCGCACCTCGGCCTTGGTCTCATAGGTCGGGCCCAGGAGGCCGAGGTACACGCCTTCCACGAGCTTGACCTTCTGCGCGCGCGCCACCGAGCGTGCCATCGCGCGCAGCTTGGCATCGTATGCGTCCGACATGTCGGGAAACCGCTGATCACCGTCTTCCGGCGGCCCAACGAGCGGATTGCGCATCATCAGGTTGATGTGGTCCGAGATGAGCACCAGCGTTCCCGGCCGGAGCGACTTGCGCAGTCCGCCCGCCGCGTTCGACACGATGAGCGTGGACGCGCCCAGCTCCCGCACGACGCGGGCCGGAAACCCCGCGAGAGCCGCGTCGTGCCCTTCATACATGTGGAACCGCCCGGACAGCGCCGCGACGGGTACGCCGGCGAGGGTTCCACAGATCAGCTCGCCGGCATGACCGGCGACCGTGGCGTCAGGGAACCCGGGAATGTCCCGGTACTGGATACGGGTCGGGCTTTCGACCGCCCGCGCAATCCCGCCAAGTCCCGAACCCAGCACGATCGCAACGCGCGGCGCTTGACGGACCTTTTGTTGGATCGCGTCCGCGGCGACTTTCGCCGCCTTGGCGCCGTACGGCGAGGTCACGCCAGCACCTCGCGCGCCAGCCGTTCGATGGTGCCGCGCGCTTGGGCGATGAGGGTCTGACGCTCCTTCCATGGCAGGAACGCACTGTCGAATCCGTTCATCGCAACGCGCGCCAACTCGCCGAAACTGAAGCCGAGGTGGGTGGCGGCGTGGGCGTACTCGTCGGTGAGCGTGGTGCCGCTCATGAGCCGGTTGTCCGTGTTGAACACGACCTTGAGTCCGGCGTCGAAGTACTTGCGCGCCGGATGCGTGGCATACGACGGCGCCGCATGGGTCTGCACGTTGCTGGTGAGGCAGATCTCGATCGGGATGCGGCGGTCGTTCACGTATTCCAGGAGCGACGGATCCTCGAACAGCCGCGTGCCATGCCCGATGCGGTGCGCGCAGCACACGTGGACCGCCTGACGGACGGATGCGCCGCCGTCGCCCTCGCCGGCGTGGCAGGTGCAGGCCACATCGTGCCCACGCGCGTACTCGAACGCGGCGGCATGGCTGGCTGCCGGGTACCCGAGTTCGGCGCCTGCCAGGTCGAACCCGGCGACGCCATGGTGGCGATAGGTCACCGCGACGCGCGCCATTTCCATGGAATGTTCCGGCGACATGCTGCGCATCGCGGTGACGATGACGCGCGCGATGATTCCGTAGTCGCCCTCGGCGCGCTGCAGCCCCTTGAGCACGGCTTCCACGGCGTCCTGCTCGCGCAAGCCTTCGCGGATGTTGAGCACCGGACAGAAGCGCACTTCGATGTAGAAGACGCCGTCGTGGTGCGCATCTTCGGCCAGTTCGTACGCAATGCGCTCCAACGCGTCGGCGCGCTGCATCACCGACAGTGTCACTTCGAAGCGCATGAGGTAGTCCTCGAGCGATTGCGCGTCGCGCACGGTCATGTATTCGCGCAGAGCGCGCGGGGTGGACTTCGGCATCGCGATGCCGCGATGCTTGGCGAGATCGAGCAGCGTTTCCGGGCGCACGGAGCCATCCAGGTGGCAATGCAGTTCGGCCTTCGGCAATCGACGAAGGATATCGACGCCGATGGGTCGGGTCGATTCAGGCATCGCGTTCCGCGCGTGACGTCACGGTTCGATAGATGGAGCCCGACTGGGCAGGCGTCGTCGCGTCGATGGGCAGTCCCCGGCTGTCGGTGATCAGTCGCTTACCCGACGCCACTGCGTCGGCTTCGTCACCTTTCCACGCCCGAACGCAGTCGATGGCGGAGCTGCCGGACGGCACGGTGACGGCATCGGCATTGACGAAGACCCGGAGCTGGTTTGCCGTCACGGCGAGCGTGGTGGCGCCGCCGGGGGTCGCGGCCGGTCGTACGGCCCGCGCCGCATGGCGCGATACGCCGGACCCACGATGCTGTCGGGCGCGAGGCGCCAGTTCCTCACAAAGTAATCCTCGGGCCGCAGCGTTCCCCGGCGCCGCACTTCGTCAATGAGGAGTTGCCGGATGGTTTCCTGCTTGTCGTACACGACCGGCGCGCCCTGGATCATCGCGAACCCGCCACCGCCCTGCTGCCGGTAATCGTGCAGGGCCATCGTGAACGAAGCGGTGTCCAGCACCGGACGCCCGTTGCGCATCAGGGTCGTCACCCGCGAGCCGATGGGCTTGCTGATGTCCAGCACGTAGTCGACGCCGGCGACGATGTCGTAGTTGAAGCCGGGAACGCCGCCGTCAATGAGCGAGTCGGCTGGCGCCCGCTCGCGGAAGTAGCGCGAACTGAATTCCAGGTATTCGCGCAACTGCTTGCCGGAAATCCGGACGGCGCGCAACACGTTGTTCTCGTAGGGATAGAGCTCGGCCATCGACGCGATGGTGATGGGCCCCGGTCCGAAGCGCGCGTTGAGGTTGAACGCAGGGACGGATGCCAGGTCGGCGCCTGACACGCGCCGCTCGACGTCGAGGATGAAGTCGATGATCGGCGTGTCCATCACGCGCGCGGAATCGGAATCCCAGGCGACCGGCGTGGCGCCGAGCGGCGTGCTCACGAACTCCTGGGTGCGGCGATGCACCTCGGCCGTGGCCTCCAGGATGGCCGGATGCTCCGCATGCCCGCGGGCGCGAATCACGCCGCCGTGCCGCCCAGCCACGCTCCACGTGGACCGGCGGCGTTCGAGCCGGAGGCGCGAGACCGAGACGCTCCCGGCCCAGTTGCGCGGCTGCGTCACGAGCGTGCTGCCGATCACCGTGTCGGGCAGTTCGCGGTGGCTGTGGCCGAACACCACGAGATCGATGCCCGGCACCTCGCGCGCGACCCGGGCCGCGACGTTTTCACTCGGCAGTCCCGTCGCCGCGGTGTCGTACGAGGCGGGGTCGCTCAGCCCGGAGTGCAGCACGACGACAATGACGTCTGCGCCCTTGCCGCGCGCCTCCGCGACGGCGTCCCGAACGGATGGTACGATGTCGCGGATGACCACCTGCCCCGCCAGCTTGTCGCGGTCCCAAATCATCGAGCCCGGCGTCGTGCCACCAACAATGCCGATGCGGACGCCCGATCGCGTCACCAGTGTCCACGGCACATAGGAGCGCGTGCCCGACGGCGTGAACGCATTGGCGGCCAGGAATGGGAATCTGGCCTGGTTGATGGCGCGGCTGAGATAGCGGCGGCCGTAGTTGAATTCGTGATTGCCGATGGCGGCGGCGTCGTAGCCCATCGCGTTCATGGTCGCGATGATCGGATTCACGCCGAGCGAATCACGCAGCGCGATGCTCGTGACCAGCGTCCCTTGGAGCAGGTCGCCGGCATCCACGAGCAGGACGCGATCCGGGTTGGCCGCGCGGAGCGAGTCCACAATCGTCGCCACACGGGTCAGGCCGCGCGTGCTGTCGGGCGCGTTCGCGAAATAGTCCCAGCCACGCAGCCAGCCGTGGACGTCCGTAGTGCCGGCCACGACCAGCGTCAGCGAATCTGGTCCGGCCGCCGCGCGCGGCGAACTGCCCGCGCGAGCGCAGGCCGCAACCGCCACGAGTACCAGGGCAAGCACGCGCATGGATCACAGAAAATAGCGCGGTGACCCGCGGGCGGAGATGATGGCGCGCGGTCCGTGGACCGCCCAGCTTTCCGCGCGATGAAGCCACTTCTCTTCGGAATCGCTGGCGGATCGGGCTCCGGGAAATCGACCGTGGCGCGCAACGTCGCCGCGGCACTCGGCTCGGCGTCCGTGGCATTCATCGACATGGATGCCTACTACCATGGCGCCGCGCACCTCACGATCGAGGAGCGCCGCAAGATCAATTTCGACCACCCGAACGCGATCGACTGGGACCTGCTGCTGTCGCACCTCGTCACGCTGGCCGCGGCACGGGCCATCGAGAAGCCGGAGTATGATTTCGCCACGCACACCCGGAGTGCCACGACGACACACATTCCCGCCGCGGATGTCGTGGTGGTTGACGGCATCCTCGTGCTGACGGATCCACGTGTGCGCGCACTTTTCGACGTGAAGGTCTTCGTCGACACGGACCCGGACATCCGGCTCATCCGCCGCCTGCAACGCGACTTGGTGGAGCGTGGCCGGCCGCTCGGCGAGATCATCGATCAGTACCTCACGACGGTACAGCCGATGCATCTGGAATTCGTCGAGCCCAGCAAGCGCTACGCCGACGTCATCGTGCCGCGCGGCGGCGACAACACTGTCGCCATCGAGATGATCGCCGCGAAGATCCGGCAGCGATTTGCCGGAAGCGACAGGAACCGCTGACCTAGAGCTTGATCGCCGCGGCCAGAACGGCGTAGCTGATCGCCGCCATGAACGCGGCGGCGGGAATCGTGAGGATCCAGGCCCACACGA
>JBBTFS010000111.1:0-26249 GCA_038060705.1 Gemmatimonadota bacterium
CGTGTCGCCCGCGCGACACATAGTGCCCGACTCACCCTTAAGGGTCAACTGGTGGCCAACCGGCTCGCAGGCGAGTCCAGTCCCTATCTCTTGCAACACGCCCATAATCCTGTGGACTGGTATCCATGGGGTCAGGAGGCAATCCAGCGCGCGCGTCACGACGACAAGCCTATCCTGCTCAGCATCGGGTACTCGGCGTGCCATTGGTGCCACGTGATGGAGCGCGAGTCGTTCGAGAACGAGGAGACGGCGAGCCTGATGAACGAGCACTTCGTGTGCGTGAAGGTGGACCGCGAAGAACGTCCGGACCTCGACGCGATCTACATGCAGGCCGTGCAGGCGCTGACGGGTCACGGCGGCTGGCCGATGACGACGTTCCTGACGCCGGACCTGGAGCCCTTCTGGGGCGGCACGTACTTCCCGCCAGAAGATCGTCCCGGCATGCCTTCGTTTCGCCGCGTGTTGGCGGCGGTGGGCGAGGCGTACCTCAACCGATCGGATGACGTGGAGAAGGCGGCCGCGGCGATGCGCGAGATGTATAAGACAGGGTTCGGGGTTCAGGGTGCTGGGTACGGGGTCACTGCCGAAGTGCTGGAGCGGGCAAGACGCGGGATACTGGCGTCGTACGACAAGAAGGTCGGTGGCTTTGGCGACGCGCCCAAGTTCCCGCACGCGATGGCGATGGAGTTTCTGGTGCAACAGTGGGCCCGCACCGGCGACAAGGCCGCGCTCGACGCTGCCCATATGACGTTCGTGCGCATGTCGCGCGGCGGGATCTACGACCAGGTGGGCGGCGGATTCGCGCGTTATTCCGTAGATGATCGCTGGCTGGTGCCGCACTTCGAGAAGATGCTGTACGATAACGCACTGCTGTTGCGCGTCGGTGTGCATCTGTGGCAGGCGACGAAGGACAGCGAAGTGCGGCGCGTCTGTGGCGAGGTGCTGGAGTGGCTGCGGCGCGAGATGGTTTCGCCCGCCGGCGGCTTCTACTCCACGCTGGACGCGGACAGCGAGGGCGAGGAGGGCAGATTCTACCTCTGGGATGAGGCGGAGCTCCGTGAGTTGCTGAGCGACGACGCCGACGCCGTCATCGATTTCTGGGGTGTTTCGGAGGGCGGGAACTTCGAGGGCCGCAACATCCTGCATGTGGAGCACGATCGTGCTCCGGATGCACCAATCGTCCGCGCGCGCCAGGTGCTGTACGCTGCGCGCGCAAAGCGCGTGTGGCCCGCGCGCGACGAAAAGATCCTCGCGTCATGGAACGGCTTAATGCTGCGCGCGGTGGCCGAAGCAGCGAGAGCATTCGACGCCAAGGAGTGGCGTGCGCTGGCGCTGGCCAACGGCGAGTTCCTGTTCCGCGAGATGGTGCGCGACGGGCGCGTGTTCCGATCGCACAAGGATGGCGTATCCCGGATCCCCGGATTTCTCGAGGATCACGCAGCGGTGGCGCTCGCCGCGCTGGCGCTTTACGAACTCACGTTCGATCGCGCGTGGCTGGATCGTGGACGGACGCTCGCGGAATCCATCGCGCTTTGGTTCTGGGACGAGGCCGCCGGCGCCTTCTACGACACCGCCACCGACCACGAAGAGTTGATCACGCGCCCGATGGACGTGACCGACAACGCCACGCCGGCGGGTGCGTCCCTGGCGGCCGATCTGTTCCTGCGTCTTGGGGACCTGCTTGGAGACGCGACGATGGTGCGGCGCGCATCGAATGCGCTCTCGCGAATCGCGGAACCGATGGCGCGACATCCGCTGGCGTTTGGTTATGCGTTGACCGCTGCCGACATGGTCGTGAATGGCGCCACGGAGGTCACCATCGTGGGTGACACGAAGCACAGCGCCTTTCGTGCACTCGCGAACGTCACAGGTGGCGAATACGTGCCGTCGCTGGTGATGGCTGGAGGCGGTCCGACGCAGCAGGACCACGTGGCCCTGTTGCGCGACCGGCCGCCCAAAGGCGCCGGGGGCACCGCCTACATCTGCCGCCATGCGACCTGTGGGCCGGCCATTTCGGACCCGGACCAGCTTCGGGCATCACTGCGGGAGCGTTAGCGCCGTTTGTCATTCCGGCCCGCGCCCCTAAGTTCCCATCAATGCTCCGATCGTTGATTGTCCGCACAAGCCGCGCCATCCTGGGCGTGCTCTCGATATGGTGCCTGGGATGCACATCCCTCGACATCGTATTGAGTGAGGTGCTGTGCGGCAGCGCTTCAGCCGCGGCGTACGTCACCCCGACGGACACGGCTGAACAAACGGCTGGCGACCACGTGTCATCCGTTCGCCATGCCGACGACGGCCGCCAGACTGCATGTGGGTGCGATCATTGCGTCGCCGTCCAGGCGCCCGTTGCGTTTGCAGCCGCTCCGCCGCGGCTCACTCCTGAGTCGGTTGCGCACGTCCCGAGCGACGCGCCGAGCGTGTTTCGCGAGCCATTGGTTCCTCCGCCGATAGGACGGATCGCCGCCTGAAGCAGTAGCGCGGATCCTTCCGCGCTCGCAGGCGATGACGGCAATACACCGCCGTCCCATCTCATCGCTCCGCTGGCATTCGTCCGCCCCGGTTCCTCGCGGCGGCACAACGGAGCATTCGTCCTTTCCGGAGTTGCATCGTGCTCGTCTCATTTCACGTGCGCCACGCCGCATTCGTGTTCGCCTTGCTGACATTCGTGGGCACGCGCGGTCGCGCGCAGCAGCGCGCGCAGGAACTCACACTCGAGGCCGCTCTCGCTCGCGCAGTCGCAACCCACCCACTCATTGGGGCGGCGGCGGCGGCGGTTCGCGCCGCGGAGGGTAACCGGACCACGGCTCGAAGCCTTGGGAACCCTGTGTTCGTCTATCAGGTGGACGCCGCGAGTTCCGCGCTGGCTGGCGCGACTCCAGCAATCGAGCGAGAAGTCATGACCTCGGCGATGCTGCCGCTGGATCCCCTCTTTCAGCTCAAGCCGCGGGCGTCGCAAGCAGGCGCGTTGGTGCGCGCGGCACGAGCCGATTTGGCCGCCACCCGACGCGACGTCGTGCTCGAGGCCGCCTCCGCGTTCTTCGCGGCCGCAGGGGCAGCTGTTCGCGTGGACGCACTGACCGAGGTGCAGACGTGGCTGGACTCTCTCGTTCGCTACACGCAGTTCCGCGTGAGTGAAGGCGCAGCAGCCGAGGTTGATCTCATTCGGATGCAGGTCGAGCATCTGCGCACGGAAACCGACCTCGCAATGGCGTTGGCCGACGCCGCCAGGGCGCGCGCCCTGCTGGCGGTCGCGGTGGGCTTCGATTCAGCCGTAGTGGACCTCACGGCGGACACCGTCTGCAATTGCCCACAACCACCAACCCGTGATGCCCTGCTCGCCATCGCCCGGGTGCGTCGCCCGGAGATTCTTGCCGCGGACGCGAGGCTCACGGCGGCGCGTTCCGGCGTGTCGCTGGAACGGACGCGGTTCTTGCGCGACGCAGGCATCATGGCCGGCGTCAGGACCATGGGCGGCGAGCGGTCGATGGTTACCGGAGTGAGCCTCCCTGTTCCCCTGTTCGACCAGAACCGCGGGGAGATGCGTCGCGCAGACGGTGACCGGCGGATGGCAGAGTTCAACCGAGAACAGGTTCGCCGTCAAGTCGATGCCGACGTCGGCGCGAGTTGGGTTGCGGTGACCGCCTGGGCCGGAAAGGCAGACCTCTCAAACGGGTCCCTGGTTCGGCGCGCCGAAGAGGCACGCCGAATCACCGAAGCGGCGTACCGTGAAGGTGCGACCGGACTCTTGCAAGTGCTGGACGCAGCCCGCGCGTTGGCCGAAGCGCGCCAGGTGTCGTACGCCGCGCTCTCCGCCAGACGGCTGAGCGTGCTGCGGTTGAATGCCGCGATCGGCATCACCGAACTGCCGGCGATTCTGACCATGCCCACTTCAAACCAATCGTCGCGCGACACGCAGTCGCCGGCCCAGATGGAGCGCCAACCATGATCGCCAATGACATCGGACGAGTTGCTCGCCGTCCCGCCGCCGTGCTGTTCCTTCTGGCCGCGGCGTGCTCGCGCGACGCAGGAGACGGGAAGGACTCGGCAAGAGCGGCAGACTCCGCAGCGTCAGCCATGGCCGATATGGCCGGCATGTCAGGCGCAGCGGACACGTCGCTGGCGTCGACGTCAACCACGTTCAGCGCCGCGCAAATCGCCAACGGCCACGTGCGGTGGGCCACGCCGGATCGCGCGACCATCAGCGGCGTGGTCGAGGTGACCGGGCAGCTTGTGCCAAATGAAGATCGCACCGCCCGTCTCGCCGCTTCGGCGCAGGCTCGGGTCCTCCGGGTGCATGTGAGCCCGGGTGACCGCGTTGAGTCCGGCGCGCCGCTCGTGACCATGCAGAGCCAGGAAGCGAGCATGGCGCAGGCAGACGTGATGAAGGCGACCGCGGAGCTCACATCCCGGCGTTCGGCCGCGGCGTACGCGAAAGCGGCGCGTGAGCGCGCCGACCGGCTGCTGGCCCTCAAGGCCATTCCGCGCCAGGACTACGAGCGCGCCATTGCCGATGATGAGGCAGCACAGGCCGGCGCGCGACAGGCGGAGGCGGAATTGCAGCGGGCTCAGTCCAACGCCGAACAGCTCGGCGTCGACCTGCGTGATGGCTCGATGATTCTGCGATCTCCAATCGCCGGCGTCGTTACCACCCGGGAGGCGGTCCCGGGCGCCGTCGTGGGCGCCGGCGCGGCGCTCGTGACGATCACGGACCCCACGGCACTCTGGCTGCTGGTTGCGGTGCCCGAAGGCATTGCCTCGGACGTTCACGTCGGGTCGTCGCTGCACTTCAGCGTGGCACCGTATCCGTCCGACACGTTTGCCGCACGAGTGCAGAGTGTGTCGGCCGCCTTCGATGCGACGACGCGATCACTGCCCGTCCGGGGAGTCGTTGAGATTTCCCGCGCTCGACTGCGCCCCGAGATGTACGCCCGGGTCTGGATCGAAGCGACTGACCGATCGGCGGCGATCACCGTTCCCGACTCGGCGATCCAGCGACTGGACGGAAGCACCGTCGTTTTCGTCGCGCATCCTGATGGTCAGGGTGGGGCCCGCTTTGAGAAGCGCATCGTGCAGGTGGGAGGCACCGCCCACGGCAGGACGTCGGTCGTCAGCGGCCTGACGTCGGCTGATCGCGTCGTGGTTGCAGGCGCGTATGCGGTCAAGGCGCAGCTGGCTAAAGCCAAGATGCCCAAGATGGAGATGTAGCAATGATCAACCATCTCATTGCGCTGGCGCTGCGGTTCAAGGCGGCGACGATTGGCATCGTGCTGACCCTCGTTGCGGCCGGGACGTGGGCATCCGTGACCCTGAACCTGGATGCGTTTCCGGAGCTGACGCCGAATCAGGTGCTGGTCATGACCGCCGCGCCGGGTCTTTCGGCCAACGAGGTGGAAAACCTCATCAGCTTCCCGATCGAGACCACGTTGCTCGGCTTGCCTCGCGCCCAGGACGTTCGCTCGATCTCGAAGGCCGGGGTGTCCGTCATCACTGTCACGTTCGACGACGACGTCGACCTGTATTTCGCGCGGGCGCAGGTGCAACAGCGGCTCCAGGACGTCGCCATGGAGCTCGGCGGAGCCGGCGGTTTTCAACCGATGCTCGGTCCTCCGTCCACCGCGATGAGCGAAGCGTTCCAGTACCTCGTGGAGTCTGATTCCGCCTCACTCATCGAGCTGCGCAACATCCAGGAGTACACCATCAAGCCGTTGCTGCGCACCATCACAGGCGTCGCCGACGTCAACTCGTGGGGCGGGATGGCGCAGCAGTTCCAGGTCGTGACTGATCCGGCGAAACTCGCCGGATACGGCGTCACCGTCCGCGATCTTCAGACGGCACTGGCCAACAACAACGACAACTTTGGCGCCGGCTACATCGAGGACCGCGCCGAACGCATGCGGGTGCGCGGCTTGGGCCGCGCCACGAATGTCGCTGACCTCGGCAACATCGTGGTGACCACACGGGCAGGCACTCCGATCTTCATCCGCGACGTGGCCAATGTCGTCGTGGGCGCAACGCAGCGTGAGGGCGCCGTCTCGCGCGACGGCAAGGGCGAGGCGCTCACAGGGACAGTCGTGCTCGTGAAGGGCGCGAACAGTCACCGAGTGCTGCGCGAGGTCATCGATCGCCTGCCGGAAATCAGGCGCGTATTGCCGCTGGGCGTGAGCGTCCGTCCGTTCTACAATCAGGCCGAGGTTGTCGAGAACACGACGCGCACGGTGTTCAAGAACCTTCTTGAGGGCGCGCTCCTCGTCATTCTGGTGCTGTTCCTGTTCCTGCGGAACGTTCGCGCGGCGCTCATCACGGCGTCCGTGATCCCGCTCTCGATGCTGGTCGCGTTCATCGCGATGAGAGCATTCGGCGTTTCGGCGAACCTCATGAGCCTGGGTGCGCTGGACTTTGGCCTGCTGGTGGACGCCTCGGTGGTGATGGTGGAGAACTACGTGCGCAAGCTGGGCCACGGCGAGAGAACGGACCGCGCCAGCCGCGCCGCGCTGATTCGTGAGGCGGCGTTCGAGGTCGGCCGGCCGGTGGTATTTGGCGTTTGCATCATCATCGCCGTGTACATCCCGATCTTCACACTCCATGGATTGGAAGGCCGGATGTTCCAGCCCATGGCGTTCACCGTCTGCATCGCGGTCCTTGGGTCATTGGTGCTGGCGTTGACATATGTACCTGCTGTTTCCGCCATCCTCCTGCGGAGCGCGCCCGAAACGCCGGCCCTGTGGTTCGAGCGCCTGCGCCTGCGCTATGGCCGCTTGCTGGACTGGTCATTGCATCACCGCTGGGGCGTGATTGCCGCGGCGGTCGTCATGCTGGCGGTAGCGCTCGGCTCCCTTCCCTTCATGGGGACGGAGTTCATGCCACGCCTGGATGAAGGCTCGCTCCTCATCGAAACGCGCCGCGTCGCAGGGACGGCACTGCCGCAGGGTGTTGACGTCTCGCGACAGGTCGAGCGAACGCTGCTCAGGTTTCCCGAGGTGCGCAGTGTGGTCACAAACCTCGGGCGGCCCGAGCTGGCCGTGGAGACCATGCCACTGTTCGCGGGCGACGTGTACATCGCTTTCAAGCCACGCAATGAGTGGCGGGACAAGTCCCCCGAACGACTGATCGAGCGCATGGACTCGGCGCTGGCGGAGATTCCGGGACTCGAATACGACTTCACAGCGCCAATGGCCATGCGTCTCGACGAAGTCTTGTCAGGCGTCCGCACGCAGTTGGGCGTGAAGATTTTTGGCGATAGCCTGCCGATTCTCGAGGAAAAGGCTGAGGAGATTCGCGCCATTGTGGAGCGTGTGCGTGGCGCAGAGGATATCTCGGCACGCGCAAGCGCGTTCGACACTCAGCTTGAACTCAACCTCGATCGCGCCGCGATGGCCCGGTTCGGCTTGAACGTTGCCGACGTGCGTGACGCGATGCAGGCAGCGGTGGGCGGCATCCCGGCGACCGAGGTGGTGGACGGACGAAGGCGGTTTCCGGTGGTCGTGCGGCTCGCGGATGCCTATCGGGCGAGTCCGGATGCAATCGGGCGTCTCGTGCTGGCCACACCGTCAGGCGGCCGGGTTGCGCTTTCACAAGTCGCGCGCATTCGGGTGGTCGAGGGGCCGGAGCAAATCGACCATGAGGGAGCGCAACGGCTTACGGTCGTGCAGTCGAACGTTCGCGGGCGCGATCTGGGCAGTTTCGCCGCCGAGGTGCGTCGCGAGGTCGAACGACGGGTCGAGTTGCCACGGGGGTATTACATCACGTACGGGGGACAGTTCGAGAACCAGCAGCGTGCCACGCGCCGGCTGTTGCTGATTGTGCCCGTGGTGCTGCTGGCGATCATGGGGCTGCTCGTCGCCAGCTTCGGTACCGTGCGGCACTCCGCGCTCGTCATGCTCAACGTGCCATTTGCTCTTATCGGCGGCATCGCGGCGCTGTGGCTGCGGGGGATCAACCTCAACCTCAGCGCGTCGGTAGGATTCATCGCACTGTTCGGAGTGGCAGTCCTCAACGGCGTCGTGTTGATCTCCTATATGAATCAGTTGCGGGCCGCCGGGGGTGCTCTGCGTGACGCGATTCGTGAAGCCGCCGACACGCGGCTCAGGCCAGTGCTGATGACGGCACTCGTCGCCGGCGTCGGGTTCCTGCCGATGGCGCTATCGACGAGTCAGGGCGCCGAAGTACAGCGTCCGCTGGCGACGGTCGTGATCGGCGGGTTGATCACAAGCACGTTGCTTACGCTCTTGGTGCTTCCGGCCACGTACGAGATCGTCGAGGCATGGTGGGCACGGAGACGCGCGCAGATGGCTCGATAGCGTCGCCCCTCACCGGTCAAGGCAGCCGCTTCAACTCCGTATAGTCGCCGCTGGTGCGCAGAGTCACGACCACCGTGTCGCGGCCACGGTTCCGCCAGAACCATCCATGCTGACCTTCGAATGCCGCGGTCAGGAGGCCGCTGTCGGCCTTGGTTCCCGTGCCCTTCGAGTATCCGTGATACTTGATCGTCGGTGAGTCACCGTGCGTGTCGTAGTTCACCACGCCCCGATTGGTCGCCCACGAGAAACTGACGCGAGCGTCTTTCGGCATCGCGAGCTTGATCTCCTTCCCCTGGCTGGGCAGGAGCGTCACCTCGGTGACGTCTGACTTCGGCGTCGCTGTCGTCATCGCCGTGGCGGGCGTGGCATCAGGCGCCGCTGCGCGAACGACGGCAACTGCTTCGGCAGCGCGAGCGTCCTCCGCCAATTGCATCTTGATCTCGCCCATTTCCTTCAGGCCAATGATCCGGCCGATGCCGGTCGGATCAACGCCGTACTCGGCCGGGAGAACGATGGTGACGAGTATCACGGCGGCCACCATGGCAGCGATCGCGGTCGATCGCATGAGGCGCCGCACGGACGGCGGCTCGAACACTGGAATGGGATTCGGAACGGACACGGAGCGGGATTCTCCCTCAGCTGTTGGCATTAGTGATGAAATACCCGGCCACCTGATAGCCCATCAACACAAATCCGGCGGTCATGACTGCCAGGTTCGTGATGAAGGCGCGCTGCAGGAAACTCCTGGTCTGCCGCCAGTGGCTCATGAACACGAGGATGGCGCCGAGCGCGAGCAACTGCCCGATCTCCACCCCGACATTGAACGCGAGCAGATTGGGGACCATGCCGGTCGGCGCCATGTCGAAATCCAGGATCTTCGTGGCAAGTCCAAAGCCGTGAAACAGTCCGAAGATCAACGTGGCCGCCTTCGTGTTCGGCTGGAAACCGAACCACTGCTGAAACGCGCCGATATTGTCGAGCGCCTTGTACACGACCGACAGGCCGATGATGGCGTCGATGAGGTACGGGCTGGCGCTCACGCCCGTGAGCACTCCAATCAGCAGCGTGGCTGAATGGCCAACGGCAAACAGGGTTACGTAGAGCGCGATCTCCCTCAGCCGGTACAGAAAGAAGATCACGCCGAGCAGGAAGAGCAGGTGATCGTAGCCAGTCACCATGTGCTTCGCGCCCAGGTATGCGAACGGAATCAGATTGACGCCCGTGATGCACTGGATGTAGCCCTTGTCTCCAAGGGCAACGCCGTGCGCGAAGGCCTCCGCCGGCGTGCCGAGTAGCAGCGCCAGCGAAACAAGCAGCAGCCCTGATTTCATCAGCGCAGTTGGAACGTGATCGTCGCCCACTTGGACTCGTAATCGGCGGCGGTGTCGCCGGTAAGGCGAGTCATGTTGATGAACTTCACGAACCACGTGCCGCGTGCGCGAATCGGGATTGACGCGACGCCCGTGCTGTCCGACCGGACGCTACGCTGCTCGATGCGACCCTCCTCCAGCGTGCGTCCGCCGTAGAGTACGAACTGGCTGGCTGCCGGAGCGCCGTCCACCAGCGTGCGAACACGCAGTGTCTGGCCGACCCGAAGCGAGTATGGGTTCGAGACCGGAATCAATTCGGCGGGATAACCCAGCGCTGTGGTGTAATCATCGGTGCGAGTCGCGCCGACCTGGAGAAACGCTTTCACGTGCTTGGAATAGCGCTCCTTCGCTGGACGCTCCAACTCGCCTGAACGACGGCGCGCCTCGAGGACGTCGGGAATGCCGTCGTCCTTGAGATACAGGTTGAACTCGGCTGCCGTGAGCGGGATGATGTTGGTGCGCGTGGACGCGCCCAATACATACGTCCCTGTGCGGCCGGTGCGGACCTGGAACGTGCTGGTGTCGCCCGCCACGCTCCACGCGGACGTATCCAAGCGCGCTCGGCTGCCTGCCCCGACCACGCTGACGTCGGCCACGCGTGTGCGAGCAATCGAATTCTCGCTTTTGGAAAACGTTCCGTTCAATATGCGCACCAGCACATCGGTGTTCTCCGGAGCAAAGAATCGCGCCGGTTTCACGAACATGTCGTGTGCGCTCGCGACGGCAACGCTGGCGAGCAGCAGCCCACCGGTAAGCGGAAGGATCCAGCGACGAGCCTTCGTGTCGCGATTGCGGTCGGAGTTCGGTCGGTTCATTGAAGACTGCCTCGGTGATCGTAGTTGCTGCCAGCCTTGACAGGGAAGCTGCGGTGAAACATCAGGCGCTTCTTTTTGCTTGGACGGATAACGTAACCGGAGAATCGTACCGTCACCACCACGCGCGCACGCCTGCCGCGAAGAACATCTCTCGATCAATGGTGCCGGCCGCGCGGGCCAGCGCGCCCGAATTGCCGAAGCGGCGCTCCCATGCCACGCCAACGTACGGCGCGAACTCCCGTCGCACCTCGTAGCGCGCGCGGAGGCCGAACTCACTTTCGCCAAGCCCGGAACCCACTCCAAACTCGGGGCGTGCGCCAAGCCACGCGGACGTCTCGATCCGCGGCTGTACCACGAACCGCTGGGACACGTAGAGGTCGTACGAGGCCGTAAAACGCGCGCCGAGGTCACCCGCTGAGCTCAGCAAGAGGATGGGCTCCAGTTCGAACCATCCCGGCGCCAGCCCCTGCAGGCCTACGGCGCCGCCGCCGAGCGCACGTGCGGTGCCAGTGCCGACATCGGCATCAACCCACAGCCCGGCTTGCAGATCCCAGAACGGCGCGACCAGTCTGCCGTAGAGCGCCTGTAGTTCGGTGCGACCCTGCCATGCGTCTGTTCTCAGCACTCCGTCGGCCTTCACCCACAAGCGTTGCATGGCGCCGCCGAACCAACCGACGAGGTCGTAGCGCACTGCAGCGTTGCGCGCCGTCGGCGTGAACTCCAGCACCTCACTCAGAATGAAGGTCTCGGTCCCCCACGCCATTGTGTGGCGTGGCATCGACACCGCAGGCGCGGGGTCCGCGGTCTGTGCCGCGAGCGGCGTGGCGAGCGCGATCGCCAATGGGATCGCGATCGTGCCACCGAGGACGGCAACGATCCCGCGGGAGAAGCGCTCACGCATGCCCATGGTCCATTCCCTCGTGCCCGGATGCCGGCACGACCTCGACCACGCGGAACATCCCCACCTCCATGTGATACAGCACGTGACAGTGGAATGCCCACCGCCCCGGGGCATCCGCCGTGATGAGCAGCGAGACGCGTTCGGCGGGCTTCACATTGACGGTGTGTACGCGCGGGATCCGGTCTCCATGGCCATTCTCGAGTTCCATCCACATCCCGTGCAGGTGCATGGGATGGTTCATCATTGAGTCATTCACCATCGTCAGGCGCAGTCGTTCGCCGAGCGTGAAGCGGATCGGCTTGGCGTCCGAAAACGGCATGCCATCGATGGACCACAGGAATCGCTCCATATTTCCCGTGAGGTGGATCTCGATCTCACGGGTGGGCGCCTTGAAGTCGGGCCTAGGCTTTTCAACCCGCAGATCCGCGTAGGTCAGCACACGCCAACCGTCTGCGCCAAGTCCGGCACCCGGCTCGGCGAGACGGCTCTTGATGGACATCGGAACCATTGAGTTTCCCGCGCCATGCGTCGCAGGGCCGTGCGCCCCATCGGGCGGCAAGGTGCCCGGCGCACGGAGCATCGGCGCTGTCACCGGCGCAGGGGCGTGGTCCATCGCCGCATGATCCACTCCGGTCATTCCTGCCATGTCCGCTGCCTTGCCGTGGTCCATACCCATGTCTGCCATCCCGAGGATGGGGCGGCGGCGGCGAGCCGGAAGTTCCCCACGCGTCCCTTCTCGCGGAGCGAGCGTGCCGCTGGCGAATCCACTGCGGTCCATCGCCTCGGCGAAGATCGTGTACGGGCGATCATCTGGGAGGTGCACCAGGACGTCGTACGTCTCGGCGATCGCGATACGGAACTCGTCCGTCTCGACTGGCTCGACGGGTTGTCCGTTCATCTGTACCACTGACATCGGAACTCCGGGAATGCGGACGTCGAAATACGACCCCGCCGCTGCGTTGATGATGCGCAGCCGCACGCGCTCGCCGGGACGAAACACGCCGGTCCAGTTGGTCTCCGGCGCCATCCCGTTGAGGAGGAAGCTGTACGTCGCACCCGTGACGTCGGCGATATCGGTCGGATTCATGCGCATGGCGGACCACATCAAGCGGTCGCGGATGGTGGGCATGAACCCGTCGGCAAGGACGTCGCGGACCAGATCGCCGAGCGTGCGCCGTTGATAGTTGTAGGCGTCCGGCTGCTTCTTGAGCCGCGCGAGCACGCGATACGGATTCTCGAAGGTCCAGTCGGAGAGGACGAGCACGAACTCGCGATCGTACGAATACGACAGCGGCTCGGCCGGATCGATGATGAGCGGACCGTAGTGACCGAGCTGTTCTTGCAGACCGGAGTGGCTGTGATACCAGTACGTTCCAGCCTGACGGATGGGGAACCGGTACTCGAAGCCGGATCTGGCCGCGATGCCGGCAAAGCTCACGCCCGGCACGCCATCCATTGTCGGCGGGAGGAGGAGGCCGTGCCAATGGATGGATGTGTCCTCGTCCAGATCATTCTGCACGCGGATGATCGCGTCGTCGCCCTCCCGAAACCGGATCAAAGGCCCTGGCACCGTGCCGTTGATCGTCACGGCCGTGGCGGCGCGATCATCGAGGCGCAGGCGCGTTTCGGCGATGCGGAGGTCGAAGGTGCGTGCGCCGTTGACGAAGCGGGGCGTGAGCGGTGCCGCAGCCACAGGTTGCCCGAGCGCGTAGTCCGGCCAGAGGCCGTCGGTTCCGGCGAGTAGTCCCGCGGCACCGACGGACTGGAGCATCCGACGGCGCGAGACAGGCATGGTGAGCAACGGGTCAGTGGGCATGGAGGCGTCGGTCCGTTGAACTCTGGCTTTACGCCGCGTAAAATGCAATATACTATATGGTACCGTTTGGCCAATGCTCCCGCGCACGAAGCGCCCCGACCCTCCAGCCGAGCCCAGTCATGCCCAATCGCCGCACCTCATGGATCGCCACCGTGCTCGTCGCGATCGCCCTGGGCCTTCCCGCCCTCGCACGCGCGCAGGGCCACGACCATGCCGCGGCCGGGTCACCCGCCACCCAGCAAAGCGCGGATGTCCAGCGCGCCGCGCATACAATCGAAGCGCTGTTTGCGGCGGCGGAGCGCGGTGATCTCGCGGCGCTGGACACCCTGTACGCAGGTGATAGCCTGACAGTCGTCGAAGGCGCCGGCATCAATCGCGGCTGGCGCGACTACCGCGACAACCATCTGGCGCCGGAGCTCAAGGACTTCCGCAACTTCAAGTATCGTCCGCACGAAATCGAGGTGCGCGTGGTCGGCGATGTGGCGTGGGCGATGTACCGGTACGCCCTCACGGCGGAGATGGGTGAGCGGAAGATCGACGTCGTCGGACGCGGCACGGCGATCCTCGAACGGCGCGGCGGGCGGTGGGTGGTGCGGCACACGCAGACGGCGAGTCGCGCGCGTCGGCCGACCGATCCTCCGATGCCCTGAGGCAGGTCCGCATGCGATCTGTCGGAGGCGCCCTCGCGCTCGGCGTTGGCCTGGTGTTGGCCACGGCGTCGCCCCTGTCGGCGCACGGTGGTTTGAAGCGCTCTGTCCCCGCAGCAGGCTCGCACGTCGAGTCGGTGCTGCGGGAGCTACGGCTCACGTTCTCGGACGCGTCCCCACTCAATATCACGCGCGTCCGCCTGGTGGGCGCGGATAGCCAAGCGGTAGCGCTCGGCCCGATGTCCCACCTGGATGGGGACGCGCGCCGCGAGGTGCTCGTTCCCATCCTTGGCGCGCTCGCTGTTGGGACTTACGCAGTGGAGTGGCAGACGGCCGGAGCTGACGGACATCCGGTGCGGGGCCGTTTCACCTTCATGGTGATGGTCGAAACGCCGCAGATCCCGACTGCGCCATCAACCCCTCCGAAGGTGCTTCCGCAAGGCAGCGACGCTGCCTTCGACGCTTCGGCCCCGCTCTACGTGGGCATACGATGGACCACCTTCCTCGCCATTCTCGCGCTCGTTGGGGTGGTCGTGTTTCAGTTCGTCGTGCTCCGCGCGTCGGTCGCACTCTCTGACGCCGTTCGCACCGATGCCGCGAGCGGCGCGCTTGCCGTCGCGACGTGGTCCGCCGTCGTGTTGGGGCTCGCGGCTGTAGCACGACTGGGCGCCCAGTCGTATGCCCTCTTCGGAACGGATGCGCTCGATGTGCGACTCACCGCTGGTTTGCTGGGGGGCACTGTCTGGGGCATCGGATGGCTACTGCAAGTGGCCGCCGCGCTTGTCGTGTGGCAGAGCGCGCGGATGGTCCGCGCGGGTCGCTCGGGTGCTTGGTGGAGCGTCGCGGTTGGGGCTACGGTCGCCGCCACGACGCCGGCCCTGACCGGTCACGCGGCGGCAGCCGGGGCGCTCGCTGTGACCGGCGACGTCGTGCACGTTCTCGCGGCCGGAGGCTGGATCGGCTCGCTGTTCGTCCTCTTTGCGGCCGCACTCCCGGCGGCTCGCTCGGCGCCCGAGGGCGACCGTGAACGAAGCGTCGCGACGTTCGTGCATGCCTTCTCCCCGGTGGCGCTCGTTTCCGTCGCTCTCCTCGGAGGAAGCGGACTGCTTTCGGCATGGCTCGCTTTCACCGGACTGTCAGATCTCTGGCTCACGCCATATGGTCGCACGTTGGCGATCAAGCTCATCGTCCTGAGCGCGGTAATCGCCACCGGTTGGTACAACTGGAAGCGCGTCACGCCGCGACTGGCGTCCACGGAGGGCGTGCTGTTGCTGCGTCGGACTGTCGCCGCCGAACTCACGGTCGCGGTGCTCGTGCTCGGCGTCACCGCGGTGCTGACCGCAAGGCCGACCCCGAAGGATGCGGCCGAGATGTCGGGGCATGACATGTCAATGCGGGCCCCTTAGACTGACCGTGGTATGACGTCCCGGCGCGCACCCCGCGAAAAGATCACCCCCCGTTGGCAGGACACCGTGCGCCTGTCGGCGGACGGGCTTGCCAAGGTTCTGGGCGACCTTGAAGCGCGCGTCATGCAAGCGATGTGGAAGATTGATGCCCCGGCGACGGCCCGAGAGGCGCACGAACAGGTCGCGCGCAGTCATAAGGTAGAGCTGCTGACGGTGATCACCGTCCTCAACAAGCTCGTGGCCAAAGGATTGCTGAAGCGTGCAAAACGGGACGAGTTGTTCCACTACGAGGCACGGCTGAGCGAGCACGAGTTCATGGCACTCGCCTCCCGGAAAGCCGTTGAGGGCATACTTTCGCTTGCCCCCGACGCGGTCGCTGCGTCTTTGGTTGACGTGCTCGCCGAGCGGGATCCGGTCAAACTCGGAGAACTCGCGAAATTGATTCGTAAGCGCCTGCGGGAGCAGGGCGGCTGATCGTGCGTTCACACAGCGAATTGCGTATGAGCCCTGCCAACTTCACCACGCGAGTTGACGCCCGGGAGCGATCGCATCGCCATGTCGTGATGACTGGTGTCGTGGTCCTGATCGTACTGGGCGTTCTGCCTGTTCTCGTGGATCATGCGCCCGGTCGCCTGGAAAGCGCGTTGAGTGGTGTAGACCACCTCGGAGCGCTGTGCCTCGCCGCTCTTCATGTGTTGCTGGCACCGGTACACGGCGGGTTTCACCTGCTGTTGGCCGGTGGCATCGCCTATGCGGTCTGGGATCGTTTCCGGGCATGGCGGCGGCTGTCCGAAGCGCTTGCACCTCTTGAGGCGCAGCAACCCCGGGAAGGCGACGCATTCTGGGCCGCCGCGGTGGATGCAGGTGTACAACCTCGACGCATCCGCGTCGTGTCGGGCTTGCCCAATCCTGCGTTTACCGTCGGCGCGTTCACTCCGGTTATCTACGTCGCGGCGGAATTGCCCGATCGGCTCAGCGATAGCCAGCTTCGTGCGGTACTGGGTCACGAAGCAGCACATGTGAAGCGTCTCGATCCACTGCGGCTCTCACTGCTGCGTGCGCTCGCCTGCGCCCTCTTCTGGATTCCCGCGCTCGCACGACTTGTCGAGGACCTTCGTGACGATTCGGAGATTCTGGCTGACGATGCAGCCGTTACGCAGATCGAGCCGTTGGTGCTTGCGTCCGCTCTGCTCGTGCTCGCCGAGTGGCGAGGACCAACCGTCCCATTGCCGCAGGGCGCGGCCGGGTTTTGCGACGACACTCTTCTCGAAAGGCGGGTGCGTCGGTTGCTCGGTGAGGATGTACAAATCACCTCGCACGTCACGCGACGCTCTCTCGGTGTGGCCACGCTATTGCTGGGCGTGGTGTGGGCATCCGGCGTGCTCATGACACATCCGCTTGAGGCGGCGAGTCCGTCCGTCAAGCCGTCTGACGGGCACTGTGCGAGTCATGCCGAGAGTCCGCTGGGACACCTGTTTTGCCGGCGTGGAGCACCGTCGCCGGACTGTCCGCATGCTCGCGCTGTGGCGGAAGCCCACCACGAGGGTTAAGCGTCCTCGATCGCCAGCGTCAGGCGCCGCTCTGTACCGGTAGCCCAGCCGCTTTCCAGTCAGGCAGGCCATCGCGTGCCCGGCGCGCACGGTAGCCGTGCTTCCGAAGCAGCGTCACCGCCTCTAGTGAGTACACGCAGTAGCGACCGCGGCAATACGCGATGACCTCGCGACCTTTGGGGATATCGCCGAGGCGGCGCTTGAGCGTCGCCGCCGGCACGGAGATGGCACCCGGGATGTGGCCGGCCTCGTACTCCTCGGATGGTCGAACGTCCACCACGGTGACTTCGCCCTTGCGGATCAGCTGCCTCAGTTCCTTGAACGTCACCGGCTCGAGCTGGTCGCGCCCGTCGAGGAAGAGTTGCACGACGCCTTGCACGTCGGCGAGCCGGCTGTGGCCAAGGGCCTCCAGCGCGCGCAACAGTCGGAAGACGTCCTCGTCGGCGAGCCGATAGTACATGTAGGTCCCATCGCGCCGCGTCTCGACCAAACGTGCCTGACGGAGCACGCGCAGGTGGGCGCTGGTGTTCTTGATCGGGGTCGCGACGTGTTCCGCGAGCGCCTCGACGGTTTTCTCACCCTGCCCAAGCAGGTCGAGCAGCTCGATGCGTTTGGGGCTTCCGAGTGCGTGCCCGATGCGCGCGAACTGCGCGTAGAGGGCATCCTTGAACTCTCGATGGCCAGACATGCGTCCGAACGTTGGAGTGGGGCTTGACAAGCTGGTCTAATAGTCTATAGAATATGCGAACAAGAACGCCTGTCAAGGGAACCGCATGACGCAACCGGAAGGCATGACCGTGCCCGGCGTGAGCCGAGCCATCGAAGGGCTGGACGTCACCCAGCTGCGCGACGCCATTCGAACAGAGTACGCGCAGGTCGCCGCTGATCCCGGCCAAGGGTTCCACTTTCACACGGGCCGCCGCTTGGCCGGCATCCTCGGATATGACGACGCTTGGTTCGACGGCGTCCCGGAGGAAAGCATCGCGTCCTTCGCCGGCACCGGAAACCCCTTCTCGCTGGGCGTGCTGAGCGCCGGAGAGCGTGTCGTCGATGTCGGATGCGGCG
This sequence comes from Gemmatimonadota bacterium, assembly GCA_038060705.1. Lineage (GTDB taxonomy): Bacteria > Gemmatimonadota > Gemmatimonadetes > Gemmatimonadales > Gemmatimonadaceae > DASPMP01. The sequence continues at coordinate 17,871 of JBBTFS010000111.1, forward strand.
CGGGCATCGATAGCCTGATCGCAGCTCGCATGGTCGGCCCAGACGGTGAAGTCGTCGGCGTTGATATGACGCCCGCCATGCTCGAGCGGGGGCGCGCCAGCGCGGCGCAGGGCGGTTTCTCCAACGTGCGCTTTCACGAGGGGCTTGCGGAATCACTCCCGGTCGCGGATGCCTGGGCGGATGTCGTGATCTCGAACGGCGTGCTGAACCTCTTCCCCGACAAGTACTCGGGGCTGCAAGAGATGGCGCGCGTGCTCCAGCCCGGAGGTCGGCTTCAAATCGGTGACATCCTCGTGCAGAAGACGGTGGGCGAGAAGGCGAAGCGCGACATCGGACTTTGGAAGGGCTGAATCGCAGGCGCCCTGCTGGAAGCAGAGCTTCAGGCGACGGTCGTCGCCGCCGGATTTGTGGGATTCGAAATCACTTCACGCGTGGATGTCTATGCCGGCGCCCCGCAGTCGTCGAGCGCGGCGCAATTCGGAACGCTCGGAATAAACTTCCGGGCGCGGAAGCCCGCGAGCGACGATGAGTGGCAGGTGGCGCTGGCCGCGCTGACGTGCGCCGTGTAGTGGAAGCTTCCACAGCTTTGCTGAAAACCCCCGACTGCGATGTTGAGTCTCCTGGATAGGTTGGCTTCATGAAGACGCTGTTCGTCCTCAACGATCCTCCGTACGGCACTGAACGGAGCTACAACGCGCTGCGATTGGCAGGCGCGCTGTCGAAGCGCGATTCCCAGGAGGTTCGCGTGTTCCTCATGGGGGACGCGGCGGCCTGCGCCAAGTCCGGCCAACAGGTTCCGGACGGCTACTACAACCTGAACCGCATGCTGAAAGTGCTCTCGACCAAGCCGGCGCCTGTGGGAGTATGCGGATCGTGCATGGATGCGCGGGGCATTGCGGCATCAGAGTTGATCGAAGGGGCACACCGGAGCTCGATGGACGAGCTGACCGATTGGACGGTGTGGGCAGACAAGGTCATTGTCTTCTGAGGAGCCTGTCCACGTGACTACTCCCGGTATCGGAGCGAAGACCGTTGCAGTCCTGGGCGGAGGCGTGGGCGGCGTGATTGCAGCCACCCGCTTGCGCGAACTGTTACCGGACAGCCGAGTCGTTCTCGTCGAGCGCGAGCCCTACCATCTATTCCAGCCCTCCCTGCTGTGGCTCGCGGTCGGCGGGCGGCGGGCAGACGACATCCGTCGCCCGATCGAAGGCCTGCGCCGCAAGGGCATCGAGGTCGTGACCGCGAACGTCACCGCCATCGACGCGGCGACGCGCACGGTCATCGCCGGCGGGCGAACCTTCGCGGCGGACGCAATTGTCGTAGCGCTTGGCGCCGAGCTCGCTCCCGATATGATTCCCGGATTGGCGGCATCAGGGCACAATCTCTATACGCTCGAAGGCGCCGGCGCGACTGCATCCGCGCTTGAGACGCTCCAGCGTGGACGTGTCGTCGTGCTCACGGCCGCGCCGATGTACAAGTGCCCGGCCGCGCCGTACGAAATGGCGATGTTGATCGACGGGGCACTGCGCAAGCGCGACGTACGAAGCGAGGTCGACGTCACCGTCTTTGCGGCCGAACCCGGACCCATGGGAGTGGCCGGCCCGCAGGTGTCGCAAGCAGTCCGTCAGATGGTGGAATCCAAAGGCGTGACGTATCACCCGGGCCATCAGGTGGTGTCAGTCGATCCGGGTGCCCGCCGGCTGGTATTCGCGAACGGCGTGACCGCGGACTTCGACCTGTTGGTGTACGTGCCACCGCACCGCGCGCCGGCAGTCGCGCGCGAGGCAAAGTTGACGAATGACGCCGGGTGGATCCCCGTGGATCGCGCGACCCTCGAGACGAAGTTCCCCGGCGTCTATGCCATCGGCGACGTCACGACGATTCCGCTCACCATGGGCAAGCCGCTCCCGAAAGCGGGCGTCTTCGCTCATGCGCAAGCAGAGGTGGTCGCGGAGAACATCGCGCTCGCTTGGACCGGCCGCGGAACGCGCCGAGCGTTTGACGGGCACGGCGAGTGTTTCCTGGAGACCGGTGACGGTCGCGCCGGCCTCGGATCTGGTAATTTCTATGGCGAGCCGGCGCCGCAGATCCAACTCCGCGCGCCAAGCCGCTTGTGGCACTGGGGCAAAATCCTCTTCGAAAAACGCTGGCTGGCGCGATTCTAACGCAGCGCGGTCATCATGATGACCATCAGCAGGGCCGCTACAATGCCCACGCCGGTCCAGCGGCCGCCGCGCCCGTGTCCCATGCCCATCATGCCACCGGCTTCGACTGGTACCGGTGCGCGCGTGGCGGCGCAGTCCCGATCGAGGCTCTGCAATCGCTGCCACGAGCGTTCGGAGAGGCTGTCGGGGTTCTGCCCTTTCAGTCGAACGTAGAGCGAGTCGTCACACGGTGATGATTGCGGCGCGGAAACGTTGTGACTGGGCGGGACGCAGGCTACCGACGCGGCGACAAGCCCGGTCAAAATGACTATCCGCCAACTCTTGCTTCGCCCGACGCGAAGCACACCTGCGCTCTCCCAAGGCATCACCATTCCTCCGGTCCGTGGAATGTCGGATTGATGCAGGCAGTGCACCGCCAGCATTATCACTGAACCGTGCGAGGAAACGCCTGACGCGGCTCCGCCGGAGCCTGGCGCTCAGGGGCGCCGGGTGCGGGACGACCAATGGATCGCGCTGATGCGCCAGCCCTGTGCCGTCCGCGTCAACACCATGAGCTCGGCGCCCGCGGAGTTGATCGCGCGGCCCCGGTACTCGCCCTGCGTGACCGACGTTGACCACGCCCACGCAACGTCTCCGCGGATGGTAACGCGCACGTCGGCACGCGTTCCGGGAACGGCCTGCGCAAACTGGATGTCACCCGGCAGGTGGTGGGAGCGATAATCATCCCTTGTCTCGACACCGCCGGACTCGAGGATGACCGCGTCCGCGGCGAGGAGCGCCAGTGCCGCGCTGCTGTCACCGGTGGTCAGGGCCCGGTGGTATGCGTGCACCACGGCGGCCACATCCGATGAGTCACTGAGCGCGGACACGACGCGCTCGGATCTCAGCTCGTTGGCGCGCGACACGCCGGCCGTGCCGAACACAACAGAGAGGGCCGCGAGGGCGGCGATTGTCTTCGCTGGAGTCATCATCGAACGAGGCATTGGTTACGGCAGGTTGGGGTTTGGCTGTGGTAACCCGATGTAAGGGGTTCGCTGACGATACAGCGGCGCTTGCCCGACCGCGAATCCCCCACGCCGGGGGCATCGTTCGATCGTGTTCGTGACACGCCGTCTTGTCGCACTCGCGACTGCCTTTGTGTTCGCCCAGCTCTCGCTGGGCCAGTCGCCAATGCATGGTGCATCGCGGAACACGGCGGTTGCCATGGATCACGCCGCCATGACGAGCCTCTCCCGAGCACATCAGGGGTCGCCGAACGAAGCCACGAGTTGTGATGAGTGCCCGGCACCTCCGAATGGACAGGCACCGTGCGGCCAATCCGGCCCCGCGTGCGCGACAATGAGCACGTGCTCGTCACCGGCAGTCGCGGTCTCCCTGGCATCGACGGCGCCGTTCGCGGTCGGCTCATGGGTCGCCGCAAGCCTCTCCGGCACGCCGACGAACCCCAGTCTCTCGCGCGAGACCCCTCCTCCGCGCAGCTGACCCCCGCGCGCTGACGCGCGCTCCCGAGGCCCGAATCGGGTCGGGACTGCACACACGAGGCGTGGCCGGTATTCGGCCCCGCACCACTTGGGGGGTTCAAAAAAATGATTGCCGTATTGTGGCTCGCGCTCGCGGCCACGCAGGACACGTCCCATGCGTCGAGACTCGAACTCGCGGATGTCTATCGCGAGGTGCGCACCGCCAGCCCGCGGGCTGAAGCGGCACGTGCACTCGCGCTGGCCACACACGCGCGCGTCGCATCCGCCAAGCGACCTTCCGATCCGCTCGTTCAGCTCGGTTGGATGAACTATGCAATCCCGGGATTCCGGCCGATGGATGCCATCGGCATGGCGCAGCTCCAAGTGATGCAGATGTTGCCGATCGCCGGGAAACTCGGCCTGTCCGGCCGTTCGGCGCAGGCACAGGCAGACGCGGCTTCCGAGCGTGCCCGCGACATCGAATGGAGCGTGAGGAGCCAGGCTGCCATGGCGTTTTACGATCTGTACGCGGTCGATCGCGGACTCGAAGTCGCGCGACAGACTCTTCGCTCTTTGGCGGATGTGCTCAACACCGCGGAGGCCATGTACCGGGTGGCCGAGGGGCGTCAGGCCGATGTGCTGCGCGCCCAGGTCGAGATCGCCCGCATGGTGGCCGACACGCTGCGCATGACGGCCATGCGAAGCGGAATGGCGGGCCAGTTGAATGCCACGCTGAATCGGCCGGGTGACGCGAAGGTCGGGTCACCTTCCCTGCCGCAGTTTCCGGACTCGGCGCCGCCGCTGGCGTCGCTGCTCGCATGGTCCGATGCCGACCGGCCAATGGTGCGGGCCGCCCGGCGTGACGTGGACGCGGCGGCGGCGCAGGCTCAGGCCGCGCGTCGCGACATTTGGCCGGACCTGACCGTGGGACTCCAATACGGACAACGCGGGCCACTGCTTCAGGCGGAGCGAATGGCCAGCCTGATGATCGGCGCGTCCGTGCCGGTGTTTGCGCGAAGCCGGCAGCTCAGGATGCGCGAGGAAACAGCGGCGATGCGACAGATGGCCGAGGCGGAAGTGTCCGCAATGCGCGCATCCACGCGCAGCGAAGTCATCACCGCCTACGCCAACCTCGTTCGCGCCCACAGCCTGGCCACCTTGTATCACACGACGATCATCCCGCAAGCCGAGGCGACCGTCGCCTCCGCTTTTGCGGCGTACCGCGTCGGTGGCGTGGACTTCATGACGCTGCTGGATGACCGCATGACCGTCAACAATTACCGGCAGCAGCTCTCCGAACTCGAAGCCGAGCAGGGTCGCTCGTGGTCGGAACTGGAAATGCTGCTCGGCCGTGAACTCTTCAGTCCGATCGCCGTCGCCGCGCATTCAACGCGCCGCAAGGAGGCACCATGACAGACCGCACGCTTCACACCGGCAGCGTCGCGCGTCGCGCGGTTCGCTGGGCGGTGATCGGGGCGATGCCTGTTGTCGCCGCACTGATTGCCTGGTTCGCGACACGCGGCAACGATGAGCCGGCCATGCCGGCAGAGCACAATCACGCCGCCGACGCCGCGCCGTCAGGTGGAGGTCCGGTCATGCTTTCGCTCGCTGATGCGCAGCGCATCGGCGTGACCTACGCGCCGGTGACGGCAGGTCGTCTTGAGCGGGAGATCAGGACACTGGGCCAAGTGGTATTCGATGAGACGCGCGTCACGACCGTCGCCCTCAAGGTTGACGGCTGGGTGGAGCGGCTGGACGTGAACTTCGTCGGCCAGGCGGTGACGCGTGGCACTGCGCTCCTTGCGCTGTACTCGCCGATGTTCGTGACCGCGCAGGAGGAGTTGCTGCTCGCCAAGCGGTTGGTGAACGATGTTGCGGGCGGCGCCGCCGACGCGCGTGCCAACGCCGCATCGCTCCTGTCCTCCGCGCGCCTCCGACTGGAGTACTGGGGAGTGACGGGCGATGACATCGCCGCGATCGAGAGTGCGGGCGCGGTTCGCCGCATCATCACGCTTCGGTCGCCGGTGGACGGCTACGTCGTGGACAAGACCGTCTTCCAGGGTCAGCGGGTGATGACCGGCGACGTGCTGTACCGCCTTGCGCCGCTCGACACCGTCTGGGTGGAGGGCGAAGTGTTCGAGCGTGACCTCAGCGCAGTGCGGCTCGGGCAGGTAGTGACCGCTGAACTCGACGCCCTGCCGGGCCAGCGGCTTCGCGGCCGGATCACGTTCGTGTACCCGACGCTGAACCCGGACACGCGCACGGCGAAAATGCGGGTGGCGCTCGCCAATCCCGAGTTGCGGTTGAAGCCGGGCATGTACGCCACGCTGCGATGGGGCGCGGCGACCGCGGCCACAACCCTGAGCGTTCCGCGCAGCGCAGTGGTCTCCACCGGCGAGCGTAACCTCGCCTTCGTGAGGCGACCCGACGGAATGCTCGAGCCGCGGCTCGTCGAGATCGGCGCAACGACGTCGGATCGCGTTGAAATCCTGCGCGGCCTGGTCGCCGGGGAGACTGTGGTCGCCTCGGCCACGTTCCTGCTGGACGCGGAATCCAACCTCGGGAGCCTGCTCGGTGGCATGGGCGGCATGCCGGGTATGGACATGACCGCGCCCAAGAAGCCGGAGTAGCCCCATGCTCAAGCGCATCATCGACTGGTCGGTGAACAACACGTTCGTCGTCGTGTTACTCACCGTCGCCGCGATCGCGTCAGGCGTGTGGGCCGTGAAGCGCACTCCGCTCGAGGCACTTCCGGACCTGAGCGATGTGCAGGTGATCGTGCAGGCGGACTACGCCGAGCAGGCGCCGCGCACGGTGGAAGATCAGGTGACGTACCCGATCGCCGCCGAGATGCTCAAGGTGTCCGGAGCGCGCACGGTACGCGGCTACTCGTTCTTCGGCGTGAGCTTCGTGTACGTGATCTTCGAGGACGGGACCGACATCTACTGGGCCCGCAGTCGCGTGCTGGAGTACCTCAACAGCCTCAAGGGCAAGTTGCCGGCGACGGTCTCGCCAACGCTCGGGCCCGACGCCACGGGGCTGGGCTGGATCTTTCAGTACGCGATCGAGGACACCACGGGCAAGCTCGACCTCGCCCAATTGCGCAGCGTGCAGGACTGGTATCTCCGTTACGCACTCACGAGTGTGCCCGGCGTGAGCGAGGTCGCGAGTGTCGGCGGCTTTGAGAAGCAGTATCAGGTGGACATCGATCCCGCGAAACTCCTCGCATACCGCATACCAGTGACGCAGGTGATGGCCGCCATTCAGAACGCGAACAATGACGTCGGTGCGATGGTCATGGAGTTGTCCGAGCGCGAGTACATGGTGCGCGGCCTGGGCTACCTCAAGTCCATCGGCGACATCGAGAACGTCGTGGTGGGTGCGACCGCGGCAGGAACGCCTGTGCGCGTTGCCGAATTGGGCCGGGTCACGATTGGCCCGGCCGTCCGCCGCGGCATCGCCGATCTCGACGGCCGCGGAGACGCCGTGGGCGGCATCGTCGTGATGCGCTTTGGTGAGAACGCACTGACGACGATCGACCGCGTGAAGGCCAAACTGGCGCAGGTGCGGAGCGGGTTGCCGCCAGGCGTGGTCATCACGCCGGTGTACGACCGCAGCGACCTGATCGAGCGCGCCATCGCTACGCTGCGCGAGAAGCTGCTCGAGGAAAGCATCATCGTCGCGCTGGTCTGCGTCCTGTTCCTGATGCACGGCAGCTCTGCGCTGGTGGCAATCCTCACGCTGCCCGTTGGCATTCTCCTGGCGTTTGTCGCCATGCGGTTGGTGGGCGTCGGCGCCGACATCATGTCACTGGGCGGCATCGCGATCGCGATCGGCGCCATGATTGACGCGGCGATCGTGATGATCGAGAACATGCATAAGCACCTGGAGCGCGAAGCCGGCCCCGGTGCCGAGGGCGCCCGGTACTTCGAGACCAAACACCTGACGTCAGCCCAACGCTGGCGCGTGGTCGTGGACAGCTCGAAGGAAGTCGGACCGGCGCTGTTCTTTTCCCTCGTCATCATCACCGTCTCATTCGTGCCAGTGTTCGCGCTCGAGGGGCAGGAAGGGCGCCTGTTCAAGCCGCTGGCATTCACCAAGACCTTTGCGATGGCGGCCGCGAGCGTGTTGTCGGTGACGCTGGTGCCGGTGGCCATGGGGCTGTTTGTCCGCGGGCGCATCTACAAGGAACGGGCCAACCCCATCAACCGGTGGCTCATCCGGCTCTACGACCCCGTGATCGCCTTTGTGCTCCGCAATCGCTGGCCTGTGATTGCCGCCGCGTGCGCCGCGCTCATCGTCAGCTGGATCCCGTTGCAGCGCATCGGCAGTGAATTCATGCCGCCACTGGAGGAGGGCACGCTGTTGTACATGCCAACCACGCTTCCGGGTGTGAGCGTAGCGCGGGCCCGTGAGATTCTCCGGATTCAGGACGGCACCCTGAAGCAGTTCCCCGAAGTGGACCACGTGTGGGGCAAGGCGGGACGCGCCAACACCGCCACGGACCCTGCTGGACTCGATATGTTCGAAACGACGATCACTCTCAAGCCACGCAGCCAGTGGCGTCCCGGAATGACGCAGGATCGACTGGTCGCGGAAATGGATTCCGCCACCCGCATGCCGGGAGTCACGAATTCCTGGACGATGCCGATCAAGGGCCGCATCGACATGCTGGCGACCGGCATCCGCACGCCCGTCGGCATCAAGGTCTTCGGACCGGACCTCGCCGAACTGGAGCGCATCGGCAAGGACGT
>JBBTFS010000112.1:0-8965 GCA_038060705.1 Gemmatimonadota bacterium
CCTAACCGGCCCGCTTCTTCGGAACCTTCAAGCGCGCCGGCTCTGACGGCACGCTCTCTTCGGCGGGCAGCAGGGCCACCGCGAAGACTTCGTCCAGCGTGGACACCGGATGGAACGTGAGCGCTTGGCGCACGTCCTCCGGAATGTCCTCGAGATCGCCCTCGTTGTCCTTGGGCAGAACGATGTCCTTGATGCCGGCGCGATGGGCGCCCAGCACCTTTTCCTTGAGCCCGCCGATCGGCATGACGCGGCCGCGCAGCGTGATCTCGCCGGTCATCGCCACGTCTTTCCGCACAGGGCGTCCCGACATCGCGCTCACCAGAGCGGTGGACATCGTCACGCCTGCAGACGGACCGTCCTTCGGAATCGCGCCCGCCGGCACGTGGACGTGCACCTCGATCGAGCCGAGACGGTCTTCCGGGATCTTGAGCTGGCCAGCGTGCGTGGCCGCATACGTGAGTGCCGCGCGCGCCGACTCCTTCATCACGTCGCCCAACTGGCCCGTGAGGATGAGTGACACGTTGCCCCAGCCGCTCACCTGGGTCTTGGTCTCACCTTCTGACAACACCGGTCCCGAGCCGTACATGCGACGGATCGCGGCTTCGACGAACATGATGTCGCCGCCCGCGGGCGTGTAGTACATGCCTGTCGCGACGCCCACTTCGTGCGCCTCGGCGGCACGCTCGGGGTGCACCTTGGGCCGGCCAAGCAGGACGCGGATCTCGTCGTGGTCGATCTTGCCGTCCTCGATCACCTTCGAATCGCCGGACGCGACGCGACGCGCCACTTTGCGCGCCACCGCCCCAATCTGCCGCTCGAGTTGGCGCACGCCACTCTCACGCGTGTACTCGGACACGACTTTCCGCACCGCTTCGTCGGTGAACGTGATGTTCTTGCCCTTGAGTCCGGCTTCCTCCAACTGGCGTGGAATCAGGTACCGCTTCGCGATTTCGGCCTTCTCGCGCTCGGTGTAGCCGGCAAAGTCGACGACCTCCATGCGATCCAGCAGCGGGCCCGGAATGTTCTGCACGAAGTTGCCGGTACAGATGAAAAGCACCTCGCTGAGGTCGAACGCAACGCCGAGGTAGTGATCGGTGAACGTATCGTTTTGCGCTGGGTCCAGCACCTCGAGCAGCGCGCTGGCAGGGTCGCCCTGGAACGACACGCCCAGCTTGTCGACCTCGTCCAGCAGGAACACCGGGTTCTTGGAGCCGGCCTGCTTCATGCCCTGCACGATGCGACCGGGCATGGCGCCGACGTAGGTACGGCGGTGGCCGCGGATGTCGGCTTCGTCGCGGATGCCGCCGAGCGCGGCGCGCACATACTTGCGGCCGAGCGACCGCGCGATGGACTTGGCGATGGACGTCTTGCCTACGCCCGGCGGGCCGATGAACAGCAGGATCGGGCCTTTTGCCATGGCGCGCGACTTGGCCTCCTTGCTGTCCGTGATCTTCTGGTGTTCATCGCGGCTCAGGTGCAGACCCGGCGTGGCATCGTCCTTCTTGGCCTTGAGCTTGTCGATGGACAGTTCGCCGGTCTCGCGCAGTTCGTTCTCCATTTCCTGCGCACGCAACTGACGCACGGCCAGGAACTCCAGCACGCGGTCCTTCACATCCGGCAGTCCGTAGTGGTCCTCATCCATGACCGTCTGCGCGTTGGAGAGGTCGAGGCTGTCATCCGTGCGCGTGTTCCACGGCAGCTCGCTCATCCACTCGAGGTACGTGCGGATGACCTGCGCTTCCATGGACTCACGGCCCGACCGCTCCAGTCGTCCCAGCTCGCGCTCCACTTCGCGCCGAGCCTCGTCCGGCAGCACGAGCTTGGCCAGCTTTTCGCGGAGTTCGGTGATTTCCTTGGAAGAGTCGTCGTCGCCAAGCTCTTTCTGGATCGCCTTCATCTGCTCGCGCAGGTACATCTCGCGCTGGCGCTCTCCCAGTTCTTCCTGGACTTGGGATTTGATCTCCTCCTGCGTCTCGATCATCGTGATCTGACGCTGGACGTGCACTAGTACTCGCCGCAGGCGCTCCTCCACGGACAACGTCTCGAGGAGTCCCTGCTTCTCAGCGACCGGCAGATCCTCGATATAGCCGGCGACGAGGTCGGCGAACCGGCCCGGATCCGTGACCGCGTCGAGCACCTGGTGCACGACTTCTTCCGGCAGGCCGCGGCGCTCGCCCAATTCCGCGGCGCGTTCGCGGATTTCCTTGTGTAGCGCGATAAACGCTGGGTCCTCGGCGCTCAGCGGCTTCATTTCCTCCACCGGCAAGACGATCGCGCTCAAATAATTGTCCGTCGTGGTGTACTGCAGCGCTGTCGCGCGAGCTTCACCCTGCAAGAGCAGCTGCACGCCGCCCAAGCCGCGCTGGATCTGTCCGATGCGCGCGATGACGCCCGTCTGGTACAGGATCTCGGGGGTGGGTTCGTCCGTGTTGTCGCGCTGGGCAACGGCGAACACCAGCCGCTCGCCGCGGAGGGCCGCTTCGATGGCGCGCAGGGTGCCTGGGCGGCCCGCCGCGATGGGCGCCGTAAGTCCCGGAAAAATCACCGTACCGCGCAGTGGCAATACGGGCAGGGTTTGGCGTTGAACCATTGGAAATCCTTTATGGAAGTATCGAGTCGAGAATCTGAAGACCTACCCGCGTGAGGCACAGCGATTCCATTGCCGCAACGCACACTTCATTCCACTGAGCCCGAAACAGCTAACTGATGCTGCGACTCGCCTTAGCTCGACACCCCGTAAACTCCGGCGGGTTCCCGACCTACCCGGATGCTCTGTCTTACGACACGCTGGCAGGAATTGCAACTACGGATGGCCTCGGTGACGTAGGGGGGGATGCCACTACAGCAGGAACTAGGAACTAGGAATTAGGAACTAGAACACCGTTCCGAAGGGCACCAACCAGTTCCCAGTTCCCAGTTCCTAGTTCCTAGTTCCTAGTTCCTAGTTCTTGGTCCTGCAGTTAAGTAGCTCCTAGCCATAGAGTTGCATGAGTGGTACTATCCTGCGAGCGCACCCATTTCGCGCAACAATTCGATCGAGCCGAGTGCCTTCATCGCCTCCCGTTGACCCGTCCGCTTCGGCGTCGGGTACCGAGCTTCGCGCCCACATCGAGCGCGTCCTCAGCGCCCACTACGAGTTGGACACTGAAATCGGACGCGGCGGGATGGGCGTTGTCTATCGCGCCAAGGACAAGCGCCTCAAGCGCGTCGTGGCCATCAAGGTGCTGCCGCCTGAGATGGCCTTTCAGAGCCAGATCAAGACGCGGTTCCTGCGCGAGGCCGAGACCGCCGCACAACTGAGTCATCCGAACATCGTCCCGATCTACTCGGTCGACGAAGTCGAGAGCCTGGTGTTCTTCGTGATGGCGTACGTGAGCGGCGACAACCTCGCCAAGCGGTTGCACGACAAGGGCGTGCTGCCGGTGGATGACGTGCGGCGCGTTTCTCGCGAAGTGGCCGACGCTCTCGCCTACGCCCACGAGCGCGGCGTCGTACATCGCGACATCAAGCCGGACAACATCCTGCTCGACGCCAACACCGGCCGCGCGATGGTGACGGATTTCGGAATCGCACGCGCCAGCGAGGGCGACAGCCGCCTCACCGCCACCGGCATGGCCATCGGAACGCCGGCGTACATGTCGCCGGAGCAGGCGGCGGGCGACCGCCAGATCGACGGTCGCAGCGACCTGTACTCGTTGGGCGTTGTCGCGTACCAGATGCTGGTCGGCGAACCGCCGTTCGTCGCCACCAGCACGCCAGCGATGCTGGTGAAGCACATCTCCGAGCGCCCCACGCCGGTGTCGCAGCGGCGCAGCGACGTGCCGCAGGACCTGGCGCGCGCCGTGATGATGTGCCTTGAGAAGGACCCCAATGGCCGTTTCCCGAGCGCCGGCGCGCTGGTCACCGCGCTCGACACCGGCAACGTGCCGCCACTGCGCCAGCCCTCGCCCGACGCGGGGGCGCTCGTGCCAGTGCAGCCGCAGCCGATGCCGGTCCACGCTGGCATGGGCTACGACGACGGCGCGCACTTCCCGTCACCGGAAGAGTCGATGCGGTACAACGCGCCGGCGGTGGTGAAGTTCCGCACGAGCGTGGCGCCGTATCTGTTCGTGAACGGCGCGATCCTCTTCATCAATATTTTCGGGCCGAGCTTCACGTTCGTCACGGTGATCTGGACCATCTACATGGCGTGGCAGTACGCCAAGCTGTGGAGCGACGGATACAGCTGGCGCGACGTCTTCAAGCAGCCGCAGGAGAAGGAGCTGGCCGACGTCTTCGAGGAGTGGATGGAGTACGCCAAGGCCTTCTTCGATCGCAACAAGCGCATGCAGCTACGCGAACGGACTCGCGCGCGGAACCTGGCGCGGCGTTCCTCGGGCGCGCAGTCCATGGATTTCGGCGCACTGGCGGCGCACGGCATGTCCGGTGCCGTGATCGAAGCGGCCGGCACGCACGGCGACAAGGTGCGGTCGGCCATGTCCGATCGCGACGAGATCATCCGTCTCGTGAGCTCGCTGCCGGATCGCGAACGCGATCGCGTCTCCGACGTCGTGCGCTCAGCGAACCTGCTCCAGGAGCGCATCCACGCGCTGGCGGTGGCGCTGGCCGACCTCGAACGCAATGTCGTGTCCGGCGGCGAAGCTGCGCTGGAAGGCGAGATCACGCATCTCGAAGCCCAAGCCAATCCGCTGGACGCCGGCAGTGAGGACCGTGTTCGTCGCTTGGCCTTCCTCAAGCGGCAGCGCCGCTCGGTGAAGGACGTGGGTGAGCGGCGCAACGCGGTGGCCGCCAAGCTGGAAACCTGCTCCATCGCGTTGCGCAACATGAAGCTCGATGTCCTGCGGCTTCGCGCCGGCTCGCAGACGCACCAGCACGTGACGTCGTTGGCTCTCCAGGCAGTATCGCTGGCCGAGAGCGTGGACAGCGCGTTGTACGTGGCCGACGAGCTTTCCCGGGTGACGGATCGTGCCGGCCGAGATGGCAGCCGACGGTCCGCCCGCTCCGGGTGAGCGACCACCTGCGCGACCGCGTCATCGCGGCGGTCGGCGAGCACTACCTGGTCGAAGCCGAACTCGGACGTGGGGGGATGGCCGCGGTGTACGGCGCGCTGGATCTGCGGCTCAACCGCAAGGTTGCCATCAAGGTGCTGCCGCCCGAGCACGCGTTCAACCCGGCCGTCCGCGCGCGCTTCCTGCGTGAGGCGCAGATGGCCGCTCAGCTGGCGCACCCGAGCATTGTGCCCATCTACTCGGTGGATGAGAAAGACGGCCTGGTCTTCTTCGTGATGGCGCTGGTGGACGGCGAGAGCATGGCGCTGTTGCTGGCCGGAGGTGGAACGCTGCCGCCGGACGAAGTGCGCTCGATCGTGAGTGCTGTGGCCGACGCGCTGGACTACGCGCACAGGCAGGGTGTGGTGCACCGCGACATCAAGCCGGACAACATCCTCATCGACCGAACGACCCGACGGCCGATCGTGACGGACTTCGGAATTGCGCGCGCCGCTGCCGAGGAACACCGGCTCACGATGGCGGGGATGGCGGTGGGTACGCCCGCTTACATGAGTCCGGAACAAGCCATGGGCGAGCGTGAGGTGGATGGCCGCAGCGACATCTACTCGCTGGGCATCGTCGCATACCAGATGCTGGCCGGCGAAACGCCGTTCAAGGCCACCAACACGCCAGCGATGCTCATGAAGCACGTGTCGGAACCGCCGCCGCCGCTCATGGCGCGCAGGCCGGACGCGCCGGTGGAGCTGGTGCGCACGGTGGAACGCTGTCTCGCGAAGCGACCGGAGGATCGCTGGAGCAATGCGGCCGAGATGCGCGATGCCATCATGGGCCGACTCGACGCGCCGAGTGCTGCGCCGTACGCTCCGTCGGCACCGGCGCAGCATCACGTACCGTACGTGCAGCCCCACCGCGATCCTGTGCCGCAGCCGTCACATCCGCCATCGTCCATGGTGCCTTGGCCGCTGCCGCCCGCCGGCCTCTCGCGTCGCGAATTGCGCCGCTGGTACCGGGATCAGCGCGACCATATGCGCGCAGCCGTGCGGGCCGGCTTTTCGGTGCCGGAAATGCCGGTGGAGCACCGCATCGCGAAGTTGCGCCGCAGTCTCCTCGGCTATTCCACGACAACGGTGGTGCTGTTCTTCATCAATGCCGCCTCGGGAGGTTTTCCGTGGGTCATGTTCCCCACGATCTACTTTGCGGCACGTTTGATCCAACAGGTGGGGTCGCTGTGGGGAGACGGCGTGCCACTGATGCGGCTGTTCTTCGGATCGCCGCGAGAGACGGCGGTTCGGATGGGCGCACCCGTTTCGCTTGCGGCGCCGCTTGCCCCAATCGCCCCGCTGGCGCCCATGTCCTGGCCGTCGGCGCAGGCTGCGACGCAGCCACTGGACCTCTCCTTCGTGCCGCCCGAGGTGATCGAGGGCCCGCACGGTGCGCCGATCCGGCGTGCGGCGGCCAGCCGCGTCGCCGTGCACGAGATGCTCGCGCGCATGTCCGCCAAGGAGCTGGAAATGCTTCCGGTGGATATCGAGCAGACGGTGCGGGCGCTGGTGGAACGCGCGGTTTCGGTTGGTACGACGCTGCACCGGTTGGACGCCGACGCCAACGGCAGTTCCCTGGGCCACCTGGACCAGCGCATCGCGGGTTTGCGGGTGGAACCGGCGGGCACGGAGCGTGACCGGCGGCTGGGGCTGCTGGAACGCCAGCGTTCCACTTTGGCGGATCTGCTAACTCGCCGGTCAGCCCTGTTGGGTCAGTTCGAGAGCGCTACGGTGGCGCTCGAGAACCTCAAGCTCGACCTGGTTCGCTTCCGGTCGGCGGGCGTCTCATCGGCGCTCGAAGATGTCACCAGCGCAACGCGCGAAGCGCGGGCGGTGAGCCGGGATATCGGGCACCTGCTCGACGCGCACGACGAAGTCCGGCGTCTCTAGTTGTCGCCCGGAAGCCGATGACGTTGTATCACTACGTCGTATTGATGCTCGCGCTCGTCGGCGTCCTGTCCGGCGCCGGGTCGTTGCGGCCCGCTCAGGCGCCCGTCGCTCCCGCGCGTCGGGCCCCGCCCGACACGGTCCGCGGCCTCTACGTCAACCGCTGGGCGGCCATCAGCAATCGCATGTGGCAACTCATCGACGTGGCCAAGACCACGGAGGTGAACGCGCTCGTCATCGACGTGAAAGACGATCGTGGTCTGATGCTATACCGGTCGGCAGTGCCGTTGGCGAGGCGTGTCGGCGCGGACACCACCCAGCCTATGAGTGCACGCCGCATGAAGGCGGTGCTCGATACGATGCGACTGTACGGCATCCATTCAATCGCGCGCATCGTGGTCGCGAAGGATCCGCTCCTTGCCAATGCTCGACCCGAGTGGGCCATTCATCGCAAGGACGATTCGGCCAAGGTGTGGTTCGATCGTACCGGGAGTCCCTGGCTCGACGCCACGCAGCCGGGCGTTTGGACGTATGCCGCCGACATCGCGGCCGAGGCCGTGAAGCTCGGATTTGCCGAGATCCAGTTCGATTACGTGCGGTTTCCCGACGAACGGAGCGCTATCGAAGACGGGCTGTACGCCAAACTCGATGGCCGTGTGCGCGCCCAGGTCATTCGGGACGAGCTGGCTCGGGTGCGCGGACTCACCAAGCCGCTCGGCGTGCCGATGACGATCGACGTCTTCGGACTCACGGCGACGGATTCCACGGACATGGGCATTGGGCAGCGCTGGGAGATGTTCATCGATCGCGCTGATGTTGTCTTGCCCATGACTTACCCGTCGCACTTCGCGCCGGGGACGTACGGTCTCGCCAACCCCAACGCCGCGCCGTACGAAACCGTCGACAACACGCTCAAGGACATTCTGCGGCGCAGCCGGAACATTGCCGGCGCCGCGAGGATTGTGCCCTGGTACCAGGACTTCACGCTCGGATCGCCGCGGTACACGGCGGAGCAGGTGCGACTCCAGATCCTCGCCGGTTATGCCAACGGTATCACGAGCTGGATGTTGTGGAATCCCGGCAGCCGCTATTCGGAAGCAGCGCTCCAGAAGGACTCAGTGCCCCAGAAATGACCGCTTGTCCTGGCGCTCGATGAGCTTCTGAACGGCAGCGGCCACGCCGAGCGCGGCCTCGCACGGAAGGAAGTGGCGTGTGCCCGGGACGATGTCGAACGTGCTTCCCGGAATCGACTGGCTGAGTGCCCGCCCGTAGTGCACGGACAAGTACGGATCGTTCGCGCCCCACACCACCGCCGTTGGCACCTTGATATCGCGCAGGCGCGCGGACAGCGGCTTCGTGGCCGGCGAGGTGATCTGAACGAGGTGTGACAACAACGCCTCACGTCCGCCGAGCCCTTCGAACGGCCGCAGAAAGAGATCGATGTCGCGCATGCCTTTCTCACGGTCCACGTAACCGGGCGCGAGCATCCGATGCACCGCAGCGCACACCCACAAGGGCGGCAGATGCCTGGCGATGGGCGCCAAGGCGCGCGCGAACCGGCCGCGCCACGTAGGCCACTCGTCGAACATCACGCTGTTCACCAGGCACAAGCGCGAGACACGCTGCGGGAAACGCACGGCCACTGATTGCGCGATCCCGCCGCCGGCGCCGTGTCCCACGAGGCAGGCGCGGGCGATGCGGAGTTCGTCCAGCACGGCCACGAGTCGCTCGGCGTGTGCGCCGATGTCGACAGGCGACTGCATTGCTGGATCGCTGCGGCCGTAGCCGAGCAAGTCCAGCACCACGACGCGGTGGCCGGGCGGCAGCGCTGGCACCACGTCACTCCATAAGTGTCCGGAGGTCGGGAAGCCGTGGATGAGTACGATCGGCTCACCCGCGCCGCGCGAACCAGCAGCGTAGTAGTAGAGCCGTGAACCCGCGACGTCGAGGAATTCGCCTCTCACCCCTCAAATACTAGCCTGAATTTCCACGGAGCACTGTAGACCTAACATCGCCCAGTGCGGACCG
>JBBTFS010000113.1:0-5054 GCA_038060705.1 Gemmatimonadota bacterium
AGCGGGCGGGCTGGTCCACAGCCCGGGCCATGCCGAAGCCCATGACACCCGACAGGATCGTGACTCGCACGTCGGCCGTGGCGCGGACGCGATCGCTGGGAACCGACAATGGCGTGATGCCGTCGCCGCCAAGCGCCAGCAAGCTGGCGCGCGCTGCCGGCGATGACGCGCCCGTCCAGCCGCCGCGGATGCCGGCGCCGATTCCGGGGCTGATGCCGGGAATCACCCACCGGCCCAACCGCTTCGGTGTGCGCAGGACAGGGAGGTAATACGCCACCAGCCCTCGGCCCAGCGCGGCCCGGTCACCCCCGAACGCCTTGTTGGCGTAGGACGGCAGGTTCAAGCCACCGCCCAACTCGTACAGGACCTGTGGCGGCAGCACCGAACCCTCCACCGCGCCGGCGTCCACATGCGACGCGAACACCAGCCCGTGCCAGTACCGCCGCGCCGAGAGGCCCACTTGCAGTCGCTGCCAGTCGAGGTCGCCGGACGCGACGACGTACTCGACGCGCGCGCCCAACCCGGGCGAAAGTCCACCACCGGTCACCCGCGGGTGGTACTCGAGGGCGACGGTGCCCCGCACATAGTCCCCGCCGAACGCGGCGCGATTGGGCCGGAAGGCGACGCCGGTACTGAGCAAGCCATTGGCCAGTCGTGCCACCTCCGGCCGGTCGCGTACCGCCGCGGCCTCCACCGAGAACAGCGCACGGTCCACGTCCTTGATGATGCGCGTGGTGGACAGCGCCGCCGACCAGCGGTCCACGTAGTCGTATTCGTCCGTGCTGGAGAACAGCGGCCCAATCGACAGACCACGGACGAACGGGTCCAGGAAGTCATTCGTCACGGCAAGGGCGCGCTCCACACGCGCCTCGCTCACCCAACGTCCGCGGCGCAGGTTGGCCGCGACGAGCCCGCGGAGCGACTGTTCCTCCCACGCGGCGCCGATGGTGCCGCGCGCGGTGAGGCCCGGCGCCGCGTCGCGAAACCGGATGTTGCCGGCCAGGCCTGTGAACAAACCCTCCACACGGTTGTATCGGACCACTTCCTCCATCTGCTTGGGCCAGTACGACACCGTCGGCGCCCCGGTGGGCTTCCAGAAATCCGGCGCCAGGTCCTGGAAGTCGTCGGGGCCCACGGCGCCGATCTTCGAACCCATGTTCTCCTCCCACGCCCCGTACTTCGAAACGCTGTCCTGTGAGGCGAACGTGAGCTTGGCTCTCGTCGGAGAAAGGGCCGTGGGCTCCGAATGCCCGGTCTCGGCGATCAGTGCATCGTTCACGTCCAGCCTGAACTCGCGGAAGCGCGTGATGATGCGATAGATGGGCCGCACGTCGCCCATGAGCTGCATCTGCGCCTGGAACTCGGAGCGCTGGAACGCGGGCAGCCAGTACTTGCCGCCGACTTCAGCATTCTCGAATTCCACAAACGCGACCGCCACGGCGCCGGTGCGGCGCACGAACAGTGGATCCTTGCGCGACGTGATGTTCTCGAACCGGCCACGCATGCGCACCAGCTGAAAGCGATCGGCGTCGAAGTCGAGCTCGCCCTTGAAGCCGACGAAGTTGGCCGCGGGGTCGCTGATGAGGTCGGTATTGACGCGCACCACGCGAATGGTGCGGCCCGCCGACGAGATGATCGCCACGGTGTCGCCGCCGGTGAAGCGATAGTACCGGTCCCGGTCGCCGGCCAGCGGATGGACGGCGCGATACGGCCGGCGGCCGGCCGCGGAATCATCGCGTTGCACGCGGCGCCGGAAGTTCGAGTCTGCCCGGTTCCTGGCAACGCCATCGTTCATGCCGATCGCCAGCCGACTGCCGTACAACGTGGGCACGGTGTACATGCGCGTGAACGTCAGGGCAGAGTACGGAGCGCCCGCCGACTGTGCCCGGTAGCCAACGACGTGCAGGTCATATCGGCCACCGCGATCCCACTCGGCGCGGGCAGCCAGCTGTTCCACCTGACCCACCACTTCGCGACCAAGGCTGTCCCGCAGGATGAAGCCGAACTCGGTCTCGGCCACGGCGCGGTAACCCATGAGTTCGCGCGGCGGGGCGAGGTTCTCGATGGCGGCGCGAGCGATGAACGTCTTCAGGGCCGACGTCGCGTATACCGAGTCCGTCGCTTGCAGCTGGAGCAGGAGGGCGAGATGCAGCACGGACTATCTACGCAGCAAGTGAATGCGAGTTCCAATCTCGCCGCGGCTATGCGCGTGGAGTACCGCCCTATCGAGGCGGTCGCCGCTTCGCGGTGTCCTTGATAGTGGGGATGCCGAGAATCGGTCCTTGGCGGACGCTATCGCGGCCGATGACCGGCTGCTTCGTGGACGTCTTGGTCATCGTCGCGGAGTCGGGCGACTTGGTACCAGCCGGGACACCTTTGGTGGCGGCGCCCTTGGTGTCGGCGGCCTTCATGATCTTGGTGGAATCCGCCTCTGGCACGGCGGCCGCCTTGACCGTGTCCGGCGCCGGCAAACCCCGCGGTGCGGCGGCGGTGGTGTCGGCGCCGGGTTTGTCCTTGACGCACGCGGCGGCGAATGCGAGCGCGACGACCACAACGTAACGGGCGGAGTTCATTGTGCCTTCCTGACCAGGCGGACGGTGCCGGCGGCATCGATGCTGTAGAGCGGTACCGAGTTGAGGTGCTCCCAGCCCGGCGCCATTGACCGCAGTACCGGGGCGGGGGACCGCAGATTGCTGGCCATGATGGAACCAGCGGCGATGGTGTACGCGTCGTTGGCGGCGTTGTTCACCGTATAGCCAAGGTCTGCCAGCCCGCCGATGGTCATGGCGCTGATCGGGTTGGGACTGACGTTGATGAACCCCGTCATGAGTTCGGAGTCGAAAGTGGCTTCGCGCCAGTGGCTATCGCGCGTGCCGGCGCCCTTGCCTGGATCATTGGGATCCGGGGCACATGTCGGCCTACCCGCGCAGCCCTCCGCGGGGACCTTCGTGGCGCAACTCACCGTGCCTCCCGTCGCCACGCAGCCGACGCGTGCCAGGCTGGCGTTGTACTGCGGATCGATGGTGCCGGCGCCGTCGATGAAGTTGCGGCACACACTGCAACTGCCCCACAGCGAGCCGAGTCCGACCACATGGAGCATTTCGTGAGTGATGACTTCCTGGAGGCTGCCATTGCCTGAGAGCGAGTTGATGTCGGCGAGATCAAACGACATGACGCCAAGGATGGGCGTGTTACCGGGCTGACGCACGAAGCAGGGGCCCGCCGATGCCAGGATCTTGCCGGCGCCGTCGATGGGTTTGATGGTCGCGTAGATGACCAGGTCGTCGATGGTCTCCGTCAACGCCGGCTGGTTGGCAACGCACCCGGAGATGTCCTGATTGTTGAGGGCCACGTCCGCCATGTCGCCGGTGATGATTCCCTGAATCCGTTGGGCCGCCAGCGTAAAGAGCGCCCGCTGCGCCGCGGACATGGAGTCGGCGTCGAAGAATCGCACCGTGATGCTGTAGCCCGACGTCACCGTGGCGGTGATGTCCAGGGGATCAAGCGTGTCGGAAGTGGCGCGGAGCACCTGCCCTGAAGGGCCGTTGGCGCTCTTCCCGAGGCGCCACGAGGGAGCGGCTGCCTGGCCGTTGGCATCCGTCGTGACGGTGGTCGTGCCGGTGAGACTGCCGTCGCCAGCGGCAATGGTGAACAGCACGCTCTGTCCCGCCAGCGGCTTGCCGGACCCGTCCTGAACGGCGACGACAACGGCCGGTGCAACGACGGTGTTGGCGAAGCCCGAGCGCGAGACCGGACTGATTTCCACGAGCTTTGGCGGTCCGGGTGGCGGTGGCGGTGCCGGTGGCGTGTCCTTGCAGGCGGCCGAGAGGACCAGCCCCAGCGCCACCAATGTGAGTTTTGCGTTGTGCACGGTACGTCCCTAGCGAAGTGAGTTGTGGTGCGTGTGACCGCCATCGAAAGATGCTGCAGGCGTGGCTCCCGGTAAATGTGGCGGGACGCGCCGATCGACTAGGTGCGCTCCGTCACATGCCCATCATGACACGGCGGGTCGGATGGACCCTAAGACGCGGCCTACCGGCGCCTGAGGAACTCCTGGTGCGCATTGGAGATGAGCGACAACGCGGCTTCGCGCTCCGCGCTCGTGTTCCAGTTGGTGTCGGCGCGCACCCGCTGGCTCAGGATATTGATCCAGCCGAGGAAATACTCCGCGTCCGCGCCGCAGCTGATGGGGGCATTGCCCATCGTGACGTAGACCGGACTGGTGCTGCCGAAGGGATAGAGATCCAGGACCGGCAAGCGCGGTTGGTCTGACCACGCACGCGCCAGGATCCAGGTGGGTTTGTCGACCGGCAGCGTCAGCGTTGTGTCGGCGGCGCCGTCGAGCTTGGCCACCACTTTGCCGTTGGCGATGAGTTCCAGGTGGTCGATGGGGACCGGCGACTTGAGGGTCACGCGCACCTGGAGCTTATGGGCACGGAAGGGAAGTCGAACGTCGGTGCCCGGTTCCTTTCCGTTCACGGTGAGCATGACGATCGGCGCGTTGGTGACCATCGTGCGGCCGGCCTTGATGGCGTCGAGGAAGCGGCGATGGTCCAGCGTCGGGCCGGACTTGGCAAAGACGCGGACGAGCCCAGGCGGCCCGCGCAGCTGCGAGAAGTTGGGGAACGCGTCGGTGCCGGCGCCGGCGGGAATGCGGAAGCCACAGTTGAGCAGCTTGTACCAGACGTTCGACGTGATGAGATGGTCGCTGTAGCCCATGACTTCGAGAAAGTCGACTTTCCCGGCCGCGACGTCCACGGGCAGTTCATATGGAATGCCGCCCTGGATTGCAGTGAGGGTGGGGCTGAAGTCAAAGGGGTGGACGTACGCAGTGAGCGCGCCTTGCTCGTGCGCCATGTCGAAGACCGCGGCGTTGGTCGGGTACAGGCTGGCGAACGCGGTGCCGGCATAGCCCGCGTAATCCGGCAGCAAATAGTGACCGCGCAGCCCGATCTGCGACGTGTGTCCCCAAAGCCCGGTGTGGAACTCCTGCCCGTTCACGATGAGCAGGTCCGCGGACGTGACCATTGGCGCCGTGCTCCAGTACCCGATGT
>JBBTFS010000114.1:0-6991 GCA_038060705.1 Gemmatimonadota bacterium
TGCCCTCGCAGCGCGTTGCTGCGTGCATACAGCCGTTCAGGATCGCGGCCGCGCAACTGCTTCACGCGCTCGATGCCCAGCAGTCGCAGGTCGCGGGCAATGCTGGGCCCGACGCCCGGGATCTCGCGCAGTGGGTCGCGCATTCGGGATCTCAGCGCTCGCGCGTCCACAGCAGGAGCAACCCACAGCCACTCCGATCGCGATACTGCGGCGGCGACAACGCGTTCGATGCGTAGTACTCGGCGCCCGCCATGGTACGATCAGAGGCCCGTCATGCCTTCGGTTGAGATTCCCAACTCCCTCATCTGTGGCTCCACCTTCTCGGCGAAACAATCCGGGCAGAACGTGTGTGACGGCAGCGTCTTGAACTCCTCGGCCACGTAGCTCTCCATTGGTGTCCAACTGCCCTTGTGCTTCACCTTGTGGCAGTACGAACACACCGTGATGATGGCCTCGAGCCGCTTGGCATGCGCCTGAAGGCCGAGGATGCGTGTGGCGATGTTGACTTGCGCTTCGAGCATGGCGCCGTCGAGCGGCTTTACGAGAAACGCGTCGACACCGGCTCCGACGCCCGTGAGGTAGTCTTCGCGCTTGGTCCTGCCCGTGAGCATGATGATGTACGTGTACGTCGCACGCGGTGTGCGGCGGATGAGCTGCGTCAGCTGCAGGCCATCGAGCTCCGGCATCGACCAGTCCGTGACGACAATCGGGAACGGGTATTCCTTGAGTGCATCCCAGGCCTGGGCACCGGTGCCAACCGCGTGGATCTCGTGGCCACCAGCCTTGAGTCCGGCGGTCACGATCGCACGCAGGATGGGATCGTCATCCGCGACCAGGATCTTCATGCTGCCTCTCCACTCGCCGGTGTAGTCGGTGGCCTGCGCCGGGAACGCTGTGCATCTGCGCAGTGTCGCGCAAGGATTCTTCGATCCTCGAGATGAAGGCGGATTGACGGCCTGGCGCCTATGGTTCGTCGGCGCTGGGTCCGTAGACCTGCGGCACGGTTGAGCCCATCGGGCGCAGGTAGGTGGTGATCTGGCCGCGGTGGTGCACGATGTCGAAGAGAAAGCTCCAGGCCATGGGTGACGCGGGCCGTTGCTTGCCGAAGAACTCCAGTGAGCCGTTCCACTTCGCGTCCGGCAATGCCTTCCAGCGTTTGGTGATGTCCGTACTCTGCTTTTCGTAGGCGTCGAGGACGTCCTTCATGCTGGACGGCATCGGCGGTGGCGCCCCCTCGCCTTTGCCCGTCTCGAGCGCCTCGATGATCATTTTCTCTTCGCACACGATCTGCCACGCGATCTCCTGCGCGGTGCGCGACTTGGGTTCCGGCTTGTACGTGGAACCCTCGGGGATCCTGGAGATGACCTTTTGAGTCGTCCTGGATTCTTTCGTCCAGAAGTCAGTGAAAAGCGCTTTCTCGTCCACACCGCCTCCCCGTGTTCGTTTCGTGGCTACCGTTTGGCAATGACGCCGTACCGCTTCAGCACTTCGACCACGCGGTCGATCTGCAACGCCTCCGCTTTGTTGCCGTTGCGGCCGACTACGGTCGTCGCCCTGAACAACGAGTTGTAGATCGCCTCCT
The DNA here is from genome assembly GCA_038060705.1 of Gemmatimonadota bacterium. Taxonomy (GTDB): domain Bacteria; phylum Gemmatimonadota; class Gemmatimonadetes; order Gemmatimonadales; family Gemmatimonadaceae; genus DASPMP01. The sequence goes on from JBBTFS010000114.1 coordinate 1,583, forward strand.
CCGTCGCCTCGATCACGGCCTCGAACAACGGCGACAAAGCGTCGTTCCCAAGCGTCGTCACCTGACGCACGCGCTCGCTGGCACGTACGCGATTCTGGGTGCTGAACGCGATCACGTAGTCACCGCTGCCATTGCTGGCGCTGCTGCCCGTGCGGCCCATGCCCAGCAGCGCGCGGGCCGCCAGTCGCTCCAGGTTGCGTGCGTCCACAGGGGCGTCGGTCGCGACCACCATGATCATCGAACCGTCGGGATTCTCCGCCCCGCCGACCGGCGGCGACCTCCTTCCTCCTTCCTCCACCTGGTCTCTCAGGTAGTACTGCCCCAGCTCGCGCCCAACCGGCGCGCCATTGATGTTGAGAATCCCGCCAAAGTTGCTCTGCACCAGCACGCCCACGGTGTAGCCGCCAAGCGCCGCGGGAATCACACGAGACGACGTGCCGATACCGCCCTTCCAGCCGAATGCGATGGTCCCGGTGCCAGCGCCGACGCTGCCCTCTTCCACCGCGCCGCCGTGCGCGTCCTTGAGCGCCGCGAACACCTCGTCGCGCCCCACGGGCCGCGAACGGATGTCGTTCAGCGTGCCGTCGTTCGTCTCGCCTACCACGGGATTGATGGACCGCACGTTTTCATTGCCCGGCAGCGCCAGCATCCAGTCCATCAGCGCGTCCGCCACCTTGGGCACGTTGAGCGTGCTGGTGAGCAGGATGGGAGTTTCGATCTCGCCAAGTTCCTTCACCTGCGTTGAACCCATGAGCTTGCCGAAGCCGTTCCCGACCACAATCGCGCCCGGCACCTTCTCCTGAAACAGATTGCCGTCGTGCGGCAGGATGGCCGTGACGCCGGTGCGCACATTGTCGCCCTTGATGAGCGTGGCGTGGCCGACCTGTACGCCGGCCACGTCCGTGATGGCATTGTGCTTCCCCGTCGGCAGGACGCCCACGACCACCCCGATATCACGCGCCCGCGGACGCTGCTCCGGCATCGCCTGAGCCGTGAGTGTGTGTGCGTGCATCCCTGCCAGGACTATGCTCGCGACGATACGCATGGGTCCGAAAAGTAGACTTCGGAGTCACGCGTGGCGAGCAGGGGCCTGCGGCCGACGCTCGCGGGATGTGCGGATGCTGGAGTCGCGCGGCCATCTGGATTTCCCGCTTGAACCGGTCGGCATTGACGCCGGCGGCGATCTCGGGCGGCAGGACTTTGACGACCACTTTGCGCCCCAGCGCCTTCTCTTCGGCGACGAAGACCCGCGACATCCCGCCGCCGCCGAGTTCGCGCTCCAGCGTGTAGGCGGCGCCGAGGGTGTGCTGCAAATCGTCGCGCAGTGCCATCGTCGGCCGGTAAGTGGTGAGGTGGAGTGCCGTCTGAGGTGGAGCGCCGTCTAAGGTAGGGGCCGGGGCGGACCTGGGCCAGCGCGAAGGCGCGGCGTATGCCTGTACGCCCTCAAGGCGCACCGATATGTTCCGCGCGTCTCCCCTCCTCACTCCGACATGTCACGACGCAGTGCATATGTGGCGGCAGTGTGCTGCATCTGGTCTGCGATCACTCCCGGCTCGGTAGCTGAGGCCCAGGGAGCAGCGGACACGACGCGCGTCTCGATCCTGTACACCGGACGCAGTCTGGGCGCCCTGGGCGTCCGGCGCTGGCAAGACGAGCACGAACTCCTCACCGAACAGGCAAACACCGAGAAGGTCCCGTTCAAGCTGGTGAGCCACCTGGCGTGGCGCGCACCAGGCATCGTGGTGTTCATGTCCGGCCAGGAGCCCAGCGGCGACGAGCTTCCTTATATACTTGCGCGTCACGCCGAAGCCGAGCGGATCGACACCGTTCGAGCGCTGTCGTCCGCCAACGTGCTGCTGTTCCAGGACCCGTGGCGCCCCGAGCCGAACCTGATGGCGATGCTGGAGCGCAACCCGCGCCGCACGCGAGACTTCCCTGACCTCGTGGCGGTGACAGTCTCTGTGTCGCGCATGCGCGGCGCCAACGACGAGCGCATCTACATCGTGGAGCAGCACGGCGCGGTGTGGCCCATGGACACAGCTGCGTGGGCCGCCGGCGAAATGAACCGCGTGGATATGGCCGACTCGCGCGTCTTCGAGCTGCCGCTCAACCTGGGACAACTCGGCCCGCGCGCCACCCTGCTGGGGCGGATGCGCGTTCCACTCCGCGCACGACAGGACATCGTCCTCACGGCAGACCTTGGACACGCCGAGGCGGACTTTGGTCTGTCGCGCCTGCAGCGCTCCCGGCTGGACTACTCGGCGCTCAAGGACCTGGACTACTCCCTGCTCGTGCCGTTCGAGGCAGAACTGGCACTTGGCGTGAACGCGCTGGATACGCTGCGCGCCGAGTTCCCCGGCGTCACGCTGCTGGCCGCCAATGTCCGCGGCCGTGACCTGATGACGCCCAGCAAGGTTGTCAACGCCGGACCCCTGAAGATCGGCGTGGTGGGACTGGTCAATCCGCACATGCCGGAGCGGTTGTCGCGTTCAGCGCTGCGCGATTTTGTGTTCGAGCCGCCGTCGATTGCCGCGCGGCGTGAAGTGGCCAGGCTGCGCGACGCTGGAGTGGACGCGATTGTCGTGTTGTCCAACATGGACCCGGCGGACAACGCTGCTCTGGGCGAGTCGGTGCCAGGCATCGACGCCATCATCGCGGACCTGCCCACGCGCTGGGCGCCCGAGGCCGCGCGCCAGCGCGTGGAGCTGCCCGGCCGGCCGTTCGCGCGCCGTGGTGCACCGGCGATAATCGCGCGCAGTGCGGCCAACGGCGTCGCCGTTGGGCGTCTCACCCTGGAATTCCGCGCCGGCGGCGCGGCTACGTCCAGACCGTTCTTCCTGGCGGCGCTCGAACACCACCTCGAGCCCGTCACGGATCGCACTCCGCCGGACAGCACGCTCGTGCGTCGCATCGCCAGCATCACGCCGCCCATTGAGCGCGAGCGCGGCGACTTGATGTTCCCCGCGTTCGTGGACCTCGCCAACAAGCACCCAGAACTGAACGCGTATGACGCCGTCACCCGACAGGGCCGGGTCTCCCAGCCGATGTGGGAAGCGTTCATGGCGCGCCTGCTGCGCAATCGCGCACGCGCCGAAGTGGCCGTGATCCGGCGGCTGGAACAATTCCCTCCGCTCATCGGCAAGCTGCACGAGAACGAAATCGATGCGTGGCTCTGGACCGAGGACGAGATTGTGGTGCTCGACGTCCGCGGAGGAGACCTGCGCGCCCTGCTGGCCGGCGACGTGCGCGGCGAACTTGCCACGAGCGGCATTGACTTCGCGCGTAGCACCGTTCAGGGCCACCGACTGGATGACAACCAATACTACCGCGTGGCCACCGTGGACGTCCTCCGCGACGGCGCGCGCAACCTTGGCGCGGGGCGCCGCGCCCGCACCCGCTTTCGGATCGGCAGCGACGGTGAGATCATCGCTGATGGCCACGGCTCGACACGGGGCCTCAAGGACTTCGTGCTCTCGGAACTGCGCCGCGTTCGCGCGGAGACCAAGGGCAAGGGCGACGAGCATCTCGACCGGATCGCGGCAATGGTGGCGCCGGACGCGCCGTTCGTGAACCTCACGATGTTCACGTTCGACCGGCCCACCTTGTTCGTGTCGGCCAACGAAGTGCGCGGTCGCGACGGCTATGCCAGCGTCGCGGAGAGCCGCGTGTCCGCGGCCGACGCTTGGGTCGTTGGCGCCAGTTCACGTTTCGTGCTCACGCGCGAGCGCTTGCGCAGCGGCACGGACTTCGGGCTGAGCGTGGCGTACGGGCGCCAGAGCGTATCCACTGGCGCCACGCGACAAGTCGGAGAATCGTCCGACGACATCAAGTTCGACGTCACGCTGCGTCCGTCGTTCCGGTCTGCGTCAGCCGGACAGTTTCGCCTGTTCGCTCGAGGCCTTTTCGACACCGAAGTGACGCCGACAAAGAACATCACGACGAACATCGAGAACCCGCGGCAGCTCAACGTGCGCGCCAGCGCCGGCATGCTGATGATTCCGAGGCGCACACTGCGCCGCGTGGAGTTCGCGCTGGCCGTCGAGAATGACTTCGGCAATCCCAATGTGCAGTACGGCGCGCAGGCATTCCTCGATCTCTCGCGGCCCGTGGGCGTCCGCAATCGTATGGGCCTGGCGCCGGCCACATACCGCTGGCGCAACGAGGCGACGTATTTCCTGCCGGCAACGCTCGATGGGCCGAGCAGCCTGGCCCTGCGCTACAACATGGTGCACGAGCTGCTCATTCCGTTGATGGACGAGCTGTCGCTGTCGGTCGCCGCCGACATGTTCGTCTTTCAGGGCAAGGTGCCAGCGACGAACCACATCGCCACGAGCACCCTGCTCCGCGTGGGTATCACCTACGACCGCCAGTGGAAGCCGCGCTATCAGCCGTTCTTGTAGCATATTGTCGCATGCTGTATTCCCTCCTGCGCGCCATCAACGCCGTCTGTCTGCGCTGGTTCTATGGCCGGATAGACGTTGAGGGGCTCGAGCGCCTGCCGGACAGCGGGCCCGCCTTGCTTGCCGTGAACCATCCGAACGCGCTCGTGGACTCCATGGTGACAGCGTTCGTCTGCAATCGCCGACTGACGTTCACCGCCCGCGCGACACTCTTCACCAACCCGCTTCGCGCCGCGTTCCTGCGATGGGCCGGCGTGGTGCCGCTCATCCGCCAAAAAGACGTCGTCGCCGTGGGCGCCACGACGGACACCAATCGCAACGTCGGCAGCTTCGACGCGCTCATCGGCGCGCTGAGACGCGGCGGTGCATCCATGATTCACCCGGAAGGCGTCACCGGCGACCACCCCAGCCTCGCCCCTCTCCGCACCGGCGCCGCGCGGATCGCACTCCAGGCCCGCGACGCCGGCGTCCGCGGACTCAGGCTGGTTCCCGTCGAAATCACCTTCGAGCGCAAGGACGCGCCGCGCACACGTGTGTTTGTGCAAGTGGGTGAGCCGATCGACGTGGATGGCTGGCCGCGCCTTGACGCCGATCAGGATGCACGCGCGATGACCGCAGAGCTCGACCGCCGCCTGCGCGCGGTGACGCTCAACTTTGAGTCGGCCGACGCATCCGACCGCGATCGGTCGTTGGCGCGTCTGCTCGCCCGACTCTTCCGCGGGAGCGAGGCGATCCCCGAAGTCTGGCCGCCGCAGACGCCGATGGCGGGCCAGGTGTCCATCACGCGCCGCATTGACGAGGCGCGCGCCCATCTCGCCAACGCCTCCCCGGCCAAGCGCATCCGCGCCGAGGCCCTGCTCGATCGGCTGGCCAAGTTTCGCGACGACCTGCGTTCGCATGACATGTCTTTCGAAGACGTGGAGATCACGCTCGGTGTGTCCGAAGGCACCTGGTTCGTGGTGCGTGAAGCAGGCATCGTGGCTGCAGGCGGCCCGGTGGCGCTGTGGGG
>JBBTFS010000115.1:0-10953 GCA_038060705.1 Gemmatimonadota bacterium
TCTGGCCAAGGCCATCGAAGCCGCGGCCGGCTTCGACAAGAAGCCCGGCACCTAACCAGGAATCGGTTCAGGAAGGCCGGTCAGAGGCCCGCGAACAGGTCATCCACCGACATCGCCGGCTGCGCAACACCGGCGGCGAACGCAAAAAGCTCGTCGTTGGTGGCGGCCGTCTCGTCAAAGCGCTGCTGGAGTGCCTGTTGTGACACGTGCGCCCGCCAGGCGGCCAGCTCCTGCGCCCGGTGTTTGCGCACGTCAATACACGCAGTGGCCGGCGCACTCAGTGTCGAGAGCACACTGTCTGCCTTGGGCGGTGGCCAAGCCACGTAGAAGAGACGCGCGGGCGCGTGGGGCGTGAGCCCGTTTGTCAGTTGGTCCGGGAACATGGACGCGTTGGCCGCGAGGAAGAACGCCGCGGTGGTCGCGCGTGAGATGACACGATGATCCGGGTGCGTGTTGGGCGCGCCCTCAGGGCCAAACGTGACGACGATGTGCGGCCGCTCGCGCCGCAGGTGCCGGACGATTTCGGCGATCAGCACCTGTTGGTCCACGGCGCCGAGCCCGCCATCCGGGTGGCCAGCGCTCTCGACGAACTCGAAGCCGAGCGCGCTGGCGGCGGCGCGGAGTTCGGCGCGCCGTATCCGCCCCAGTTCGTCCCTGGACATCGGCCCCAAGCTGGACGTCTTGCCCGCATCGCCGTCGGTGGCGCAGAAGAGCGTGAGACGTGTGCCGGCAGCCGCGTATTTCGCGAACGTCCCGCCGCCCGAGAACGTTTCGTCGTCTGGATGGGCATACACAGCTGAAATCGTTCGCGGGTCCCGCATTCGCACTTAGGGAAGGAAAAGGGGGACAACAACAACAACAACGACAACAACGACGGCGGGAACTGGGAACAGGGAACAGGGACAACGACAACGGCGGGAACTGGGAACAGGGACAACGACAACGGCGGGAACTGGGAACAGGGACAATGATCGGCGGGAACCGGGAACTGCCGTATTCGTTGTCCCAGTTCCCAGTTCCCAGTTCCCAGTTCCCTGTTCCCGCCGTTGTTGTTGTCCCTGTTCCCTGTTCCCGCCGTCGTTGTTGTCGTTGTTGTTTAGTTCCGCCGTCCCCCAAGCAGGCGCAGGACCGCCAGGAAGATGTTGAGCAGGTCGAGATAGATACTGACGGCAGCCAGCACGTAATCGTCTGGCCCGTATGTGTCGGTGCGCAGGATCCGCCACGTGTCGAACACCAGCAGGCCGCCGAAGACGAGCACCGTGCCGCCCGCGATCCACAGTGCCGCGGTCTCATTCTGGAAAAAGATGTTGAGCAGGCCGGTCACGATCAGCACGATCACGCCGACAAAGAAGAAGCCGCCCCAGGCGCTGAAGTCGCGCCGGCTCACGGCGGCGTAGACCGTCAGCGCGCCGAACGTGGTGAACGTGAGGATGCCGGCCTGCGACACGATGCCGGGCTGGGCCCGCTCCGCCACGAACAGCGCGGGGGAAATCATGACGCCGGCGCCGAGGGTGGCCAGCAGCGTCAGGCCGATGTTGCGCGGGAATTCGCGGTGCCAGCGTTGCGCCAACCACAGCGGCAGCATGAAGGCGCCCAGGAATCCGATGATCGGATGCTGGGCCGCCAGGAGCATCAGCGATGGTTGGAACATGGCGAGCGCCACGCCGAGCATCGTGACGACGACGCCAAGGAGGACGAGGCCGTACGTGCGACGGACCAACGTGGCGCGGTCGACACCGGTACGGGCCGGGGCGGAAGTGATGACCTGGGCTGGGGCTGTCATGGCTGGAAGATAATGCTCGTCAACCGCAGCCCGAAGACCGTCTGTTGTTGCAGTTACCGCTTTCTCAGTTCAACGTTGCCATTGACCGTGGAAAGCCGGATGCGTGGCCCGCCTTTCCCCAGCGTCGCCCGCAACCGGCGTGGATCGATCCTTCCTGTGATCGTCACCGGAAAGTCCGTCGCGAACCGGCCGTTGAGCGAGGTCAACTCGATGTCCGCGTCAATCTCGCCCGTGAACTCCACGATCACCGACCCGTTCACCGTCGCGAAGCGCATGTCGGACCGGGCGTCGAACTTGCCCATGGTGGCGCGCACATGGCCGTTGGTGGTCCGCGCGTTCACCGGGCCCTCCGCGGTGGTCACGGTCACGTTGCCGTTGACACTCTCCGCATCCACCTCGGCCGCGGCGTCCTCAACGCGAACATTGCCGTTGGTCGTGTGGGCGCTCACACGCACGCCGCGTGGCACGCGAATGCTGAAGTCCACCGTGACGTCGTTCTCGCGCGCGCGGCGGTCGCTGCTGCGCGTGCGGTACCTGTCCTCGCTGCAATCCGAGTTCTCGCCCCACAGGGCGCAGATGAGGACGTTCTCGTCGCCGCTGCCGTATTTGCGCACTTCGAACCGCACGTAATCCGGATCGCCGCGTCGGGTGCGCCGCGTGGCGATGACTTCCACCTTGTCGCCGGCCCCGCGCGTGACTTCCACGTTGCCGCGCAGGTTCCGGACGTTGATCCAGCGGCCTTCGGGAATGCGGCCGGCCCACGTGAAGGCTTCGCGTTCCAAGCGGGCCTGGGCGCTCGCGGCCGGGGCTGAGCCGACCACCAGCGCTGCCGCGACGGCGAGTATCGCGCAGGCGATTTTCGTGTACCTGGCCATGGTGCCTATGGTTTGACCATCCGTAGCCGCACGTCGCCGCTCACGCTGCTGAAATTCAGCATCCCGTCCCCGGTGAGGACGTCGATGTAGACGTCGACGTCGCCGCTGTTGGCGCTCACGCGCATGCCTTTGGGCACCTTCACTTCCATGTCGATGGACACGGTGTCGTCGTAGTCGCGGTCGCGGCGGCCGCGGCTGTGGCTGTGGATCTGAAAGCCGCCATCGTCGCATTCCATGTCCAGGTTCTTGTACATCGAGCACGCGGTGATGCCGCGCTCGGATTCGTACACCTCGATGGTGACGTTTTCGGGGTCGCGTCCGCGTCCGCGGCGCGTGCCCACGATCTCCACCTTGCCGCTGGTGGACGGGGAAACGGTGACGCGGCCGCTGAGGTTGTGCAAGTTCACCATCTTGTCGGCGGCGAGCTGCCTTTCCCAACGGAAGTCGGACTGTTGCGCGCGCCCTGCACTGAGCGGAGCAAACGTGAGGGGAGTCGCGCAGGCGAGCAGGAGTGCCGTGGTCTGGAGACGCATGCTGATCCTCAATCCTGGGGTCGTCGGCCTTTCGAGCGGATGGTGATGTCACCGCTGAAGCTCTCCGCGCTGATGCGCGCGTCGCCCTTGCCGATGTCGAACGTGAATCGCTTGGTCGCGCCGATGCCGTGTTCGCCCGGCTTCAGCGTGATGGGAAAGTCGCTGTCGATCGAGCCCGTGTACGTGGCTACGGTGAGTTGCGCGCCCGTGCCCGCGGGAATCAGCAGTGCGACGCTGCCGCTGTGCGAACCCAGCTCGTAGCGGCCCGTGCTGTCCACGCCGCCGTCGAAGGTGACGTCGCCGCTGGTGCTCTTCGCACGCACCCAGCGCGTGAGGACGTTCCTCAGTGTGATGTCGCCGCTGATGGAGGTCGCTTCCACGTCGCCTTTCACGTCCACGAGCGTCACTTCGCCGCCGGTCGTGCGCGCTTCCACGCGCCCGGTGAGCGCCCGCGCCGTGATGTCGCCCGTCAGGCTCGACAAGTCGATGATGTCCGTGACGTCGTCCACGACGATGTCGCCGCTCTGCGTGTTGAGCTCCACGCCGGCACGCGTGCCGGTGACGGAGATGTCGCCCTGTTGCGCGCGAGCCACCACCCGGACGCCGACCGGCACGGTGACTTCGTAGCGGCTGTCGCCGGTGCGCGGACGCGCCAGTTCCAGCGACAGGCGGCTGGGCGCGGCGTCCATCCGGATTTCATTGCGCTCGGAGCGCGCGCGGACGCGCACTTCTTCGCGGTTCCACGCCGTGACGATGACCTCGCCCTGATACAGCGTGAGCGAGACGGTGCCGCGGCGGTCGAAGGCGAACGTCGTATCGATACGGCTCTGGTAGTCCTGGTCGCGGCTGGAGCGGTTCTGCTGCGCCTCGGCCGGAGCAGCCACGGCAGCCGTGGCGCAGAGCATCGTGGCGAGCAGGGTGGTGCGCAGCATGGTCAAGGTCCTTTACGTGCGGTTCGGCAGCATCGCCGCGATGCGCAGCAACTCCACCTTCGACTCAAGTGATGCGTTCAGTGATTCAATCAGGAAACGGCTCGCGGGGTCCCGCGCGATGGCTTTCTTGCTCTCCGAGATCGCCGCGTCGATCACGATGAGGTTCTTCTCGATCACTGCGACAGTGACTGGGTCCATTTGGTTGCGGCGTTCGTCCATGAGCCTGCGCAGTCGCGTGATCTCGCGGTCGTAATCCGCCGACAGAGTCGCCACGGCCAGCTGCGCGGAGACCGTCCCCGGCACTGGCGCGCCGGCGGGATCCGCGGAGTCGGCGCCCAGAGGAAGGGCCGACACCGACAGCAGCGTGTCACCCGACACGGTCGTGTCGAGCGCCGCCACGAAGGTCTGCGTCCGCGCTGCGCCGAAATAGCCCAGGCTCACTGCGCCGACAAGCGCCGCCGCGAACGCCGAGCGCCGCACCCAGCGATGCTGCCACGCCGGGCGTTGCGCGGCCGGGAACGCCGTCGCCGACGCGATCGGCACCACCGGCGCCTCGATGCGCGCCGCGATTCCGGCCCAGAGATCGCGCGACGGCGCCAACTCCGGCAGCTTCGACGCTTGCACCCGCACGTCCCGCAAGTCCGCCAGCAGCGCACCGCACTCCGCACATCCCTGCGCGTGCCGCTCCACGCCCAGGCGCGTCGCGTCGTCGAGGTCGCCTTCCAGGAGCGCCATCAACTGTTCGTTGAAAGCGTCGTGAGTCATTGCGTTGGTCGTCATCGGTTCAGTGCCTCTCTCAGGAGGTGCCGCGCGCGATGCAACTGCGCCTTGGTGGCGCCCGTCGTCACGCCCAGCATCTCCGCGATTTCCTCGTGCTTGTAGCCTTCCACATCGTGCAGCGTGAACACCCGTCGCGCACCCGGAGGCAGCCGCGTGATCGCGTGTTCCAGGTCCAGCATTTCGCCGGGTGCGATGGTCGTTCCCACCACGCCGGTGTATGTGTCCATTCCTGACTCTTCCGGCTCTTCTTCGAAGCGGGTGCGTCGGCGCGACTCGGTCTTTCGATCGTTGAGCACCACGTTCACCGCCAAACGGTGCAGCCACGTGGCAAACGACGACTCGCCGCGGAACAGCTGCACCTTCTCCCACGCGCGCACGAACACATCCTGCGTCAGTTCTTCGGCGCGCGTCCGGTCGGGGACCATGCGCGCGCACAACGAAAAGACGCGATTCACATGACGACGGTAGAGACGCTCGAACGCTTGACGGTCGCCGCCGGCAGCAAGCGAGGCGTCAGCGTCCACCGGTCGATTGCCTGCGGTTGTGGGGGCTTCGAGATGCGCCACAGCAGCCATGTCTTGGGAGTCTCCGTCCTCGCACTACTATAGATACTCCATGGGGCGGGAAGGTTGGAACCGGTCCCCAGTCCCTATTCCCCAGTCCCCAGAAGCGAGGGCAAGTCCGCGATCCGATCCAGGTAGTGCCGCGGCTGGCTGGGAGCCAGGTGTTCCCGCGAGAAGGGGCCCCACAAGGCCGCGATCGTCACGACGCCCGCGGCATTGCCGGCCGCCATGTCATGCACCGAATCGCCGACGAAGACGGCGTTGCTGGCGTGAACGCCAAGCCGGTCCAGGGCGGCATGCACGGGCGCCGGGTCCGGCTTGTGGATCTCGATGGTATCACAGCCGATGATAACGTCGAAGCAGTCGCCGATGCCGACGCATTCGAGCCCGAGGCGGGCCAACACTTCCGTCTTGCTGGTCACGATGCCCAGCGGGTGCCGCGCCGCGCGCAGGCCGCGCACCGTGTCCACCACGCCGTCATATGCCTTCACCAGCCGGTCGTGGTTGGGCACCTGGTATTCGCGATATCGCTCGATGAGCGCGTTGACCTGGTCTTCGTCGCGCGCGTATTTGCGGAACATCACGGCCAGCGGAGTGCCGACGCCGGTGAGCCACTCGTCGTCCGAGGGTACCCGCCCGTCGTGGCCCACGAACGCGAACTGCGCCGATTGGAGAATGAGCGCGATCGAGTCGATGAGTGTGCCGTCGAGGTCGAACAGCACGGCTGGCAGGCGACCGGCGAGCGAGGCGGGCATCAACAATTCAGGTTCGGCCAGGACGGATTTCTCCGATTGGGCTACATATACGGAAGTCACACCACTTGGAGAAACAAAACACGAGTTGGAAGTGGCCGCTCATCCGACCCATCGGCTCGATCCGACCGATCCGAAACCAAAGCGTGTTAGTTTCTCAGCAACGAGACCCCAACCACGAGCGAGAAACCCCATGGGCAAAGGCGACAAGCGTTCCAAGAAGGGCAAGATCTACCGCGGCAGCTACGGCAAGCGCCGTCCGCGCAAGCTGCCGAAGAAGAAGCCGGCGCCGAAGAAGTCCTAGATCTTGTTGGCCCGGAGCTGGTCCAGCGGGTAGAACGTCCCGCGCCACTCGATGCCGCCGGCGATGATCGTCCGGCCCACCGCAAGGACGAGCATGCCAAGCTGGATGAGTGCGGCGATCGGGTACAAGAGCGTCAGCCAGAGTGGCATCTGCTGCTCGCTGGCGGTTTTCGCAAACCCGAGCATCAGCGCCGCCATGGCGAACGCGTAGGCCGCCTGAGTCGCCCCGGTGGTCAGCCACACCGCGGCAAACGGCCATACGCCGACGGCCAAACTGATGCTGATCCCACCGACGAACAGCGCGAAACTGTAGTGCAGGGCGGCGTATGCGTTCTTGCGAAATCCCTGCGTGGCCTCTCCCAGCGTGCGGTACCACTCCACCGCGACTTGGTCCCGTCCAAAGAACACCTGCTGACGCGCACCGGAGTGCTTGAGCAGTTTGCCGAGCATCAAATCGTCGTCGGGGCGCATCGCGATGCGCGCATGACCGCCGATGTCCCGGTACCACTTGGTGCGCACCATGTTGAACGCGCCGATGCCGACAAACGCGCTGCTGCGTGGATCGTTCACCTCCCAGATGCGAAGCGCGACGACACCCCACGTCAGGAAATAGGCCGTCACCGCCTGCAACAACCGGTCCGGCAGCTCCATCTGCGGTGACACCGTTACGTGGTCGGCTCCCAGTTCCATCGCGGCCACGGCGCGCGACACCGAAGTGCGCTCCAGGATGATGTCGCCGTCCACGAAGAGCAGGATGTCGCCAGTGGCGCGGTCGGCGCCGGCGTGCAGCGCGTTGTTCTTGCCCAGCCAGCCCGGCGGCAGGTCGGTGATGTGTACTACGCGCAGCCGCGAGGTCTTGGCGGCCATCTCGTCGAGGATCGCGCCCGTGCGGTCGGTGGAGCGGTCTTCCACGACAATGAGTTCCACGTCGTGATAGTCCTGCCCCAGGAAGGACGCCACCGCCGTCCGGACGTTGAGAGCCTCGTTCCGTGCGGCCACTACTATGGATACGCGTGGGCCTTGGCCCGCAGGCATCGGCGAAACCCCTGACAAGCGTGACACGGCGGCGTACGAACGGAATACCAGGGCGGTCGCGACCAGTGCGACGCCCGCAATGACGCCTGCCACGACCAGCCCGGCGGTAAGCATGGGCGGTAATGATACGCGACGAAGCGGCCGTGGACACCGGACGGCCACCGCGCCATGTTCATTGGGTTACTTGGCCCCGAAATGGAGAGCACCATGGCACTTTCGCGTCGCAACTTCGTGAAAGCGGCAGGCGTCGGCGGTATCGGCGCACTCGCCACCCCACTCATCGCCGCCCGCGGCAGCGAAGCACTCAGCGCAGCTTGGGCCGAACCGGGCTTCTACCCGGGGGCCGTGCTCGACTCGGCGGTCGAGGAGCGTGTCGGGTATCGCTCCCGGTTCGCGACCGCGATCCGTTTGGACAGCAACGAGAACCCCAACGGCCCGGGACGCGCGGCACTCGAAGCCGTGCGCGCCATGTTCACCGAGGCGAATCGCTATCCGGACGGCCAGGAAGGCGATCTTCAGGCCGCGGTCGCGAAGCACCAGAAGGTCGGTGAGAACAACGTGCTGATGGCGTGCGGTTCCGGTGAGATCCTCCGCAGCGCGTGCTACGCGTTCACGGGGCCAGGCAAGTCGCTGGTCACCGCGTCGCCGTCGTTCGAGACGCCGGTCGGATTCGCCGAGTCCATGGGCGCCCAGGTTCACAAGGTTCCGGTGGACAAGGACCTTCGGCTCGACCTGCAGCAGATGCTGGACAAGGTGCAGGGCGCCGGACTGGTCTTCTTTTGCAACCCGAACAACCCGACCGCCACGGTACACGGCGCGTCTGTCGTGAAGGACTTCATTGCGCAGGTGAACAGGCGCAATCCGGACTGCATGATCATGATGGACGAGGCGTACCACGAGTACGTCGAGGATCCCAACTACGCGACGTCCATTCCGATTTCGCTCGACAACCCGAAAGTGTTCACGGTGCGCACGTTCTCCAAGGTGTTTGGCATGGCCGGCCTGCGCGCGGGCTACGCGATCGGCCGTCCGGAAGCGTTGCGTCCGATGGGGCGCCACAAGCTGAGCAGCGGCGTCAACGTGCTGGCCTCCGCGGCTGGCATCGCGACGTTGCCGGACCAGGCGCACATCACTACCGAGATCACGGTGAACCGCGAGGCCAAGGCCTACACCGTAAAGGCATTGGAGTCCATGGGTTTCAAGGCCAGCGCGTCGCAGGCGAACTTCATCATGGTGCCCGTCGGTCGCGACACGCGCGCGTTCAAGGATGCGTGCGCCAAGCAGGGCATCCTGGTGGGCCGTCCGTTCCCGCCGCTCACGACCCACTCGCGCATCTCGATCGGCACCATGGACGAGATGAAGAAGGCGGTCGAGGTGTTCAAATCCGTCCTCGGCAACGCGGCGAACTGATCGGAATGCGGCTCGCGCCCCTGGCGATGTTGATTGTCGCTTGTGGGCGCGGCGACACGAAAAACAGCGATTCAACGACGGCCGGCGCGGCAAACTCCGCGTCGGCCGTTGTCACTTCGGATCCAACGTCCGACGTCCGACGTCCGCCGTCAGGACTCGATGCGTGCCCGCCCACTGGTTCATGGTCGCCGTGTCATGTCTTCGACCGGCTGGACCGCGCCGGTCTCGCTCCACGGAAGGACACAACGACGGTGGTCACACCGCCGCTTTCGCCACGCGGCACCCAAATACTGGTAGGCAACGCAATACTGCAGTTGTATGTGTATCCGGATATCCGGAGCCGTGAACGGGAGCAGGGAAAGCTCGACAAAGCCAAGTACGTTTCGTTCGACACGCCCACGATGCAGTCGCAGCCCACGTTGATTTACAACGCGAATCTCATCGCCATCTTGTTCAGCCGGAACGACCACCTGCGTGAACGCGTCTCCGATGCGATCACCGCCGGCCCGCCACAACCGCCGTCACCGACCAACCCATGAACGCGAAGTCCATCGCAATCGCCGTGTCGTTCGCTGCCGCCGCCATGCTCGCGGCGTGCAACAACTCACAGACGCGCTCTACCTCGCTCGTGAATCCCAGCCCGGCCGAACTGGCGCTACCGGCGCCGGACTCGTTCACGGTGCGCTTCGAAACCAGCAAGGGTCATTTCACCGTTCAAGCGTACCGCGCATGGGCCCCGCTCGGCGTGGACCGCTTCTACTTCCTGGTGAACAACAACTTTTACGACGGGGCGCGCTTCTTCCGCACGTTGCCCAACTTCGTCGTGCAGTTCGGCTTGAACGGTGACCCCGCGGTCTCCAAGGCGTGGGAGACCCGCACGATCCTGGACGATTCGGTGAAGCAGAGCAATCAGGCCGGCTATCTCACGTACGCGATGGGCGGGCCCAACACGCGCACCACGCAGATCTTCATCAACAAAGTGGACAACAGCCGCCTGGACGGGATGGGCTTCGCACCGTTCGCCAAGATCATCGACGGCCTGCACGTCGTGGAGCAGTTCTACGGCGGCTATGGCGACGGCGGACGCGAGGGCCCGGACCAGCGCATGATCCGCGAGCAGGGCAACGGCTACCTGGACCGTCAGTTTCCCAAGCTGGACTCGATCGTGAAAGCGAGGGTCATCAAGTGACCGGCGCGCCGCTTCCGCTGGCGCGCGGGTTTGGGGAGACCAACCGCCGGGACGCGTGGTGGGTTCAGCCGCTCATCACGTTCATCGTGTTCGGCGGGTTCATCGTCTACGCCACGTGGGCTGCGTTCCAGAACGCGCACTACACATTTGGGCAGTACCTGTCGCCGTTCTACTCGCCGGAGCTCTTCGGAAGTTCGCCGCACGCGATCCTCGGGCCCAAGCCGGCGTGGTGGCCCGCGTTCGCGCCGTTCTCGCCGGCGCTGATCATCCTGCCATTCCCGGGCCTGTTCCGGTTCACCTGCTACTACTATCGCGGCGCCTACTACAAGGCGTTCTGGGCAGACCCGATCAATTGCACCGTAGGGGAGCCACGCAAGTCATACCTCGGCGAGCACTCCTTCCCGCTCATTCTCCAGAACATCCACCGCTACTTCCTGTACGTGGCGGTCGTCTTCCTGTTCGTCCTCAGTTGGGATGTGTGGAAGGCGATGTGGTTCACCGCGCCGGACGGTACGAAACAGTTCGGCATCGGCGTTGGCACGATCGTGCTGGCCGCCAACGTCACGTTCCTCTCGCTCTACACGCTTGGTTGCCACGCCATGCGCCACGTGGTTGGCGGCTTCAAGGACGAGCTCGCCGGCCACCAGGTGCGCAAAGCAGCCTACGACTGCTCCAGCTGCCTCAACCGGTGGCACATGAAGTGGGCGTGGACCAGCCTGTTCTCGGTGGCGTTTTCGGACGTGTACGTGAGGCTGTGTTCGATGGGCGTTTGGACTGATTTCCGGTTGTTCTAACGGA
>JBBTFS010000116.1:0-7000 GCA_038060705.1 Gemmatimonadota bacterium
GTTCCCTTCGACGTATACCGTGACGCTCTGCCGGCTTGAGCCCACGACTCTCTGCAACAGCCAAGCCGGCCGCGCCGCACGAACCACGCCGTAAGCGTCACTGGCCTTCGTTTCGTCGATCTCTTCCTGCGTAATCACACTCCGTTCGCGCCGGGGCGCGTTCGTGGGCCTGGAGCCGCTGGACGCGCATGAGGCGGCGAGCGCCCACGCCGCGACCAGCGCGGTCATTCGTGTCAGTCTCACGCGCCCACCAGCTCCTCTTCCTTTGACTTGCTGTGTTCCGCGATGATCTTCTGCGCCACTTCGTGCGGCGTCTCTTCGTACCCCTTGAACTTGCGAACGTACGTGGCCCGACCCTGAGTCATGGATTGCAGGGTTGACGCGTACAGGTGCAGTTCCGCTTGTGGCACGACAGCGCGGATCTTCGTATACCCGGTCGCGGTTCCGTCTTCGTCCTCGACCGCTTCGGTACCCAGAATATGGCCGCGACGTCCCGACAGGTCGCCCAGGACATCCCCCATGAAACCGTCGGGCGCCAGAACGTCGATTTCGTCGAGCGGCTCCAGCAGCACCGGATTGCACCGGGACGCCACGGTCTTGAACGCCTGAATGCCGGCCATCTTGAACGACATTTCGTTCGAGTCAACGGTGTGGTACGAACCGTCGTACAGTTCGACCCTGAAATCGACCAACGGGAACCCGGCAAGGATGCCGCGAGCCGAGGCCTCCTGAATGCCGCGGTCCACGGCAGGAATGAACTGTCGCGGAATGGACCCGCCGACGATCTGGTCGTCGAACAGGTAGCCTTTGCCGCGCGGCTGCGGTGCGAAGCGCACCCAGCAGTCGCCGAACTGGCCGCGACCACCGCTTTGCTTCTTGTGCCGGCCCTGGCCGTCGCCCCTCCCCTTCAGCGTCTCGCGATACGCGATACGCGGACGCGTGAGTTCGGCCGTGACCGCGAACTTGCGGCGCAGCTTGCCCATCGTGACATCGAGATGCCGCTCACCCATGCCGGACACGATGGTCTCGTGCGTCTCCGGGTTGTAGTGCATTTCGAATGTCGGGTCTTCGTCGTGCAGCTTGTGCAGGCCGGCCTGGAGCTTCTCCTCGTCGGCACGATTGGCGGCGTGCACGGCCAGCTGAACCAGGCCCTCGGGAAACGAGATCTGCGGTAGCCGTACCGGGTGTTCCTTTGTGGACAGCGTGTCATTGGTGTGCGTGTTCTTGAGCTTGGCCACGCAACCGATGTCGCCGGCGTGCAGGAGTGGAACCTCGATGCGATCCTTGCCTTGCGACACGGACAGGTGGTTCACCTTCTCCGCCCCGCTGCGCGTGGCGTTATAGACGTCGGCGCCGTTGGCCAGCTTGCCGGAGAAGATCCGGAAGTAGCTCACCTCGCCGACGTGCGGTTCGGAGATCGTCTTGAACACCTGCGCGGCAAACGGGGCGTCGTCTTTGGCGTGAATCTGGACGACGTGTTCACCTTCGGCGCCCTTGAGCGCGTGCAGCTCCTCCATGTCGTGCGCATTCGGCATCAGCTCGACGATGGTCGTGAGCACGGCCTGCACGCCCATGTTGAGCTCGCTGGAAACACAGAAGAGTGGAAACAGCTCCATGCGCTTCATGGCTTCTTTGAGCGCCCGGACCGCGTCCTCGCGCGGAATCTCGCCGCCCTCCAGGTAGCGCTCGAGCAATGAGTCATCAGTCGCGGCAATGGTCTCGATCAGTTCCTGGTAGTACTTGTCGAAGCGGGCCTTGTCTTCGGCGGGGACGTCGGTCTCTGTGTAATCGCCGGACTTGGTGCCCTTTTTGTAGATGTGCGCCTTCCTGGTGAAGAGGTTGAGGACGCCGTGGAAGTCGGGCCCCTCGCCTGCGGGAATCTCCACCGGGATAACCTTGGGAGTGAGCTTCTCCTTGATCTGCGTGAACACCGCGTCGAAGTGGGCGTGCTCCTTGTCCATCATGGTGACGGCAAAGAGTACGGGATCCTTACGGCGCGTGGCTTCGCGGAACATGCGCTCCGTGCCAACCTCGACACCGGCGTGAGCGTTCACGACGCACAGCGCGCCGTCGGCCGCAGCCAGGCTGGCGATCGCGTCGCCCTGGAAATCCAGGAATCCCGGTGTGTCGATGAGGTTGATCTTGGCGTCCATCCACTCGGCGTAAGCGCAGCCGAGGTTGATGGAAAAGCCGCGCTCGATTTCCTCCGCCGAATAGTCGGTCAGCGCCGTGCCGTCTTTCACGGCGCCGTGTCGCTTGGAGGCCCCAGAGACGAAGGCGAGCGCATCGACCAGTGAGGTCTTGCCGCTCGCCCCGTGTCCTACGACCGCGATGTTGCGAATCTCGGTGCCGCCGTACTCCCGCATATCGCGTTGCTCCATGTGAGGCTCAGGTCAACCTGCCGATGCGTGGGGCTGCCTCCAGCCAACCACGCAGGGTTTCCTCCCCAACTTCGCCCACCTCCTCGGCCGACTCGACCACGATGGCCCGACCCGATTGGCGTCCGTCACTGATGCAGGTGAAGATGACAGTGACGGCGTCCTCGTCGGGCATGGACGCGGCACTCCAGAGCCGACCACTGGAGTCGGCAAAGACACGTTCGCCCCCGGAGGGGCGAGTAGGTTCTTCGCGGCTGGACGATCTCGGCATCGAGGAAGGCAGTTCTCGGTCATAGCGTGTCCCTCGCGCAGCCATGCGTCAAGAGGGGCGCTTCCCGACCCGGACGTCAGTGTTTCCCACCTGCCGCGCGGCGGAGCCTGAGCGCGCGACGGTCCGCTACTCGCCTTCGGAGTCGAAGGCGAGGCCGTCGGCTTCGCGCCAGGCATCGAGGGCCGATTCCAGCGGCCGGAACATCGGCGCGGTAAGGCCCACGACGGGTCCCAGCGTGACATTGATGGCGCGGCGGGCACCGTCGGGCCAGTCGGGCATGGACAGCCCTGCCGCCAGACGTCGGATGATCTGGCCGCACTCCTTGAGAAGCTGGCCGGCGGTGGCATGGAGAATCTCGAGCGGCACTTCCAGACTGCGCGTCACCAGTTCGCCCGTCTTGGCGTCGCGCCAAGCGGTATCGCCCACGGCTCCGCGCTCCGGCCAAACGCCGAGATGATGCACGGCGAACGGGAGGGTGGCGCCCGCAGCGGCAAGTCCTGCACTACTACGATGGATCTCGACCGCCGCCGCGAGCGCCAGTGCAATGGACGCCGCGGTGGGTTCACCGTAGATGGTCACAATGTCCCGGGATGGGCGCTCGACATCCAAGGGCTGGGGCACGGAATTCACGTGCGCCAGCACCGGCGAGTGCTCCGCGTTCTCCTCCAGCATGACCAGGATATCCATGCTGTCAGCCCCTTGGCTCATGTGTGACTGAACTCCACGTCTGAACTGTTCGACACCGCGGTACGTCCTTTCGTTCCAACAAGGGCATAACGCGTGCCGAGGCGGTGGCGGCGGTGGCTGCCGTAGCGTGTCGTGAGCGCGTCGCGAGCGTGTGCGCCACATCACTCATGTGCGCGTTCAGCGGTGTCTTTCTGGTACAACCTGTGTCAGCGCGGGAAAGTCACCCTCACTACTCGTGACTCGCGAGTCACGGTCTTTTCGGATCCAGACCTTGGATGTGCCGGTAGCGGCGGGTGAGTTCCGCGAAGCCGAGCGCGTTCACCTGGCTCGAGTACCGCTCGATGGCCACGCGCACCTGATCCGGGAAGTGCGGGAGCAACAGGTCCGCGGTGGCACCGGTGAGCCATGCGGCGCAGTACACGTCGAACTGGGACGCGTTCGTCCGCGCGGTCTCGAACATGTCCATCGCCTCGGAGAGGCGGCCCTGCGATGCGGTGAGTCGGATGCGGAGGGCGTCAACGAGTTCGCGGCCATGGAACCATCCCTCGCGCGAGACGGCGCGGCGCTCGACCTCCGCCGCCTGGACGGTGGCCGCCTCGATCCTGCCGAGCGCCAGCAGGCACAGGCCCTCACCCGCGATGGCGCCGATCTCGACGTCCACCTGACCCACGCGCTGCGCCAAGGACGCGGTGGCCTCATAGAGTTCGGCGCCGGACAGGTAGTCACCGCGCTCTCGCTCCAGGCCGGCCATGTTGAACAGTGCGTATAGCTGGAGCTCCGAGTTCTTCACGGTGGCAAAAAGCGCCATGGACTCCGAGAACAGTTCCTTGGCGCGGTCATAGTCGCCGAGCTTCTGCGTCACCACGCCCAGGTTGAGCGCTGCCGTTCCCGAGAGATCCGGCATGCCGGCCGCGCGCGCCAGCGTCATGGCCATGGTGAGCGACTCGCGTCCGTAGTCGGCCCGCATCTCGAGCTGCGCGGTGATGCCCAGGTTGTTGTGACAGCGGGCCTGGCCACGCACGTCGCCCAACCGCTGGAACAATGCCAGCGCGCGCTCGAAGTACTCGCGGGCGCGCTGGGGAGTTTCGTGCTGCACCGTGATGGCCAGACGATTCAGGGCCCCGGCGATGAGCGCGGCGTCGCCGGCGCGTTCGGCCATCTCGACGCATTCGGTCGCCAGACGCACGGCTTCCTTTGGTTCGCCAACGCGGCTGTACATCTGGGACAGCATGGTGAGGATCTCGACGCGCTCGCGATCGTTGCCCAGGGCAGACGCTTCTTTGTCCAGCTCGCGCAGCGCATCGAGCGTCACGAGCGCCGGCTGACCAAGCTCCTTGCGGGCGCGCTCGCGCATGCGGCGCAGCGTGAGCGCCCGATGCCGATCGCCCTGGCCGGCGAACCATTCGATGGCCAGCTCACAGAGTTCTTCCGTTTCGTCGTAGCGCCCGAGTGTTTCCGCGATCTGCGCGAGCCGGACGCGGACTTCGGCCAGCTCGGCGGGTGACGTGGCGTTGCGCGCCGCCACCTGGAGAAAATCACCGGCGATTTCATGCGCGTACACACGTTCGGCGCGATCGGCGGCTTCGATGGAGTACTTGTACGCCGCGGAGGCGACGCCGGCGAGATCGAAGTGCCTTGCCGTGTCGGCCACGCTCAGGGGCCGGTCCTGGAGAGCTCGGGCCACCCGCGCGTTGACGCTGGCGAGTTCGCCCGAGGGGATGGCGCCCACGATGGTATCGGCGATGAGGGCGTGCGAGAACGCCTGCACTCCACCGCCCCGCTCATGGTGCGGCTGGAGAAACCCGGCCTTGACCGCGTCGTTGAGCGACGCACTTACGTCCACCGCACTGCGGTTCTCGGCCTTGACCACCACGTCAACCTCGAACTGTCGACCAGTGACGGCGGCGGTGGAGAGCGCGGAGCGGGTCGGTGGCGCGAAGCGGTCGAGGCGCCGGGCTATGATGGCGTCCAGGCCCACGGGCAGGCGCAACTCGGACACCTGCGTCCACTCCCACTTGTCGGCTGCGTGCCGGAGGTTTCCCTCCTCCAGCATGCAGCGCACGAGTTGGGTGATGAAGAGCGCGTTGCCCTCGGTCTGCCGGTAGAGGTACGCCAGCAAGTCCCGGCCGATCTCCTGCTTGTGCATGGCGGCTTCGAGCCAGCGCTTCACTTCGTCGCGGGTGAGGCGATTGAGACGCACCTCGTGGTAGCCGTCGATGCGACCCAGCGCCTCGCGGCGACGCGAGATGTCCGCCTGCGTCGGATCATCACGCACGGTGAGACAGATCATGATGCGCTCGCGCTCCATCTGCGTGAGCAGGTGATCCAGCGCATCCCACGAGGCCGAGTCCGCCCACTGCATCTCGTCGAGGGTGAGAATGAGGGGCCGCGCGCGCGCGGCGAGGCGTACGTATTCTGAAATCTCTTCGAGCAGTCGGAACTTGCTGCCGGCCGGCTGCTCGTCGTTGCCGGGGATCGCGGAGTCGAGGTTGTTGAGTTCGCGCCACGTCTTGGTGGGCGCGTCTGGCAGTCGGCGAAGGGCCGTGAGGATCTGGGTCCACACGGCATAGGGAGCCCGCACGCCGCCGTTGGATGCGCGGGCCGTGATGAGCGACCCGCCGCGCAGGCGGACTTCGGGCTCGAGTTGTCGCAGCAGCGCGCTGCGTCCGCAGCCCACCTCTCCGATCACCGCGGCCGTACGCGGCGAGCCGGTGACCGCGTCGTCCAGCCAGCGGCGCAGCGACGCGAGTTCGTCGGCACGCCCCACAAAGCGACCGAGTTCGAGTGGGCGCGATGGCTTGTCGCCCGGGTTGTGTCCCGCGATGGCCGAGCCGTCGCCGCCCTCGGAACTCACGACCGTCATCGCGTTGCGCGCGGCGCCGGCGATGGCGGTGAGTTCGCGGCCGTGGTACGGCGCGGAAGCGACGCCCATGGACGCCGTAATGCCGGTACGGAATCCTTGCCCGTTCGCCGCGAACGCGTGGTTGCGGATGGCGGAGCAGAGACGCACGGCGACGTGATTGCCCTGCTCGTTCGCCGCACCCGGCAACAGAATCAACATCTCCTCGTCGGACGGAACGCCCACGAGATCGCTGCCGCGCAGATTGCGACGGATCAGCTCCAGGATCTGTTCGCGAAGCGCGGCCGCCTGGCCATTGGCCGCCTTGCTGGTCGATGGTTTGTCGACCCTGACGGCCAGCACCGACGTGGCCTGCTCGCCGGCGACCGCGGCGGCAATGGCAGGACCCGCCGCCGCAACGAAATCGTTGGCGGCGGGCAAGAAAAGAGCTTGTGTAGCCCTGCTGGGACGCTCCACGTCGAGACGGTCCTGCGAGAGGGATGCACGGAAACCCGCACTGCTTCCCGGCCAGTCCTTTAGCGTAGAGGGAGATACATGGGCACGCAACCTGGGGCTGTGCAGCCCACTACTATATGGATGGTTGTGATTTCAAGCATCGACCGGGCCACCTCCGCTTTTTCGCGATCTGTATGCTGATGCGGGCCATCGGCTTAGCCGTGGGGCTGGCGGCAACTCTGGCGGTGTCAGCTGCCGGGCGCAAAGCGATACCCTTTCAGGACACGTCGCGAAGGTCAGCGGGTCGCGTACCTGTCCTCGAATACCACTTGGTCCGCGCAACCGCCGCTGGTCAATTCGTGATCTCGC
>JBBTFS010000117.1:0-40505 GCA_038060705.1 Gemmatimonadota bacterium
CGCTAACGGCGGCACTGTCCGCCATGGGCGCCATCGCGATCGTGGTGGTGGTGACGATCGTGTTGTCGCGGTCAGCGGACACTGCGCCGTTGCCCCTGCCCATCGAGCGTATCGCCGACGCCGCACCGGACTCCGGCGAGTTCGTCGGTGCGGAGAGCTGCGCCACATGCCACCGAGGCGTGTACGCGGCTTGGAGTGCATCGACTCACGGCCGCGCCGGCGGTGCACCGTCACCCCGCACCGTCATCGCTCCGTTCGCCGGAGCCCCGATTCGCTTCGCCGACGCAACGGTGACGCCGCGCGTGCGTTCGGGACGCTACGAACTGGTCGTCGAGCAAACGGGTGAGCCAACATTGGTTCTGTCGGTTGATGGGGTTGTTGGCGGCGGCCACATGTTCGGCGGCGGTACGCAGGGGTTCGTTACGCGACACGCCGATGGAACGTGGCGGCTGCTCCCGGTCGAATGGTCGCGTCAGGAGCATGCTTGGTTCTGCAACACCAACACTCGGACAGGCCGCGGATGGGCCCTGGTTTCGCGCACCACCTTCTTGGCCGACTGTGGGGACTGGCCGCCGGTCCGCGTCATTGGCGATCTGCCCCGATACGCGAACTGTCAAAGCTGCCACGCATCGCAAGCGACGGTGGTGCTCGACAGCGTTCGCAGGGGGTATGTCACGCGCGCCACTTCCCTCGCGATCAACTGCGAATCGTGCCACGGTCCCGGGCGTGCCCATGTCGAGTCGGCGACGCGCGGCACCTCGGGCGCCTCACCGAACGCTGCCACGCCAGCGCTCGCCACGTTGAACAAGGACGCGTCCCTCGATGTCTGCCTTCAGTGTCATGCCGTCAAGGACCATCTGCGCGATGGCTTCGTGTCGGGACGGCCGCTGGCCGAGTTCTACTCGCTCAAACTGCCGCACCTCGGCGACCGGCCCCTGCACCCGGACGGCCGAACGCGCACGTTCGCGTATCAAGAGGGCCATCTATATAGCGCGTGCTATTACGCCGGCGGCATGACGTGCGCGTCGTGTCACGACCCGCACAGCCAGACGTACCGAACGGTGACCGGCGTACCCCTCGAGGGTCGCTTTGACGACCGCCAGTGCCTGGCTTGTCATGCGAGCAAAACGGACCGGGTTACCGAGCACACTCGGCATCCATTGGGATCGCCCGGCAGCGCGTGCACTGCCTGCCATATGCCGCTGCGCCAATTGCCTGAAACGCGCCCAGCGGCGCCGGCAGGGCGGGGAACGCCAGTCGTGTCGTACGCGCGATCCGACCATTCGATCTCCATCCCGCGCCCGCGCGTCGATAGCACACTCGGCATGGGGTCACCGTGCGCCGCATGCCACGCGGGGCTCTCGGTGGACGAGCAGGAGCGTCAGATGCAGGCGTGGTGGGGAGAACAAAAGCCTCTGGAACCGGCGGTCGCGGCGCAGCTGGCGTATGCCACGCAACCTGCGCCATCCGCCGCCCTCTTGTTGCCCGAAGCTGGGGTGGCGTCACCGCATGCCATGTCGACGTATGCGGGACTGGCTCGCTTCATGGAGTCCCACGTGACACCAGGCGTCCCGATTGACGCCGCTCTCCTGCGGCGCGTGTGGCGACTTGCCGGGAGCGCGGACGTGGAGGTCCGCGCCCTGGCGTTGGCGGTCGTCCATCTGTCCTCTGGCCACGAGGCGCGAACGCGCCGTCGGTTGTCAGCCGCGCTGAAGACTGAGGGTGATCGCGACGGCGCGGTGCGCGCTCGCTGGGCGTTGGCGCTCGGCTTCAAGGGCGACTCGTATGCCGCCCTCGGCGAGTACCCGGCCGCCATCGAGGCCTACCGGTGCGCCCTGGAAATCCGGCCTGGCGACCCCCGCCTCTTGCTGAGCCTGGCCAACGCGCAGCGCGACCTTGGCAACCTGCCGGCGGCGGTCGTTTCGTACCGTCGTAGCATCGCTGAGGACGGGCGCGTGCCATTGGCGTGGGTCAACCTCGGCATCGCATTGAGTGCCATGGCGGACACCGCGGCGGCCATCGAAGCATTCTCGCGCGCCACCGCCCTCGATAAATCCGAGGCGCTTGCCCGGTTCAACCTGGCGAACATCATGTTCTCGCGGGGCGACCGTGTGCGCGCAGGCCAGATGTACGAAGAAACTGCCGCCTTGGACCCGGGCAACACCCTCGCTCATTTCCAACTCGCGCGCCTGGCGCTGCTGCGGCGGGATGAGCGTGCCGCGCTCAATCATTTGCGGCGCGGCTTGCGGTTTGACTCGACGAACGTCGAGGCGCGTGAGATGGCCGCCCTTCTTGCCACGCGTCTGGGAAACGTGACGGGAAAGTGACGCTTGACACATCAGCCGGAGTTGCGCATTACAGTGGGTCTTGCGGGACGTCTATCCCGCAGGGGTCTTTGCACATGACCCCTGCGGCACTCGCTTCCTTTTTGGAGAGGACAAAATGACTGCATCAGTTCGCGTACGATCGCTGGCCCTGCTGGCAGGTCTGCTGGCCCTCGCCATGCCCGGTCGGCTGGTCGCACAGGGCACCGGGACGATCGAAGGCACGGTGATTGCCGCGGGTAACCGGCGTCCCATCGCTTCCGCCCAAGTGTCTGTCGTGGGCTCGGGCGGTAGAGTCGGTACACTGACCGATGCCGAAGGTCGTTTCCGCATCCTGAACGTGGATGCGGGTCAACGCGCCGTGCGAGCTCGCCTGCTCGGCTATACGCCGCAGGAGAAGGTGGTCACCGTAACCGCTAACGGCTCTGTGACGGTGTCGCTGGAACTCCAGCAGACCGCCCTCGAACTGAATGCGGTGGTCACGACGGGCACCGGCGGCAGCCAGATCGAGGCCCGCAAGCTTGGCAATACCGTGGCCTCCATCGAGGCGCCCCGCAACGCGCCGATCCAGAGCTTCTCCGACGTCCTCCAGGGACGCGAACCGGGCGTCATGGCGCTGCCGTCGTCGGGACTGACCGGCGAGGGCACGCGCATCCGCATCCGGGGCAACGCCTCGCTCTCGCAGTCCAATGAGCCGATCGTGTACGTCGACGGCATCCGAATGGACAACGGCGGCGGTTTCGGCAATGGGTATGTCGGCACCGGCGGCGGCGGACGGCCATCGCGACTCGACGACATTGATCCGACCGTGATTGAGAAGGTGGAAATCCTGAAGGGCGCGGCGGCCGCGACGTTGTACGGCACCGAAGCGTCGAACGGCGTTCTGCTGATCACGACAAAGAAGGGCGTTGCCAGCGCACCGCGGTGGCAGTTCGAGTTTGAACAAGGGGCGAAATCGTATCCAGCGGCCCGTGTCGAACCACAGTGGGGCATTGCGCGCTCGGACACACAGGCCACTCGTCTCTCCACGCACTACGGTCAGACCGTTACGGCGTTCAAGCCGTTCAGCAAGGATGTCGCAACGCAGCTCTTCGAGACCGGTCGCACGACCACGTTGGCTGGACAGGTGTCCGGCGGTACCTCCATCGTCACCTACTTCGGGTCCGTCCGGGGCTACATGGAGGATGGTCCCTTCAACTCCAACAGTTTTGACTGGGCGGACGCGCAGGGGGCCAAGCGCGGCGTCTTCTCCAAGGACCTCGCCAACCGGTATTCCGGCACGATGAGCATCGGCCTGACGCCGGCGGCGTCGTTCAAGGTCTCGTCCACCGTGCTGTTTACGCAGACGTACAACGAGATCCCGCAGAACAACAACAGCATCTATTCGCCGTACACCGTGGCGCTGTTTTCCAAGCCGGAGAATGCCCAGTGCGACGCGTCGCGCGCGGCCGGCCTCAACGTCGCGACGAACGGCAGTCTGGGCAACGGCCTCTGCGCCGGCCCCGGGAATCCGACGGGCGCCAGCTCGTTCGGATCCATGCGCGAGTTGGTGCAGGAGACCATCAAGCAGAACGCACGGCATTTCAATGGTCACGTGCGCACGAGCTACATCCCGTCAGCGAGCTTCAATCTCGACGCCACGTTCGGCCTCGATTTCACGGCGGCGCGCTCGAAACAGTTCCTGCCGTTCGGCAACAACGTTGATTTTCGCATCAATCGCGCCAACGGCGGCTTCGCCAGCATCGATGACCGCACCCATCAAGAGGTGACGTTGAGCCTCAACGGCGGTTATACGCGCGACCTGCCGATGACCTTCACCTCCAACACCATCTTCGGCGCGCAAGGGTTCCTCACGCGTGACAACGACGAGAGTTCCACCAACCAGAGCTTCCCGGGCCCCGGCATTGAGGTCGTGGGCGGTGGGTCGTCGCCGCAGACCTTCGAGTCCTTCCAGTCGATCGTGAACGCAGGCTATTTCATCCAGGAACAGCTTGGCTACAACGACTGGGTATTCACCACCTTTGGTGGCCGGTACGACTACAACAGCGCGTTCGGCAAGACCTCCGGCGGTGTTTTCTATCCGCAGGGGTCCGTCTCGGTCATCCTGAGCGATCGCGACTCCTGGCGCGGGAGCTTCGCCGGGAAGTATCTGTCCACCCTCCGGCTCCGCGCCGCCTTCGGAAAGGCAGGCCGCCAGCCGGGCGCCTTTGACAAGCTGACGACGTACGGTGCCCTGACCGCGACAAGCGGCGCGGGCCTTGTTCCCAGCAATCTGGGCAACCCGAACCTGCGACCCGAGATATCGACGGAAGTGGAAGGCGGCGTCGAGTTCGGAATCCGTGATGACAAGACATCGTTCGGCTTCACGCGGTGGCAGCGCAACACCGTCGACGCGCTGTACGCGCGTCAATTCCCGGTGACCGGCGGATTCCGGTTTGCGCAGCTCGACAACGTCGCGGAACTGGAAGCGTGGGGCTGGGACGCCCGCGTCAAGACGCTGGTTGTCGATCGGCCCAATCTGTCGATTGACACCTACGGCAACATCGGATTCCTGCGTCAGGTGGTGAAGAGCTTGGGTGGCGCGCCGCCGATCAAGGTGGGCGGCAGCTATCCGCGGTATCGCAACTTCGTCATCGAAGGCGCCTCGCCGGGCGCGTACTTCGGCGCCAAACTGCCCGGCGCGTGCGCATCGGGGGCGACCACGACAGCCAAGGGTGGCGTCTGCCTGCAATCGGGGCAGCTACCGTTCGACACTGACGGCAACGGCGTTCCTGATACCGAGGCGCAGGTGCTGACGTACCTGGCCACACCCCGGGCGCTCTCGGCCATCAGCCCGATGCTGGCCGACGACGACAACGACAAGGACAAACTGGACCATTACGACGGCAAGCCGCTCCCGGACTTTGAGGGCTCCTTCGGCGCTTCGGCCACGATCTTCACCAATTGGCGAATCGGCGCGAACCTCGAGTACCGGTTCGGCGATTACTCCATCTCGGATCTGACGGGCGCGTTCCGCCGCGGGAGTCCGTCGAACGGCGGCAACACGGAGCTGCGCGCCATCCAGGAAGGCGTCATACTCAACCCGACAAGCACGGCGGCGCAGCGACTCGAGGCCGCCAAGGTCAACGCGTACCAACTGAACGCACTGTCGCCGTACGACGGAATGAACCAACAGTTCGCCGGTGACTTCCTGCGTTGGCGCGAGCTGTCCGTGACGTACACCACACCACGCAAGTGGGCGTCCAGGGTTGGCGCTTCTGACATGCAGCTCACGCTCGCGGCGCGGAACTTCGCGCTGTGGACCAAGTATCCGGGCGTGGATCCTGAGGTCAACCTGCTTGGCCGAAGTGGGGCCGGGGGCACCGGCAACAACTTCGCCGAGAGCATTGATGCCTTCGGCTTCCCGATTCCCCGCACGTTCACCTTCAACGTCCGCATGGGGTTCTGACCATGAGCGCACACAAGAATCCTGGCCACAAGGCGTGGCGCCGCGCGGGCCTGATGTTTGGGGCGGTCGCTGCCATGACGGCCTGCTCCAGCCTGCTGGACGTCGCAAACCCGAACGACGTGACCGAGAGCGCGCTGGACAATCCGGCCGCCGCCGCGAACGTCACGAACGGCGTGCTGGCTGCCACCGCACGTATGCTCACGGGCATCACGACTCCGTACGCCGTGGCGACGGACGAGCTGGACTGGATTGGCTCGCGCGATGCGTGGCTTGAACTGGAGACCGGCGGAATCTCCAATCACTTCAACGAATTCAGCGACCAGGCGTTCCCGTTCGCCGCTGAGGCTCGCTATGTCGGCGACGATGCGGTCAAGCGTCTGCGCGCCTTCGACTTGGCGGGGACGCTGACGGATCGCACCAACCTGGCCCGGGCATTCCTCTACACCGCGATCGTTTACGCCTCCATCGCGGACATGTACGACGACTACGCGTTTTCGAGCAAGACGACGGCGGCAAAACCGATCGGCCGCGCCGCCATGGGCACCTTGTACGACAAGGCCATCGCCTATCTCGATTCCGCCTACACGATCGCCAACGCGGGGACGACTGCCGCCTTTACGGGCATCCGGTATCCCATCCTGGCCTACCGGGCCCGGGTAAAGCACGCAAAGGCCGTGTGGACGTCCATCACGCCAAAACTCGCGGTCGGCGCTTCGCGCACGCTGGCGCTGGTCAATGATGCCGGTGCCAACGCCGACGCTACCGCCGCGATTGCTCTCGGTGCGGTGGATCAGTCGTATACGATCGCCAACAGCGTGGGCTCCGCCGCCGGCATCAGTATCTGGTTCGAGGTCACCGGAAGAAACGAGCAGCGTAAAGGCACGGTGTACCAGACGCTGCTGGATCCGGTGACCGGGGCGTTGGACATTCGGGTGCAGGCCCTTCTGGCCGCGTTCACGGCGTTCGGAACGCAGGCCGGTAGCTTCACGATCACCAGCACCCGCGAGCTCCGGCTCATTCTGGCCGAGGCCGCACTGGCCACTGGCAACACCGCCGAGGTACAGAACCAGATCAATCTGGTGCGTGCGCGGGATGCCGGCAGAACCGCTTGGGGTGGCGTGACACCGGCACCCCTCGCGATGCTCCAGCACGAGCGCCAGGCGCAATTGTGGTTGATGCGCCGGCGCCTTGTCGACATGTATCGCTTCAACCTGAAGGACACGAAGTGGGTAGCCAATCCCAATTTCGAGTCGGCCTTCAACGTCAACGGGTTGCTGTTCCCGATACCGCAAATCGAGCGGCTCGGAAACCCCTGCGTGAACAACCCCACGGCGACTGGCTGTTGAACACGTAGTTAGACTTGGAGGGAGCGCAGGGCAGGCACGCAGTTCCGCGTGCCTGCCCTGCGTCGTTAAGGTTCACCGCACTATGCGAAACGTAGGGATGCCAGGGACGATGCGAGAGCGATTCCGGCGCCTGGGTGCAGGACTCGCGTTCGTTGCGATGACCTCCTCGCAAGCCTGCTATGCGTACAAGCCGATCGCAAGCGCGGCTGCGCCGAAGGTCGGCGAACGTGCGCGCGTAGTGTTGACGCCAGACGGCACTGTGGAGCTGGCCCGCTACCTGGGTCCGAGCGTCTCAATCGTGGAGGGTGCTGTGTCCGCTGTTCGCGACGACGGAACGCTGGTCGTCGCGGTGACGTTTGTGCAGCAGCTCAACGGAGTTCGCCAAGTGTGGACTGGAGAGGGCATGGTGTCCATCCCACCGCAATACCGATCCGAGGTGCACGAGCGCACGTTCCTGCGAAATCAGTCGATCGTGGCCGGCGTTGTGTTTGTCGCGGCGATCATCGCAACCGCCGTCGTTGCGCTGCGTGCCGGTGGCGCCAAGGGCGGTACCGACGCCGGTGGCACGCCGCCGCCGCCCTAGTACAACACGTACGGCTTGATCGCCTGCGCGAATGATTCCGACTCGGCGCGCCACCGCGACAGCAGGGCGGGGACGCTGTCGCCCTCGATAGCGGCTCGCAGTTGCGCCGTGCCCGCCAGTCGCTCGATTCCGCCGGTTCGCCACTGCCATTCCGCCTTGTGGCGGCTGTATACCGCACGCATCAGCCACACCGCGGCCGCAACTGGCTCCGCGGCATTGCGGTCGGTGACGCGAAGGCGCACGACCGGAATCGTCTTGCCGCCGTGTTTGTCGCCCGCCGCGACCGCGGCCTCACCCACTTCGAAGCGAATGCCCGCCACGCCGCGCCCGTTCGCTTCCTGCGCGATCTCGGCGGCATCCATCAACCACGGCGCCCCCGCCTGCTTGAGCGGCGCGTCGGTGCCGCGGCCCTCGCTCATGTTCGTCGCCTCGAAAAAGACGGTGCCGGGATACAGCAACGCCGCCTCTTCGTCGCGGATGTTGGGTGACGGGGCAATCCATGGGAGGCCCGTTTCGGAATACCACATGGAGCGCCGATAGCCGGCCATCGGAATTACGCCCACGTTCGCAGTGATACGCCCGGTTCCGGCCAGGAATAGCAGCAGCTCACCGGGCGTGAGTCCGTACCGAAGCGCCACGTCGTATTGGCCGACGAACGATCGATGCGCCAGCTCCAGGACGCCGCCCTCCACGCGATCCGCGCGAATCGGATTGGGACGGTCGAGCACGATGAACTTCTTGCCGAGTTTGGCGGCTGCCTCGGCGGAAAGGGCCATGGTCCAGACGAAGGTGTAGACGCGCGCGCCCACGTCCTGCATGTCATAGATCAACACGTCCACGTCGCGCAGCATCTCGGCGCTGGGAACGCGCGTCGCGCCGTATAACGAGTGCACCGGCAGCCCGGTCGCGCTGTCGCGGCTGTCGCCGACCTTGTCGCCCGCGCGGACGACGCCTGCGATGCCGTGCTCCGGGCCAAAGAGCGCGACCAGCTGCACCCCGGGCGCGCGGTACAGCAAGTCGATGTTGCGACGGCCTTCCCGGTCGCGACCCGAGTGATTGGTGACCAGTCCCACCCGCTGTCCCTTGAGGACGTGCAGGGAGTCGCTCAGCAGCACTTCGAGGCCCGAGCGCACCTGCGCGGAGAGCGGCGATGCGGGAATCACGATGGCCAGGAACGCGCACGTCCGTGCCATCAATCGGCGTGGTGTCATCGCACGACTATACACCAAAACGCGCCGGATGGCTGGCGTCGGTGCCCCGCCACTCGCCATCTTGACGGCGATGAACCAACTTCAGATTCGTTTTGGCGTCGCAGGTGCCGCCGCCGTTTTGGCGTCATGCGCCCCGCTCTTGTCGCCGGCCTCGGAGCGTTCCGGCGCGCCGGGGTTGTCGCGCCGCGGCCTCGACACCACCGCCTGGGTGGAAGGCACTCTCGCGTCGCTTTCATTGCGGCAGCGCGTCGGCCAGATGCATACGGCCTGGAGCCTGGGCGACTACACGGCGCTGGACGACTCGAACTTTGCGGACGTGCTGCGACACGTCGAGCACGACGGCGTAGGAGGGCTCACGATCTCCCTCGGTACGCCGATCGAGGTGGCGCACAAGCTCAACATGCTTCAGGGCCGTGCGCGCATCCCGCTGCTGGTGTCCAGTGATCTGGAGCCATCGCTCATGCGGCTCGAGTCCGCCATCTACCCGGCGTACATGCTCGAGACCGGCGGCGCGACCGGCTTCCCGACCGCGATGGCCATTGGCGCATCCACGCGGGACGAGGACGCCTACGACGTGGGCCGCGCCATCGCCGAGGAGGCGCGTGCCGTGGGCATCCATGTGAACTTCGCGCCCGTGGTGGATGTCAACAACAATCCAAACAATCCCGTCATCGGAACGCGCTCTTTCGGAGAGGACCCCGCTCGGGTGGCGCGGCTGGCCTCGCACTTCGTGAAAGGCACGCACGACGGTGGGGTTTTGGCAACGGCCAAGCACTTTCCCGGACACGGCGACACGGATGTGGATTCGCACGTGGGCCTGCCCGTCGTGGCATCGTCGGCACAACGCCTCAGCACCACCGAGCTCGTGCCATACCGGTCGGCGATCGCGTCGGGCGTGGATCTCGTCATGTCGGCCCACATCGCGCTGCCGGCCGTCGGTGGCGACAGCACCACGCCGGCCACGCTGCGTCCCGACATCATGGGGTCGCTGCTGCGCGATTCGCTCGGCTTTCGCGGCGTCGCAATCACGGACGCCATGAGCATGGAAGGCGTGGGCAAGGGCTACAGCATCGAGCAGAGTGCGGTGATGGCCGTGCAGGCCGGCGCCGACATCCTGCTCAAGCCGTCCGACATCACCCGCAGCATCGACGCCGTCGTCGCCGCGGTGGAGCAGGGCGTGATCGCGCCGGCCCGGATCGACGCGTCCGTGCGCGGCATCCTCAGGCTCAAGGCCCGCGCCGGCTTGGCGCGTGCGCGATTCGTCACGCTCGACTCCGTGCACGCCGCCGTGAACACGCGCGCGCATCGCGCCATCGCCGACAGTGTTGCGGCGCGCGCCGTCACGTTGCTGCGCGACAGCACCGGCACACTCCCCATCGCGCCCGAGGCGCGCATTGCCATCGTCCAGTACGCGCCGGAGACCGAGCTCAAGGCAGGTCGCGCGTTTGCCCGCGAATTCGCGCGCCAGCATCGCGGGGCCCGCGTCGTCGGACGCGTGACACCGGGCATGTCGGCCGCATCGCTCGACTCCATCGCGCACGTGGCGGCGGCGTCCGACGTCGTCGTGGTGGCGCTGTACCTTCGCCGCGTGGAAGGCGAAGGCCGAGCCACCATTCCGCCGCATATCGCATCATGGGCGGATTCGCTCACGGCGTCACGCCGGTCGGTCGTCGTGGCATTCGGGAATCCGTACGTCATCCGCCAGATGCCGCGCGCGCCGGCGTACGTCATGACGTTCGGCGTCAGCGACGTGCTCGAAGTCGCCGCGGCGCGCGCACTCACCGGCACGCAGCCGTTCCGCGGGCGGACGCCGGTGTCGTTGCCGGGATTCTTCGCCGTGGGCGATGGCCTGGCGCGCTAGAACTGTTTTAGAAGTACGTCGCGACGGACGCCAGCAGGAGCGCCTGGCGCGACAAGTTGTTGAAGCGGTCGCGCGTGCGTCCGCGCGCGTAGTCCAGCTTCAAGGCTGAGTCCCGCGTCGGGCGGAACGTCGCTCCGCCGGTGACGCGGCCGGCGCTTTCCCCGGTGTTCGCTGCGTCGAACTTCACGAAATCCCATCGCAGCTTGAACGTGATGGACGACTCGGGCAGCGTCCGCACCAGGCCGTGGCCGAGTACACGGACGCCCTCGAGGTACCAGCCGTGCTGCTTCTCGGCGTAGATGCCGCGCAGCCCGGGCGGCACGTTGATCCTCGCGACCGCGGCCTCGCCGCTGACCGTCGTTCCGAAAAGGCGCGTTTCCAGGTCCACGACCATGATCGACAGGTGGCGGCGTTCGTCGATCGCCGCACCATCAACCTCGAACACATTGTACGCGCCGCGGTGCGCGGACACGCCGAGCTCGTGGTTCACCGTCGGACTCCACGCCAAGCGCCCCACGAACGCCGGCGACTGGTTGTTGTCCTCGAGATTGCGACGCCCGAGGGGAATGCGCGTTCCCTCGTCCGAATCGTCAATCAAGCCCGAGTGGAAGCCGTTGGTCGCGTACACCTCGTAGGTAAGACGCGACGTCCCCCGGAGGGGCACCTGACCCAGCACACCAAACCCCGGTTCCGACAGCGCCACGCCCAGCAGTGCCTCAGATACCAGCGGGCGATCGGTGAATTCGTTCAGCGGACTGTCGTGCGACAGGTTGAACTTGCCCAGCGGCGAAAGAACCATTCCGCCGCGAACTGCCAACGCCGGGTGCACCAGAAAATCGATCGCCGCGTACTCCAGCTTGAGTTCTTCGCCGCCTTCTTCGACCTCGAGTTCGGCGCCGATCCGCACCAAGTCGCTCACGCGTGTGTGCGTGAAGAGGTTGAATCGCTTGGCCACGAACCCGGCGCCTTCAGTCACGCCGTCCGTTGCCTGCCAGCGCGCGTGTGCTTCAGCATACCCGCCGATCGCGGTGCGGCCCAGCAGTCGCGACTGAAAGGGCTTGTCGTACACCCCGCCGCGCACGAACGGACGGCGCGTGGTATCCGCAACGGTGTCCGGCTGCTGGGCTTGGCCCGTGCCCGCGACGCCGGCGGCAACCGCCAGCGCGAATCCGGTTCGCCGAAGCGTGGCGACGCCGCTCATGACCGCGCCGTCGTGAGATCGATGATCAGTGCGTCACCCTGACGGGACACGCGGTACGACGTCAACCGCCGCTGCGCCGGGCCGCGCAGCACCTCGCCGGTGCGGCTGTACGTCGACCCGTGGCACGGACACACGAGTCGGGCGCCGTGAACGTCCACGGTGCACCCGCGATGCGTGCAGATCGGAGAGACGGCGACAAACTCACCGCCGTCCTGGGCGAGCACGTATAGCGGCTGGTCGTGTTGCATCGGCAGGATCTTGATCGCTCCGTTCGGCGCCGCGAGGTCG
Source organism: Gemmatimonadota bacterium (assembly GCA_038060705.1). GTDB lineage: Bacteria > Gemmatimonadota > Gemmatimonadetes > Gemmatimonadales > Gemmatimonadaceae > DASPMP01. The sequence goes on from JBBTFS010000117.1 coordinate 12,263, forward strand.
GGATAATCGGCGATCGACAGGCGCACGCGCCCCTGCAGCATTGGCACAGGATACGTCACCATCGCGACGCAGCCGCCGAGGACGAGCGCGGCACCGACGCCGGTGCACCGGACGACGAATGCTCGACGGTCGATGACGCCGCTCACCGCGACTCGACGAAGTCGAGAAGGGCCGCACGCTGCGCCGCGGTCAGCAGGGCGAACGCGTTCCGTGCAGCCAGGGCCTCTCCGCCGTGCAGGAGAATCGCTTGTTCCACCGTTCGCGCCCGGCCGTCGTGCAGGAGCAGCGCATCGCCATTCATGAACTGGCGCATCAGTCGAAGTCCCCAGAGCGGCGTCGTTCGCCACTCCGTGCCCGACGCCTGGCCGTCGGGACGATTGTCGGCGAGTCCCGGGCCCATGTCGTGTAGCAACAGATCCGAGTACAGCGTAACGGTCCGGTTGGCGACGGCTGCCAAGGCACTGGAGCCTGTTTGCAGCGACGTCACGTGACACTTGGCGCACTGAACCTGGGTGAACAGGGTACGCCCTTCGATGCGCCGCGCTGTTTCCGCACCCGGCGCCGGCGGAGCGAGCGAGCGGAGGTAGTGCGTCACCGCCAGGACCGTCGCATCGCTCACTTCTGGATCCGCGACGCGATCCACCGCCTCGACCGGAACACCGGACATCGGGTTGCGATTCTCCACAGGTAGAAACGGCGACGTGATGCCGATGTCCTGGAGGTACGCGACGACGACCTGCTGGAGCAGAACCGCGGTCTGCGCCTTGCGCCCGAACCGACCCAACTGCGGCCCCGGTCCGCCGTTCGGCTCTGTCGCGGGCACGAACGACGCAGGTTGGACGAAGTTCGGCCGCCCGCTGATGCCATCGCCGTCTGCGTCCAGCGAATCGACGTTGGCCAGAATCGCGCTGGTGGGAATCGCTTCAATGAGGCCGGAGCCGAATACCGGCGGTGGCAGTCGGCGCGACACGGCAACGCCGGCCGGAACCACCTCCGGCTCGGCTCCCGGGATGGCCTGGGTCTGGATCTGCGGGCCGCCGAGGTTCGCCAGGAAGCCATCGGCTTCGGAACCGATCCGCGCCAGCGAATTGCGCAGCGCGCCGCGGCCGTCACCGCTGTGGCATGCGGCGCACGAGATGTCATTGAAGATCGGACCGAGTCCTGCGTTCGGAGAGAACGGACGCCCGAACTCACCATCGCCCCGGGCGAACGCCGCCATTTCCGCGCCACTCAAACCGTCGAGGGGTGCGTCGAACACGTCGCCGGCGGCCGGCGGCGCGGTGGTCAGTTGGTCACACGAGATCGCGCCTGCCGCGAGCGCGAGTGCAAGCGCGACCCCGTGCCAAGGGCGCAAGAATCTGTAAAGCATGCTCCGAAAAGTTAGGGCCAACTAACTTATCTGTTCTTGTCAGCTAATGCAAGGTGGCAACCCCGGGGCACAGTGGCGTCGTACATTCGTCGCATGGTTCGTCGAACCTTGCTCTTCGGTTTGGTCGCATCGGCGGCGTGTCGGCCTCGCCAGCCCGATGCGCAGCTGGTGGCGCAGTGGCTCCGCACCTCCATGGCTGCCGCCCAGGCCGATCAGATGGGTCCCGCAACGGCCACGCGGCTTTCAGCGTACAGCGCGGTCACGCTGCACGAGGGTTTTGCGTCAGACCCTCAGTCCGGACTGCGCTCATTGGCGGGTCAGATGAACGGCCTATGGAGTGTGCCCGTCGTCGCCGCGAACCAGCCCGTGGATGGCGCCACGGTAGCCGCCGAGGCCGTGCGCATCGTGCTGGACTCGCTCCTCGGGGGAGGAATGGCCAACGGTCGGCGCATGATGGACTCGCTCGCTATTGCGCAGATTGAAAAGCGGCGCCGGGCTGGCGTGGGCAACGAACTCCGGCTGCGCTCCATCACGCACGGACGTGGCGTGGCGGACGCTGTGCTTGCCTGGGCGGCCACAGACAGATCCTTGGCCGCGCAAATGGCGTCACGATCGTCTCCGGCGGAGAATTCCCCCAATCCGTCCTGGGGAACCCTGCGCACATTCGCCCTGCGCAACGGAGACGAGTGTGCGCCGCCTCCGCCCCCGAAGTACTCGGAGCGGCGCGGTTCGGATTTCTGGACAATGGGGCGCGAGATGTACGACTCGGCGTCTGCCCTCACGCCGGAGAAGAGGACGATCGCGCTCTTTTGGGCGGACGCCCCGACATCGACCGCCACGGCGGCCTTCCATTGGATGAGCGCGGTGAACCAGGTGATCGCGTCGCGTTCGCTGACCGCTGATCAGGCCGTCGAAGCATATGCCTTGACGTCCGTGGCCATCGCGGATGCGTTCGCCGGCAGCTGGAAGGAGAAATACCGGTCACGCGTCCTGCGCCCCGAGGCATACGTACACCGGGTGCTCGACGCGCAGTGGACTCCGCTGGTGACGACGCCTGCGTCCCCGGAGTATCCCTCGGATCACTCGGTCGTGTCGGGTGCCGCTGCCGAGGTGTTGATCACGCTCCTCGGTGACAGCACGGTGTTCACCGACTCTGCAGCGACGAGTGCTGGGGCATCCGCGCGGACGTACCGCGGTTTTTCGCACGCACGCGACGAGGCTGCGCTCGCGGGGATCTACGGTGGCACCCAGTTCGTCCCCGGCACGGTCCAGGGTCTTGCGCAGGGCCGCTGCATCGGGCAGCGGGTGCGCGCCCGGCTCCGGACTCGCTCAGACCTGCAATGAACCGATGCTCAGGGGGTCGAGCGATACGGTCGTGACTTGGTCCACATCACAATGACGCCACAGGCGGCGTTCGAGCCCCCGAACTCAGCCGGGATTTCGCCGGGTCCCCGATACACCTCGATACCATATACATCGCGGATCGGGGTGTTCTCGTGGAAGGACTTCACCTCTTGTCCGTCGATGAACCATGTCGGCGGGCACTCAGGGGCTCGCGTCATGCCGGCGTAGCACTCGAATGTCTGCTGGTTGCATCGAATTCGGACGCCTCGGACGGTGCGAAGCGCATCCCCCACGGAACCGAATGATCCCTTGTTGAGTTCGTCCCATCTGAAGAAGGCGCCGAGGCCGCGCGAGCGCCGCTGCTCAAAGTCCGAGTAGCGCGGCATGAGCTGTTCGGCGCGGGCCTGAACGACGATTGTCTCCAGCTGCTGCCCGGTGAAATCGAGCGAAAAGACTTTCTCTACCGCGCCGGACGCCGGTACTCGAACCTTGAATTCAGCAAACGCGTATCCGACACGCTGAATCGTGATCTGCGCGTCCGCGGAGGACGTCAGTGTTACCTCGAACTGTCCCAGACTGTCCGTAGTGAGTGGTGCACCAATCCCGCGGATATTGACCCTCGCACCCCCCAGCGAACGGCCTGTCTCACTGTCCACGACCCGGCCCCTGAGCGTGGCCTGAGCGGAGCTCATCTCCGACATGGCCACTATCGCCAAGGCGCTCCCGATTGCAGCGCGAATCACGGTCCGGACGGTGACGTCGTTGTTCGGGGACATAGGGGATGGGCCGCAAGTCGGCTGTCAGGCGACTACCGGGCAGGGTACCCGGGAACGCTCAACCCGCCCATTGCATAACTTGACACAGAATATAGTATCTGCCAGCGTTGGTGAGCGTTAACCGCTGCAGTTCCGGGACTTCCGGGTTCCGGTGACCGCAGCGGCGTGTGCGCGGGTTACACAAGTACAGCCAAATCGGTTACACAAGTACAGCCAAATCCCGACGAGCGTGTCGGGGCGTTCTCAACCCATTGCAAGAGGCAGACGATGCGTGCCCGACTCGTTAATGCGTTGTTGGCCGGATGTGTCATCGCGGCATCCGCGGCCGTTTCTGGTCCGCTCGCGGCCCAGCAGGCGGTCATCACCGGTCGCGTAACATCGGAGCAGGGACAACCGCTCGGTGGCGCCAACGTGTTGATCAACAACACGAATTTTGGGGCGGCGACCGACGAGAGGGGCGTGTACACGATTACGGTCGGAGCGGAGGCCGTCCGCGGCCAGGCCGTGGTCCTGACTGCGAGGTTCCTGGGGTACAAGCCGGGAACGAGGAGCCTGACGCTGAGAGCGGGCAATCAGGAAGCCAACTTCTCGCTGGCCAAGGATCCGTTCCGCCTTGAAGAGGTGATCGTCACCGGCACAGCCGAAGCGACGACGCTGAAGAAAACGACGTTCACCATCGGGCGTGTATCCGAGGAGCAGTTGCAGGAGGTTCCCGGCACGAGTGCGCTGGTCGCCATTCAGGGCAAGATCGCGGCGGTTCGCCTGGTGCCGACATCGTCCCAGCCCGGTGGTGAAGTTGCGCTGCGCCTTCGCGGTGCGACGAGCATTTCCGGCCGCCAGGATCCCCTGTTCATCGTGGACGGTGTGATCACCCAGTTCGGCCTTGCGGACATCGCGCCCGACGACATCGAGCGCGTTGAAGTCATCAAGGGAGCCGCCGCATCCTCGCTGTACGGCTCCAACGGGGCCAATGGCGTCGTGCAGGTGTTCACGAAGCGCGGTAGTTCCTTGCCCGACGGCGGCCTACGCGTGACGTCCCGCATGGAATACGGCGCGAACAACCTGCCGAAGAAGATTGAGTTCTCGAAGTCCCATGCGTTCGAGGTCAACTCGACCACCGCGACCTGCGTTTCGAAGAACGCCACGTACACCGTTGATCCGGTCGGCAATTACTGCCTGAGTGCCACGGGTGCCCGAATCATCAAGCCGAACCAGATTGCCGACAATCCTTTCAGCATCTACCGCAACCACTGGGATCAGGTAGTCACCGGCGGCTCGTACGCCACCCAGTACGTCTCCATTGGACAGCGGCGTGGCCCGACCAACTTCAACGCATCGCTTCAGAACACCAAGAACGAGGGCGTGATCTTCGGGCTCGGCGGATACAACCGACAGAACTACCGCTTGAACCTGGACCAGCGGGTGCGCTCGAATGTGGACGCCTCGTGGAGCGCCTTCTTCGGCAAGTCCACGAACGGCCGGACAGAAGAGGGACAGGGCGGACCGTTCTTCGGCCTCATGTTCCTCCAGCCGGACGTAAACATTCTGGCCGCCAACCCCGACGGGACTCCGTATATCGCGAAGATCCCGCTCAGCGGCGACGTCGCCAACGACTTCAACCCGATGTACGAGCTGGCGAACCGCAAGATCAATCAGAACCGAAACCGGTTCAGTGGTTCCAGCAGAGTGCGGTGGCGCCTCAATGACTGGCTGTCGTCCGAAGGCAGCTTTGGCTACGACCAGGAAGGCCAGGGATTCACGGACCTCACGCCGTTTGGTTACCTGACGTCCTCCGGTACCAAGACGCAGGGCCGCCTCGCCAAGAACTCGCAGAACAACTCGCAGTACAATGGCGGTGCCTCGCTGACCAGCATCCGCACCTTCGGCGAGATCGTGAATACCACGAAGATCGGGACGACCTTTGAGGAACAGAAGAACTCGGTACTCAGCACCTCGGCGGCGACGCTGAAAGTGGCCAAGGTCCCGGAATTTGGTTCCGCCGATCAGAGCAGCCTGGCCGCGGACTCGCGCGATGAGGTGATTCGCAACCAGAACTACTTCGCGGTCACCACGTTCGACATCAAAGACCGCTATATCATCGACGCCCTCGCGCGGCGCGATGCGTCGTCGCTCTTCGGGCCGGAAAGCCGCGAGGCGACGTATTACCGCGTGTCCGGTGCCTATCGCATCACACAGGATTTCACGATCCCGGGCGTGGACGAGTGGCGGTTGCGCGCGTCGTTCGGAACGGCGGGCCTGCGCCCCCGGTTCGACGATCAGTATGAAATCCTCAGCGTGAATGCCGGCGGATTCACCAAGGCGATCCTCGGCAATCCGCTGCTCAAGCCGGCCAAGTCGGCCGAAATGGAACTCGGTTCGAATTTCGAGTTCGCCGACGGTCGATACACGTTCGAGTACGCCTACGCCAAGAAGACCACGTCGGACCAGATCCTCCTGGTGGACCTGCCCGCGGTGGCCGGCTTCAAGCAGCAGTGGCAGAATACCGGCGCCCTTGAGTCCACGACGCACGAGGCGACGCTCGGCATCAGCGTAATCAACAACGCAACCACGAGCCTCACGTTCAATGTCGTGGGTGACCGTACGAGACAGGTCATCACCGAGTGGAACTTGCCGGAGCGGCTTTACAGCTTCCAGCAGATGCCGTCAGCGTTCTTCCTGGGCCGGAATTCGAACCTGGGTGTGATCTACGGCAACAAGTGGATCAAGAATGTCGATGACCTCTACGCTGACCCTGCCAAGAAGGCGCTGTCCGCTACCGGTCAGACGTGGAGCCGCGATAGCGTTATGATCAATGAGGACGGCTATGTTGTTCGCAAGAACGCATATGGCACGCTCAACGAGCGCGCCATCAAGTACACGTCCTGTAAGCGCTACAGCACGGCGGCGGTCCCAACCTGCCTGGAGACGACGCAGATCACCAAGATCGGTGACGCGAATCCCGACTTCAACATGAGTTTTGGCGGCAATTACCGGTACAATCGTTTGACGCTGAACGCGTTGCTCGACTGGTCGAAGGGCGGCGATCTCTACAACGGCACGCGGCAGTGGGCGTTCCAGGCGACGCGCGATCAGGCGCAGGACCAGGCTGGCAAGGCCGCGAATGCGGCAACGTGTGGACCCGTTCAGGCCAATCCGACCGTGGGTTCATGCACGAGGAAGCCACTCGCCTACTACGCCGTTGGGTTCTACAACGGCCTTGATCCGAGCGACTACTTCGTTTTCGACGGATCCTACATGAAGCTCAAAGAGCTGTCGGCGCATTACACGCTCATGGGCAACCAGCTTGGTCCGGTGGGCTTGGGCAAAGTCTCGTCGGTTCGCCTCGGGCTCGTTGGGCGCAACCTGCTCACTTTCACCGACTACACTGGGCTTGATCCGGAAGTCTCGGGCCTTTTCGGTGATCCGTTCCAGGTCAAGATGGACTGGTTCCAGTATCCACAATTCCGCACATTCTCGGCGATTGTCGAGATTACCTTCTGAGGAGACGAGCACAGTGAACTCACGCCGAGAGGTACCCATGCGGAGGTCATCGTTCCTCGCAGCCGCTACGATGGTGGCGGTCCTGATTTCTGGTGGGTGCAGCAATCTGGACGTTGAAAACCCGAATGCGCCGGATGCCAACAGGGCGTTCGTTGATCCGGCCGGCCTCCAGCAGTTGCTGGGCGGCGCGTTCCGGACCTGGGTTGAAACGCGGGGCGACTATTTTGGCGCCATGCCAATGACCATGATGGCCGACAGCTACACGGCCTCGTGGAACAACGCCGCGATTCGCTTCTACAATTCCGTTGGTGTTGAGTGCGCGTCGCGCTGCGGCTGGACCAACAGCGCCACCGCACCGGAGGCTGCCGGCGGCCCAAGTGTTGAGAGCCAGTGGTACGGCTACTACACGGTCGTTTCGTCGGCGACGGACGTGCTCAAGGCAATAGCCAACGGGACGTGCTTCGACACGAACTGCACGACGGACAACACGCTGACGTCACGCAACAAGGCAATCGCCAAGATGCTGCAGGCGATGGGCCTGGCCGGTATCGCGCTGGTGTACGATTCCGGATTCGTGGTGGACGAGACCACCGATCTCAGCAACCCGTTGGCGCTTCCGTTCGCCGCCCGTCAGGCGGTGCGTGACGCGGCGATCACCAAGTTCGAGGAGGCATTCACCGAGGCTGGCCTCAAGAGTTGGTCAACAGACGCGGACTGGATGGGTGTTGGTGCCGGCACGGTGTATACCAATTCTCAGGTCCGCCAGTTGATTCGGACCATGCAGGCGGAGTTGCTCGCGATGTACCCGCGCGACGCCGGTGAGAACGCGACGGTCAACTGGGCGCAAGTCGCCACGTACGCTTCGGCCGGTATCAGCAGTGGCACGCAGTTCGACTGGGAGTTCTTCATCGACGCCACCGGTCGTGAGTGCGGGCTGGACTGCATCAAGACGTGGGGCAATTCCATCGGCACCGGCCGCGTGGACACTCGCGTTGCGGCCTTGATCACCACCAACCACGTGCGGCCATGGCCGGAACCGGCGGGCAATCCGTGCCCCACGGTGTCGGCTGACAGGCGCGTTGGCGACGGATCGTGGGGTCCGGCCGATGATTTCAACGGCTATTCAACCAAGGCTGGCACGGTCAACGCCGGCACGGACTTCGCCTGCTCGGGCGTCGCGATCTTCCCGGCAGCGCGCGGTCAATACCATCAGAGCAACTTGGTACACATTCGGTATCAGCGCTTGGCCTATCGCGGCGAGAACCTGCCGGCCAACGATGGTACAGGTCAGGATCCGTTCTACACACGTCAGATGAGTGACCTGCTCTGGGCCGAGGGACTCCTTCGCGGCGCCGGTAGCGCTGTGACGGCGGCAGGCAAGATCAACAACAGCCGGGTGACGCGCGGTGGACTCGCAGCCCTGACAGGCGCGGAAACCAACGCTGCGCTGATCTCGGCGATGCAGTACGAACAGGAACTCGAGTTCATGGGTCAGGGACCCACGCCGTTCTTCAACCGGCGCCGCATCGACGGGTTCACTGTTTCAAGTCGCGGCCCGGCGTATGAGCCGCAGTCTGGGACGCCGTTGCACATGCCGGTCCCGGCCAAGGAGCTGGACGTGCTCCAGCGCGCCATCTACACGTTCGGTGGTCCCGGCGGACCCGCCAAGTTGATGGCGCCTGGCGGGGGCCAACAGCGCGAGACGGTAAGGGACCGGTTCAAGAAGTACCAGGATTTGAAGCGCACCCTTGGCCTTCTCAGGAAATAGGCTCGGGGCGTGGACCAGTAGCAGGTTGGAGGAAGAGGGGCGGGAGCAATCCCGCCCCTCTTTTTTTTGCAGGGATTCGAGAGCGGGCCGCCTACTGGAAGCGGACCGTGATCTCTGCCTGACCACGAGTCAGCGGAACCGACTGCTCGCGTCCGCCGGGCCAGCGGACCCACAGCGCGGTAGGCTCGCCAGCGCGTCCGAGCACCTGCACCGCGCCGTCCTGGGACCAATACCCTGATCCCGCTTGCACCTCCCGGACGGGCCCGGAGCGATCGCCGTAGCGCAGGCGCATCTGGGCACCCACGGCGCTTGGATTGCCCGGCGGCCCCGCCAAGCGCACTCGAAGACCCGGTGTGGCGCCGACGTTTCGGAACAGCCGGGTGGCGGCGCCATTCTGGCTCACGGCGAGATCGAGACGGCCGTCCCCGTCAAAGTCCGAATACGCCGCTCCGCGCTGTTCGCCGTAGACGGTCAAGCCCGACAACTGCCCGGGCACAGCTTCCAGTCCGCCTCGTCCGTCACCGACCAGAAGCAGGCTGCGTCCCGCGTCGTAGCGTGGTGTCGCCAGCTCCGTGGGAAAGAAGTTCTGGCTCAGGAACACGTCCTGGTTCCCGTCGCCGTTGAAATCGGCGATGCCCGCGTAGAAGGCGGGCGCGAGTTGCGCGCTTGCCGGAAGCGGCGTGGCAGCGAACCGGTCCCCGCGATTGAGGAACAGCATGTGGTCCATGCTCGCAACGGCGATCCGGCGAGCGCTGGTGGCCCGTGGGCCCAGTGCTTTCTCAGTCGAAGCGTCCGCGAACGCCGCGAACGTTCTGAGCCAGAGCGCTGAGGCAGGGAGCGCCAGGCCAAATCGGCCAAACGTGGCGAGTGGCGACACTTGTCGCAGGCGCCGGTCTTCCTGTGCGAGCACCACCTCCAGGCCGCGCTCCGCGGAGAAACTGTAGAGGTACAGCGGTCGAGACGCGCTTGCGGCGTGCTCCGTGTTGCGGCCCCAACTGGTCGCCACGATGTCGAGTCGGCCATCGCCGTCCAGGTCGCCAGTCGCGAGCCCGTTCCATCGGCTCGCGAGTCCTGTCAGGCCCTGCATTTCCGAGGCTTTGAAACTCCCCCGATCGTTGAGAAAGAGGCGAATCGTCCCCCACTCAACGGCCACCATCAGGTCTGGCCAGCCATCACCGTTGACGTCGGCGAACGTGGCCGCCGAAACCATTCCGAGGCCGGCGAACAGCGGGTTGTTCGCGGCGTCTGGGACGAGGCGTCCTCCTTCATTTCGGAAGAGCCGTGACGAGGGCGACAGCGGATAGGCGCGAGGCAGTATTCGTCCGCCCACGAACAGGTCCAGCTTGCCGTCTCCGTCGTAGTCCGACTGCGCGAGCGGACCCACGCTGGCGCTGTCACCGCCCACCAGCGAAGTCATGGCACCCGTCGCCGGAGAGAAGGCGACCACTCCGGGAACGCCGAACGCATCGGCCCTCGATCCCATCTCGTAGCTCGAGACCCCGGCGATGACGACTCGCCCGCCGCGACCGTCCGGCCAGCCGAGCACCGAGGTGAGATCTACAGGCACCGCGGGGAACTTCGTCGTCGCCGGGCGCAACCGGCCACGCTCGTTGCGAAACCAGGCCAGCGTGCCCGTTCTGCCCGCCCCGACGAGAAGGTCCTCACGCCCATCGTCGTCCACGTCAAACCACGCGACCCCCGGCCCCAGTTGACTGAACGCGTTTGGCAGCAAGAGCTGCCGCGCGAAGTCGTCGAAGTAGGGCTCTGCGTGTCGATGGCCGCCCAACTGCCCGGAGACATCCTCGAACAGGGCTACGGTCCCCACGATGGGCGTCGTGGCCGTATAGCGCCGTGATGCGGTCTGGTCTATCTCGTACAGCCGGTTGGGGCGGGCGCCGTTGATCGTAGTGCGCCGTCCATCGCGCCACTCCACCTCGATCGTGACCTCGTTGGCCGTGCCTGTCGCGAAGGTGAGCCCGGCGTCTGAGCTGGAGAGATACAGACCGCCAGCGAGCACCTCGCTCTGCTGACTGGGCACGGCCCCACCTTTCACACGGACTTTGCTGCCGATGCCCGACGTATTCGGCGCTTCACCGCGAAGTCGGACTGCGATCCTGGGTTCCGTGGCATCGTTCCGCAGGACCGCCGCGGGCGTTCCGAGTCGGTTGATGACGACGTCCATGTCGCCGTCCCCATCCAGGTCGGCGACCGCCATCCCGTGGGAAATGTCCTCGCCAAGGTCGAACCGCCACGCGCGGCTGGCGTCCTCGAAGGTCAGGTCGCCTCGATTCCGAAACGCGACGTTGGGGAGCGGCAGTGGCGGGTACTCGAAGAGCATGCGCCGCCAGTCGATCTGTTGCAGTCGGTTTCGCAACCGGTACTGTGTATCGCCATCCATCACGTCCCACCGATGGCCCGTTCCCACGAGAATGTCCTCCCAGCCGTCCAGATCGACGTCCAGAAACAGCGTGGACCACGACCACCCCGACGCCCCGACGCCCGCGTAACGCGCGATCTCCGCGAAGCTGCCGTCGCCGCGATTGAGCTGCAGTGTGTTCCGCTGCATCTGGGTACGGTTGGCCTCGGACCCTGGCAGCTTCGGGATCGCCGTGTGCGTGGGGACCTGCGTCTTGAGCCGGCGTGTGTCGCTGCTCAGCATGTCCACCTCAAAGAGGTCCGGCAGGCCGTCGCGGTTCACGTCGCCGGCGGCTACCGCCATGCCGGAATTGCTGGTGGATCGCACCGCGTGCCACGGCACGAGGCGGAAATTCCCGCGGCCATCGTTCCGCCAAAGCTGGTCCGGATCCTCAAAATCATTGGCTACGTAAAGATCCGGGGCGCCGTTGCCGTCCAGATCCACGAACGTCGCCGCGAGGCCAAAGTCCTCCGGTTCTCGTCGCAGGGGCTTGCCTTGCTCGTCCAGGAACCGCGCGTTCCCGGCGATCTGCTCCCGGATGAAACGGCCCTTCCCGCTGTTCCGATAGAAAAAGTCGGGATCAGCACGCTGCGAAAGACTGATACCTCCGAGGTCTTCCCGGTCCGCGAGTCTGTATTCCCGGCGGTAGGGTTCGCGCACTTCAAAGCGCCTGGGGCCCAGCTGGCGAACCACCTGGTCGAACGACCGCTCCTGCGGTGAAATGCGGTCGAGCGTGGTGTATGCCTTGTAGTTCGCGATGTACATGTCGAGCCAGCCGTCCCCATCCACGTCGGCGAGGGCGACGGTCGTGCTGCCTGCGGACGAGGTCAGGCCGGCCTCCGGGCCCTGTTTGGCAAGGCGGCCCGTGCCGTCATTCAGGAACAAGGCGTTTGGTCCGCCAAGGGCCACGAGGACCAGGTCAGCATGCCGGTCGCCGTTGACGTCGGCGATCGCGCAGCCGCTGGTGTGCTGGTCCTGTGTGGCGAGGCCGGCACGCTCCGTGATGTCCAGAAAACGAAAGCCGCCGAGGTTCCGGTACAGTTTGCTGGATCCTTCCGTTCGACCAAGAAAGACGTCCGGCAGTCCGTCTCCGTCCACATCGCCGAGGCACACACCGGCGCCTTGCGCCAGGATGCGGTTCCTCACCAGCAGTGAATCGCTCACTGTGTTCACGAAGGCGATGCCAGTGTGCGAAGAGTCGACCTGAGTGAACCCCGGTGAACCCCGCCTCGACACATCCAGCGCACGCCAGCGGTATCCGTCGGCGTTTTGCCATGACGTGTCCGCGCTCCGGCCGCAGCCGAGAACGAACAGAACTGCGAGCAGGGAGCGGTTAGCGGTCAACGAAGCGGCCCGGAACTCGCTCGCAAGCGCTCCAGCACTTTGGCACCGACGCAGCGACCGAGCTCCTTGCCGTTCTCGTTCCCCATGGGGAAGTGGATGCCGCCGTACAGACGCGACATCGCGGCTTCGTCCGCCGCTTCCTTGAAGGAGGCGAAGCGACGCGGTGCGTGGCCGAGGGTCAGATTAGTGCTGTCAACGAACGACACGGACCCGAGCAGCGACGTCAGCACCGCGGCGGCTGATGCCGACTGGCCAGAGTGTCCTGATGGATATTCCGGGAATGGCGGCGTGGGAATGGCCGGCGTCCACTTCGGGTCTATGTGGCGCCCGATATACGTGACTGGCCGGAGCAGACTGAGGCGATACTTCTCATGCCAGACTGCGATGAAGGCGTCGGCCTGCGCCAGGGTCATCAACACGAACATCTCCGCCGCCTGCTCGGCCGTCAGTCGCTGCTGACTGACGATTTGGCTTCCGATGGCCAGCCAGTGACCGACCGGCGTTCCGCTCTGGCCCGGATTGTCTGCCCAGTACAACACGGTCTGCCGCTGGTCATCCGTGAGCGAGCGTCCGACGTCATAGACGCGTTTCGCCTCCGCGTAGAACGCGGAATTGCGCGAAGTTGACCACTCGGCTGGGGGTGGCAACGGACATTCGTTGGCGGTCTTCAGCACGAAAGGCCGCAAGGTGCCCCACCACGGTTCAGTGGCACCGGCGGGGTTGGCCGCTTTCAAGGTGCGAATATCGGCGGCCTTGGGCCGCGTGACCGACAAGGCGCGCTCGCTTGCGGCGCCGGCGCGCAGTGTGGCGGCCGGGTTATCCAGGGCGACAAAATCGCTCACCGCGGAGAGGTTCTGTGCAGTGAACTCATCCGCACGAGAGTCGTTGATCCAGAAGTTGGGACCACTGGGCGGCCTGTATGGCTTCGCACGCGTCTCATTGAATCCATCCGTGGCGGCCCATGCGAGGATAGCCGTGCCCAATCGCTCGCCAAGCACGCGCGAATCGGCTCGGATGGCGTCCGCGATGCCCAGCGCCAGGCGGGCAGTTTCCAGTGAGTCGGTCAATGTGGCCAGCGCTGAGCGCGTCGCGGGGAGCCCTTCGACGAAGAGCGAGTCGAGCACTGTGCGCTCGGCCGCCAGCGCGACGAGGATCGCGTCGTAGCGCCTGCCGGCGTCGGGGCGCGGGAGCGAATCAAGTCCGTTCAGCTTGCCCGCGAGTGACGTGAGTCCCGGGGAGGCGGTAGCCAGTCCCTCGTAGAGCGCGACCGATGCGTATGCCAGCACGCGCGACGCGACCGGAGGCGAAATGCGTTCCGCGCGAACCAGTCCGAAGTAGTTGCGCATCCACTCCGAGACGAACTGCGGGTCGGCAGGGGGTGTTGGTGGCGCGCAGGCGGTCGAGAGGAGGATCGCCGCGGTGACGGGAATACTCACACAAAGGCGACGGCTCGCAGCCGTGAACACGGAGTGGCTCATGGAGCCAATGTACGATCGCTCCGCAGCCGATTCCACTCCCTTGCGAGTGCTATTGCATCGGCGGTGACATCCAGAACCCTACGCTATATGGTCTGGTCAGAGATTCCCCGGCGGCGGTGGTGGCTTAGCGCTGCGGGCATTTGGCACTCCCGTGCCTGGTATGGTTGGAGCGCCCTGCCCGCCGGACCCTGTCAGTCATATCTTCTCGCGAGGGCCGTAGCCGGCACCCCGCACCCTCGACCTGAACGCCGCACCCCCAGATCCTGCCACGAGATATCAGATGCGCCTGCTTGCCATCCTTGCCACTTCAGTCGCGGCACTTGCCTTCACGGCGGCGCCAAACGCAGTCACTCCGCCGTGTGCTGCCGACAACGCCGGCCTCAAACTGGCGGCCGGATTCTGCGCTACGTTGTTCGCAGAGTCCCTCCCCGGCCCACGCCACATGGTGGTTGCGCCGAACGGCGACCTGATCGTGGCCCTGCGCGGCGTGCGCACGAGCGATCGCACGACGCCGGGCGGCGTAGCGATCCTGCGCGATGCGGACGGTGATGGTCGGGCGGAATCGCGCAACAAGTTCGGAGAATTCAGCGCTACGGAGGTCCGGCTTGTCGGCACCGCGCTTTACACGGAAAACGGCGGTGCCGTCCTCCGGTATGCCTTGCCGGCCGACGCCTCGGCGCCAACCGGCGCACCCGACACGATCGTCAGCGGACTGCCGTCTGACCGTTCGCACACGGCCAAGACATTCCTGATCCACGGTGACAATCTGTTCGTCAACCAAGGCTCAGCCACCAATGTCTGTCAGGATCAGCCCATCCCGGAGCGCAAGAGCCAGGAACCGTGTCCTGAACTCGAATCCCGTGCTGGCATCTGGCGGTACTCTGCCACCAAGACCGGTCAAACACTGGCGTCCGGAGAGCGATTCGCGACGGGAGTGCGCAATGCAGTCGCGATGGCGATCAATCCCGCCAACAACGACCTCTACGTCATGCAGCACGGTCGCGATGTGCTGGCGACCAACTGGCCCAAGCTGTTCACCAACGAGAAGAGCGCCGAGACGCCCGCCGAGGAGATGTTCCGTGTTTCACGCGGCGACGACTTTGGCTGGCCGCACTGTTACTACGATCCGGAGCTGCAGAAGAAGGTGCTCGCGCCCGAGTACGGCGGCGACGGCAAGACGGTTGGGCTTTGTGCCACCAAGAAGGGCAACGTCGGATCCTTCCCGGGGCACTGGGCCCCCAACGGCCTCCACTTCTACACGGGCAATGCACTTCCGGCGAAGTACAAGAACGGCGCCTTTATCGTGTTCCACGGCTCCTGGAACCGCGCACCGCTGCCGCTGCAAGGTTTCAAAGTCGTGTTCCAACCGATGTTGCAGGGACGGGCGGCCGGCCCGTTCGAGGTCTTCGTGGACGGGTTCTACTCGGTCGAGAACAACAAATACACGGAGCTCGGTGGCCGGCCGATGGGGCTGACGCAGGGACGCAATGGCGAGTTGTATCTGTCGGACGATTCGCGCGGCCGGATCTGGAGGATTTCGTACGTGGGCCCGGCGACACCGTAACGTCCACGCTTTCCACGAGCCGTCGAGGCGATCATGGCGACCAACAGACTGCAGCAGCTGCATGACGCGGGCGTGGCGATCTGGCTCGATTTCATCGAGCGCACGATGTTGCACAACGGGGACCTGACGCGCCGTATCCGCGACGATGCGGTGACCGGCATGACGTCGAATCCCACGATCTTCGAGAAGGCGCTGGCCGAAGGCTCGGCCTACGACGCGCAGTTGCGTGACGCGCCGGCCGACGCCACTCCGCAGCAACTCTTCGAGCTCGTTGCGACGACGGACGTGCGCGACGCGTGCGACGCGTTCCGCGGCGTGTACGACAAGTCCAAAGGCGACGATGGCTATGTCTCCATCGAGGTCTCACCCGGCGCCGCGCACGACGCCAAGTCGACGCTGGTCGAGGCGCGTCGCCTCTGGAAGATCGTGGACCGGCCCAACCTGCTCGTGAAAGTGCCGGGCACGGTGGAAGGCGCCGAGGCCGTGCGGCAGCTCATCGCGGAAGGCATCAACGTGAACATCACGCTGCTGTTCGCGATCGAGGCGCACGACCGGATCATCAACGCGTACATCTCCGGCCTCGAAGAGCGCGCCAAGAAAGACTTGCCGATCGACACGGTGTACTCCGTGGCCAGTTTCTTTGTGTCGCGCGTGGACAGCGAAATCGACAAGCGCCTGGATGGACTGAAGAAGCCGGACCTGAAGGGCAGGGCCGCGATCGCCAACGCCAAGCTCGCGTATCAGCTGTTCACCGAACGCTTCTCGACGTCGCGGTGGAAGGCCCTGGAGGCGAAGGGCGGTCGCGTGCAGAAGCCCCTCTGGGCCAGCACCAGCACCAAGAACCCGGCCTATCGCGACGTCATGTACGTCGAACAGTTGATTGGCCCGCGAAGCATCAATACGATGCCGCCGGCCACGATCGACGCGTCGCGCGATCACGCCGAGGTCAAGCGCACGGTGGACCAGCGCGTGGACGAGGCGCGCGACCTGATCGCCCAGCTCGAGGCAACTGGTGTGTCGATGAGGGACGTCACGGATAAGCTCTTGGTGGAAGGCTTGGCGTCGTTTTCGAAATCGTTCGATTCTCTCATTGCTGGACTCGAGAAGAAGCGCGGCTTGGTCGGCGCGGGCGCGCGGTCCTGAATGGGGGACGCCCCAAAGCCGCGTCGACTGACTCCCCGGCCTATGAACGCCGGGGCGTACTGCCGCACCAAAGTGGTGTGCACCCTGGGGCCGGCGTCGGCCACGCGCGACACGCTGCGCGGTTTGATCGAAGCGGGAATGAACGTGGCGCGCATCAACTTTTCGCACGGCACCCACGAGCAGCATGTCGCGACCATCGCGCTCGTGCGCGAGCTGGCGCTGGAGTTGGGCCGCCCGGTGGCGATCCTCGGCGACCTCCAGGGCCCGCGCATCCGCATCGGCGATCTCAAGACGCCGATTCCGCTGGAGGTCAACGCGGAGGTCGTACTGGCGCACGAGGAGAAGGGCGCGTCCACCGGCGTGATTCCGGTCACGTACGACTACCTCGCTGACGACCTCAAGGTTGACGACCGCATTCTGATTGACGACGGCCTGCTGGAGCTGGTCGTGACGAGGGTCAAGGATCGCAAGGTGACGGCGCGCGTGGTGCACGGCGGGCCGCTCCGGAGCAACAAGGGCATGAATTTCCCCGGCGTGGTGGTCACGGCGCCGCCGCTCACCGAGAAGGATCGTGCCGACGTCAGCTTCGCCGTCGCGCAGGAACTGGAGTACCTGGCGCTCAGTTTCGTGCGCAAGGCCGCGGATGTGGATGCGCTGCGCGCCCTGCTGCCCAAAGGCATGCTCATCATCGCCAAGATCGAGAAGGACTCGGCGCTCGAGAACATCGTGAGCATCGTGGACGCGTCGGATGGTGTCATGGTGGCGCGCGGAGACCTTGGCGTCGAACTGCCCTTCGAGGAAGTGCCGTTGGCGCAGAAGCGGATCATCGCGGTGGCCAATCAAGCGGGGCGTCCGGTCATCACGGCGACGCAGATGCTGGAGTCCATGGTCACGAATCCACGCCCAACGCGCGCCGAAGCGAGCGACGTGGCCAACGCGATCCTCGACGGCACCGATGCGGTGATGCTCTCGGCCGAGACCGCGGCCGGCGAGTACCCGCGCCTCGCGGTCGAGGCGATGCAGCGGATCATTCTCGAGATCGAGAAGCACCCCATGCCAGCGCGGCGCGACGAACGCGCCTGGCGCAGCACCGCTGTGTCTACCGAGTTTGCGATCGCGGCGGCCAGCAACGCGGCGGTGCGCATGCTCGACGCGCCGTGCATGATCGTGTTCACCAAGAGCGGTTTCAGCGCCCGGATCGTGGCGTCGCACCGGCCCAACGTTCCGATCCTGGTGCTCACGGACATCCCCCGCACGTACCGGCAGCTATCGCTGGTGTGGGGCGTGGTGCCGGAGCTGGTGCCGCATTGCGACACGTACGACGAGATGGTGCGGATGGCGCTGGCGACGGTGAAACGGCGCGGACTGGCCAAGCCCGGCAGTCAGGTGGTCGTCACCGCCGGCGTGCCGTTCGACGTGCCGGGATCCACGAACACGATGAAGGTCGAGACGGTGTGAAGCTGACGTTCCTGGGGACAGGCACGAGTTTCGGCGTTCCGCAGCTTGGCTGTCACTGCGCCGTGTGCAAGTCGCCCGACCCGCGCGATCGCCGGACACGCGTCGGGGCGGTGATCGAGAGCAGGGGCGGCACCAGGATACTGATCGACACGCCGCCGGAACTGCGCCTGCAGCTCGTCAACGCCGCCATCGACCGCGTGGACGCCGTGCTGTTCACGCACGACCACGCGGACCACACCCACGGCATCGACGACCTGCGCGCCATCTCCGTGCGCCGATCCGGCGCGCTGCCGTTTTACGGGTCGCGCGAGACCATCGAGAGTCTCAAGTCCAAGTTCGGTTACATCCTGGATGAGAACGTGAGGCCGCTGCCGGGGACGTACAAGCCCGAAGGCCGCGCGCACATCGTGACGGCAGGAACGCCATTCCTCGTCGGCGACGTGTCCGTCGTAGCGGTCCAGGTCCCGCATGGACCGCACGTGTCCGTTTTCGGATACCGGTTGGGCCCCGTCGCCTACGTCACCGACGCCAAGGACGTTCCGGACGATGCCATTGCGGCACTCCGGGGCGCGCAGGTGCTGGTGCTCAACGCGCTGTTCCGCACGGAGCATCCCACCCACTTGAGTATTCCAGAAGCGATCGAGGTGGCCCGCAAGGTGGGCGCTGCCCGCACGTACCTGACGCACCTGACGCACGAGAACTTCCACGCCGATCTTGAGGCGGAGCTGCTTCCTCGCGGGATCACGCCGGCGTTCGACGGCCTTACCGTGCGCGTCGAATAGGATTCCATCCGGCCCTGGTCCCCGTTCCCGATTCCCAATTCCCAGTCGGTCCATGATCCACATCGACTACACCAACATGCTGACGCCGACCGTTGTCGGTGGCGTTCCACTGGCGGACTGGCAGTCCGCGGATGCGCTGTTTGGTTCCGCCCACAGGGAGTTCGAGCAACGCCGCAACGCGGGCGAGCTGGGGTTCCTGGCCCTGCCGGGCGATGCCGCGCTGCACGCGCAATCCACGGAATTCGCCACACGGACGCGCGGCAAGTTCGATGACATCGTGGTCCTTGGCATCGGCGGATCCGCACTCGGTCCGATCGCCCTGCGCACCGCACTCCGGAAACCGTACTGGAACATGCTGTCGGCCGGCGATCGCGACATGAAGCCGCGGATGCACGTGCTGGACAATCTCGATCCGGTGACGATCACGGCGCTGTTGAATCAGGTGACGCTGGAGCGCACGTTGTTCGTCGTCACGTCCAAGTCCGGCGGGACGGCCGAGACGATGGCGCAGTACCTGGTGGTGCGCGAGACGCTCGAGTCGCACAAACTGGCCGTGCGGGATCACATCGTGTTCGTGACGGATCCCAGCAAGGGCGCTTTGCGCCCGGTGGCGAACGCCGAGAAGATCCCGGCCCTTGATATTCCCGCGAATGTCGGCGGGCGGTTCAGCGTGCTGTGCCCGGTAGGCATCCTGCCGGCCGCGCTCATCGGGATCGACACGGCCGGCCTGCTGGCCGGCGCCGGCGAGATGGCGCAGAAATGCTTGTCGCCCCAACTGCGCGAGAACCCCGCGGCCGTGTTTGCGACGCTACAGTACCTCGCCGATGTGAAGGCAGGGAAGCGCATCCACGTCATGATGCCGTACAGCGACGCGCTGCGTGACTGCGCCTCGTGGTTCGTTCAGCTCTGGGCGGAGAGTCTGGGCAAGATCCGGCCGGACAAGGTCAGCGTCGGCCCGACGCCGCTGGCGTCACTCGGCGCCACGGATCAGCACAGCCAGGTGCAGCTGTTTATGGAAGGGACCGCGGACAAGACCATCACGCTCATCTCGGTGCCGCGAAAGAAGGGCGATGTGCAGATCCCGAAACTGCATCAGGACATCCCCGAGCTCGCGTACCTCGGCGGTCATGCGCTGGGCGAAGTGCTGGACGTGGAGCGTCGGGCGACCGCCGGCGCCCTCGCGCGTCGCGGTCGTCCCAACATGACCATCGAGCTGGACGCGGTGGACGCATGGCACATGGGCGCGCTGTTCATGCTGCTCCAGGCGGCCACGATCTATGCCGGCGCGATGTACGGAGTGAATCCGCTGGACCAGCCGGGCGTGGAACTGGGCAAGAACTTCACGTACGCGATAATGGGCCGGCCCGGCTCTGACGCGGCGAAAGCTGAGTGGGATCAGTTGCCGAAGCCGGATCCCAAGTATCGCGTCTGAACGTAGGTGGCGTTCATGTCGAAATACTGCTAGTATTTCGACACGTTATTAGAACCTGTCGATTCCCTCGACAGATGCACCGGACGTGTCGATTCTGAGGGAGCCCCAAACGTGGCAAGCTTCGATCCTGCAACGGCTTACAATGACCTCCCCGTGCTGCCTCCTAAGGCAGACCTCGAGAGCCGCGTGGTGCTCAAGGCGTGCATTGATGCGCGTGCCGCTGTGGCGGAGCTCAAGCAGGCTGGACGCTCGCTTCCGAATCAGGACATTCTCATCAACACGCTCCCGTTGCTCGAAGCAAAGGCCAGCTCCGAGATCGAGAACATCGTCACCACGGCCGACAAGCTTTTTCGTCACGCCCAGCCGGACCGGGAAGCGCAGGCCGATCCCGCCACCAAAGAGGCGCTGCGCTATCGCACCGCGTTGCGCCGCGGCGTCGAGTCCATCAAGACGCGTCCACTGGCCACGGCCACCGCGGTGGATGTCTGTCGCACGTTGCTGGGCGTCGATCTCGACATTCGGAAAGTGCCGGGCACCACGCTGATGAATCAGGGAACTGGCGAGGTCATCTACACGCCGCCCGCGGGTGAGGGAACCCTGCGGGACATGCTCGCCAATTGGGAGCGCTTCCTGCATGAGGCCGTAGACGTTGACCCGCTCATCCGTATGGCGGTTGGCCACTACCAGTTCGAGGCAATTCACCCGTTCAATGACGGCAACGGGCGCACGGGGCGCATCCTCAACCTGCTCTTTCTGCTGGAGCAGGACCTGATGGACCTGCCCATCCTGTACCTGAGCCGGGCGATCGTGCGGCGCAAGGCAGACTACTACCGGCTGCTGCTGGCGGTCACGAGCGACGGTGCCTGGGAGGAGTGGATTCTCTACGTACTGAGCGCCGTGGACGAGACCGCCCGATGGACCACCGATCGCATTCGTCGCGTGCGTGAACTGATGGAATCCACTGCGGACTTTGTGCGAAAGAAGCAGCCGCGCGTGTACAGCCACGAGCTGGTGGAGCTGATCTTCGTTCAGCCGTACTGCCGCATCCGGAATGTGGTGGAGGCCGGCATTGCCGAGCGCCAGACGGCGGCGGTCTACCTCAAGCGACTGGCCATGGCCGGCGTAGTGGAAGAGGTGCGGTCCGGGCGGGACAAGCTGTTCGTCAACCCGCGGCTCGTCCGCTTGCTGACGCGCGATGATCCGGGCGACCTTTCGTTCGGGACTACGGGGCCGGCGACACTGGAGGTCGCGTCACGATGAGCAAAACCAAAGACGAGGCGAGCGCGGCGATGCCGGAGCGGCTGGACTTGCGTTCGCATGATGTGGCCGAAGACCGCCGCCAGGAGTTGCTGCGCCTGTTTCCGGAGGTGCGCACCGAGGGCGGCAAGCTGGACTTTGACCGGCTCAAGCTGGCGCTCGGCGACGCCGTGGACGTCGGGAAGGAGCGCTACGGGCTTACCTGGCCGGGCAAGGCGGATTGCTTCAAGGCAATCCAGTCGACGAGTCTGGGGACGTTGCGGCCGAGCCGTGAGGAGAGCGTCAACTTCGACACGACCGAGAACCTCATCATCGAGGGCGACAACCTCGAAGTTTTGAAGCTTCTCCAGAAGTCGTACCTGGGGAAGGTGAAGATGATCTACATCGACCCGCCGTATAACACTGGCAAAGATTTCATCTATCCGGACAACTACGCGGAGAGCCTTCAGACGTACCTCGAGTACACCGGGCAGACGGACGCGGAAGGAAAGAAGTTCGGGACCAACACCGACACCGACGGCCGCTTCCATTCGCGGTGGCTGAGCATGATGTACCCGCGGCTGTACCTCGCACGGAATCTGCTTCGCGAAGATGGTGTGATCTTTGTGTCCTGCGACGACAGCGAAGTGCAAAACCTTCGGGGGCTGATGAACGAGGTCTTCGGCGAAGAGGGCTTTCTTGAGAGTTTTGTTTGGAAGAAGACTTATGGCGGCGGTGCCAAAGAACACTTTGCGGTGCGGCAACACGAGTACTGCCTCCTCTATGCGCGCCACCTTGGGGCCCTTGACGACTTTTGGTTGCCACCGGATCCAGAGGCTGAGGCGAAGTACTACGACGGTAAGGACGAACACTTTGATCGTCGCGGCCCGTTTAGGCTCAAGCCCCTCGAAGCAACGAAGAGCATGGATGATCGCGACAACCTGCGTTACGCGATTCCTGCGCCCGATGGCTCGGAGGTCAGTCCAAAGCGGCAGTGGTGGTGGAAGCGTGAGCGGACACTCGATGCTCTCGCGAGGAATGGCCTCGTGTTCACAAAGTCGGCGACGGGCTGGTCAGTTTCCTACAAGCAGTACTTGCGTGACGCGGACGGGCAGGAGCGTGGGGCGAAACCGTTTTCCGTCATCGACAAGTACTACACTCAGCATGGCACCGCAGACCTTCGTGCCGTCTTCGACGATGAAGTCATCGTTCAGTTTCCCAAACCAGTCGGCCTCATTCGGTTCTTCCTGGAGTTTGGATCGACGCCAGACGCAATAGTGCTCGACTTTTTCGCGGGATCCGGCACAACAGGTCAGGCGGTCTTGGAGTTGAATGAAGCAGATGGTGGCCAGCGAAGATTTGTCCTCGTACAGCTTCCTGAGCCCACAGGCCGCAAGGATTTTGCCACCATCGCCGACATCACCAAGGAGCGCGTCCGTCGAGTCATCAGGAAACTGAATGACGAGGACGACGGAAAGCTGGCGCTCGACGGCGGCAAGCCCGACCGCGGCTTCCGCGTCTTCAAACTCGCCGAGTCCAACTTCACCACATGGGACTCAACGAAGTCAGGCGACGCTGACGGGCTCGCCAAGCAACTCAGCCTGCACGTGGACCACATCCGCGACGGGCGCTCCGCGGACGACCTGCTCCACGAAATCCTGCTCAAGAGCGGCTTCCCGCTCACCACGTCCGTCGAAACGATCATGCTCGTCGGCAAGCAAGTCCACAACGTCAGCAACGGCGCGTTGCTCCTGTGCCTCGACCGCGCGCTGACACTGGATCTCATTCGCGCCATGGCGGACCGCAAGCCCGAGCGCGTCGTCTGCCTCGACGTAGGATTCGCCGGCAACGACCAGCTCAAGGCCAACGCGGTGCAGATCTTCAAGACCAAGGGCGTCGCCAGCTTCAAGACGGTGTAGTCGAGCGCAATGACGGGACGACGCCGACCACGACGCGACGATAGCAGCCATCCCGCCATTGGCGGCGACTGGACCGACCGCAAACTCGAGGTGTTGGCGAAGTATCTCTCGAGCTATACGACAGCATTGAAGGACCAGCCAACCGCCAGTAGTCCGTTTATCAAGGGTTACATCGACGCGTTTGCCGGCACGGGCTATCGAACTCCTCGCGAAAAGTCCAACAGCACCGTTCCGCTGTTTCCGGACCTGGCAGCGCCTGAGCCTCAGCGGCTTCTCGAAGGCTCAGCACGGCTTGCCTTGAAATCGAAGCCGCCGTTCGACCGTTGCATCTTCATCGAAAGAAGCGCGGACCGCTGCACGGAGCTTGAGGGCCTGAAAAGCGAGTTTCCCGCGCTGTCAAATGCGATCACAGTTCGCCGTGGTGAGGCCAACGCGGCGGTCCGCGCCCTTTGCTCGAAGGACTGGAGAGCTCACCGTGCTGTTCTGTTTCTCGACGCGTTCGGCATGCAGGTGGAGTGGGAAACGCTGGTGGCCGTGGCAAAGACCAAGGCGATTGACCTCTGGCTTTTGTTCCCACTCGGGATGGGCGTGAATCGCCTGCTGACGCGCTCGGGAGACATTCCGGACTCCTGGCGCCGACGGCTCGACATCCTTTTGGGTACCACCGGCTGGTACGACGAACTCTATCGCAGCGAGTCGTCGACAGACTTGTTCGGCGAACAGTCCGAGCGCCTCCTCAAGGCGACGACCGACACTATCGGCAGGTACTTCATTCAGCGTTTGAAAACGATCTTCGCGGGGGTGTCCGCCAAGCCCGGAGTCTTGCGGAACTCGACCAACAATCCGCTCTATCTTCTCTGCTTTGCAGTTGGGAATCCCCGCGGTAGCGGCGTGGCGCTGCGGATTGCCGACCACCTTCTAAAGGAGTTGCACTGATGGCACAAGGTTCCGGCATCGAGTGGACTGAGTCCACATGGAACCCGGTCACTGGGTGCAACAAGGTCAGCCCTGGCTGCAAGCACTGCTATGCCAAACGCATGGCTGAGCGACTCCAGGCGATGGGTCAGTCGAACTACCGTAACGGATTCGCGCTCACGCTCCAACCTCACATGCTGGAGCTGCCGCTCCGCTGGACGAGGCCGCAGACGATCTTCGTCAACTCGATGAGCGACTTGTTTCACGACGACGTTCCACTGTCCTATATCGCCCAGGTATTCGCCATAATGCGCACTGCGCACTGGCACAGATTTCAGGTGCTTACCAAGAGGGCGGAGCGGCTGGAGGAGCTGAGTTCGAGGCTTGAGTGGTCGCCAAACATATGGATGGGTGTAAGCGTGGAGGGCGAGCGTTACCGCCATCGCATCGACCATCTTCGAGCCTCAGCGGCTCACATCCGCTTCCTGTCGTTGGAGCCGCTGCTTGGCCCGTTGCCCTCGTTGGATCTGACCGGCATCGATTGGGTGATCGTCGGCGGCGAATCGGGGCCTGGAGCCAGACCAATGGACCCCGCGTGGGCCACGGACCTGCGCGACCAGTGCAGGAAAAAGCGCGTGCCCTTTTTTTTCAAGCAGTGGGGCGGCGTTCACAAGAAGCGAGCCGGGCGCCTTCTCGACGGACGCCTCTGGGATGAGATGCCAACCCTGCGAGCCCGAGCTGGTCGGCTTCCTGTGGCTGCCGGCGGTCGATGAAAATCCAGTTCGAGGCCAACCAGCAGTTCCAGCTGGACGCAGTCGCGGCCGTCACCGGCCTCTTCGACGGCCAGCCTCAAGGCCCGCCGGACTTCGCCGTCATCAAGACCGGATCGCTCGGCGGACTCTTCGAAGGCCAGGAGCGCACTGAACTCGGCGTCGGCAACCGCGTGCTTCTGGCCGACGACCGCCTGCGGGCCAACCTGCGCGGCATCCAGGCGCGCAACGACATCGAAGTCGCCGACACTTCCGTAGCGCTGGAGGCCTGGGACGTTCCTGATGGCGCGGGCGGCGCCTCGCGCCAGTGCCCGCACTTCTCGGTCGAGATGGAAACGGGTACCGGCAAGACCTACGTG
This sequence comes from Gemmatimonadota bacterium, assembly GCA_038060705.1. Taxonomy (GTDB): domain Bacteria; phylum Gemmatimonadota; class Gemmatimonadetes; order Gemmatimonadales; family Gemmatimonadaceae; genus DASPMP01. The sequence goes on from JBBTFS010000117.1 coordinate 37,837, forward strand.
TACCTGCGCACGATCTTCGAGCTGTCGCGCCGCTACGGATTCCGGAAGTTCATCATCGTGGTGCCGAGCGTCGCCATCCGCGAAGGCGTGCTCAAGAACATCGCCATCACGGCCGACCACTTTCGCGCGCTGTTCAATAACCTGGCATTCGAGCACTTCGTCTACGACGCCAAGGCTGTGAACCGCCTGCGCCAGTTTGCCACCAGCAACACGCTCCAGATCCTCGTCATCAACATCGACGCCTTCCGCAAGAACTTCACGGGCACAGAGGCGGAGCAGAAGAGCAATGTCATCTACAAGGAGAGCGACAAGCTCTCGGGCCGCCAGCCCATCGAGTTCGTGCAGGCGACGCGCCCGATCGTGATCATCGACGAACCGCAGAGCGTGGACGCCACCGAGAAAGCGCAGGACGCCATCAAGGCGCTCAATCCGCTGTGCACGCTGCGCTACTCGGCGACGCACCGCAATCCGTACAACCTCGTGTACCGGCTGGATCCGATTCGTGCCTTCGAGCTGAAGCTGGTCAAGCAGATCGTCGTCGCCAGCGCGGCGGCTCAGGACGCGCAGAACGAACCGTTCATCCGCGTCGAGAAGATCGACTACAAGAAGGGGATCAAGGCAAAGCTTCGCATCCACGTGCAATCGTCGGGGGGGCCAAAGGAGAAGAGCGTCTCGGTGAAGCAGGGCGCCGACTTGTTCGCGCTCTCCGAGGAGCGCGCGACGTACCGGAACGGCTACGAAGTCGCCGAGATCAACGCCGAGCCGGGCAGCGAGTTCGTTCGTTTCGTGAACGGCCGGGCGCTGCGGTTCGGCGAGGAGATCGGCGGCCTGCGCGATGATGTGTGGCGTACCCAGATCAAGCACACAGTCAAGAAGCACCTGGACAAGGAGCTTCAGGTGCGCGACCGCGGCATCAAGGTGCTCTCGCTGTTCTTCATTGACCGCGTTGCCAACTACCGCGACTACGGGACGGACGGTCAGCCCGTGCCTGGGAAGTTCGCGCTGGCGTTCGAAGAAGTGCTCGCGGAGCTTCGCAAGGACGCGCGTTATCAATCGCTGGCGTGGCTGGCCGGGCCGCCGGAGCACGTTCACAACGGGTACTTCGCGCAGGACAAGAAGGGCATCGTCAAGGACACGCGAGGCGACACGCAGGCCGACGACGACGTCTACAACCTGATCATGAAGGACAAGGAGCGCCTGCTCTCGGTAGATGAGCCGCTGCGGTTCATCTTCAGCCACTCGGCGCTGCGCGAGGGGTGGGACAATCCCAACGTGTTCCAGATCTGCACGCTCAACGAGACGCAGAGCGCGGTGAAGAAGCGACAGGAGATCGGGCGCGGGCTGCGCCTGCCGGTGGACCAGAACGGGGCGCGCGTGTTCGACGAGTCTGTGAACAAGCTGTATGTGATGGCCAACGAGAGCTACGAGGACTTCGCGCGCGCTCTCCAGAGCGAGTACGAGGAGGACTGCGGCGTCAGCTTCGGGCGGGTTCCGTTCACGGCGTTTCTGAAACTCACCCGCGTCGTGGACGGAATGGAGAAGCTGATCGGCAAGGACGCTGCCGCGGCGATCAAGGCCTCGCTGGTCGAGCAGGGAATGCTGGATGCCGATGGCCGCCTACAGGCCGCTTTCAACCCAGGTCGTGCTGGCTTTGCGCTGGAGCTGCCCGAAGCCCAGCGCGATCTTGCTCCGGCGATCACCGACTTGCTGAGCGGCTATCAGATCGAGCGCCATTTCCGGCGCGACCGGGACGAGGGCGTCAACCATCTCAAGAAAGAGGTAACGCTCAGCCCGGAGTTCCGGGCGCTCTGGGACCGCATCAAGCCGCGCACCACGTATCGCGTGGAGTTCACGACGGACTCGCTGGTGCGGCGCGCGGTGGACGCGATCAAGGTGATGACCAAGGTCGAGGCGCCGACCATTCGCGTGACCGTGGGTCAGCTCGACGTGGAGCGCGGCGGCGTTTCCACCAAGCCGACGAATGTTTCGCTGGAATACCCCGGGTACGCCGGGCGGCCGGTTCCCGATGTCCTCGCGTACCTCCAGGGTGAAACCGAGCTGACCCGTTCGACTTTGGTCCGAATTCTCAACGAGTGTGGCCGGCTCGCGGAAGTGTTCGTGAATCCGCAGAGGTTCCTGAATCAGGTCTCTGCGATTCTCAAGCACGAGTTGCATCGCCTGCTCGTGGACGGCATCAAGTACGAGCGTCTGCCCGACGGACAGCCCCACGCGGACTGGGAAATGGTGCTGTTCAAGAACGAAGAGTTGATCAACTACCTCTCCGCGCTCGAGGTGAAGAAGTCCGTGTACGAATATGTCACGTACGACTCGGACGTGGAGCGTGCCTTCGCGCGGAAGCTCGATCAGCGCGAAGACATTCGGCTGTTCGTGAAACTGCCACGCTGGTTCGAGATCGAGACGCCCGTTGGCAGGTACAACCCCGACTGGGCGATCCTCAAGCACGATGGGCAAGCGATGTACCTCGTGCGCGAGACCAAGAGCACGAAGGACTTCCTCAAGCTTCGGACGTCGGAGGCCGACAAGGTTCGGTGCGGCTTGAAGCATTTCGAGACACTCGAAGTGTCCTTCGCTGTCGCAGTTAGCGCCGACGAGTTTTGAGCGACGGCGCTTATTGTAGCCGATTTACGTCAATTATTGGTTTATGAACG
>JBBTFS010000118.1:0-8525 GCA_038060705.1 Gemmatimonadota bacterium
GCTCCAACCCGAACGTCATCTACGCACAGGTCGACGTCGCTCCCGACAACTTCCCCACCACGGCGGTCGCCGGCGCTGGTGGAGGCGGCGGCGGTGGTGGAGGCGGTGGCGGTGGCGGTGGCTTCGGCGGTGGCGGCGGCCCTCAGCGGCGTCTCGCTCCGGCCGGCGCGTACGTCGTGACACTCTCGGTGAACGGAAAGGAGTACACCCGCAGCGTCTCCGTTCTCGAGGATGTTTGGATGGATCAACACTGATCTGACGAATTGGAAATGGCAGACTTTGTAAGGGTCACGGGCCGCGAGCCCCACTTCGAGCGCACCAAGCTCCTCCTCGCCAATCATCCCGAGGCCAAGGCGCTGGTCGGCAATGCTCCGGTCACCGCCGTCGCGGTTTTCGGAATTGTCGCCATCCAGCTTGCGATTGCGTTTCTTCTCCGCGACTCGGCTTGGTGGGTGATCCTGCTGTCCGGATACCTCTTGGGCGCGTTTGCCGACCATGCCCTGTGGACCCTCATCCACGAGTGCACCCACAACCTCGTTTTCAGGAAGTCGTCCGAGAACAGTTGGCTCCAGATCGCAGCCAATCTCCCGATCATCTTGCCGGGGGCCATCGCCTTCCGGCGCTATCACATCCTGCATCACAACCACCAGGGCGACAGCGAACTGGACGCGGATCTGCCCAGCCCGCGCGAGGCTCGGCTCGTCGGCAACAGCACCATCCGCAAGATCGTCTGGCTGGCGTTGTATTTCGTGGCCCAGATATCGCGCGTGCCCATGCTGCACCGCGTCAAGCTGATAGACGGTTGGTACGCAGCCAACATCCTCGTGCAGGCCGCCTTCATTGCCGCGGTCGTGTACGCGTGGGGCTGGGCCAGCCTGATTTACCTGCTGCTCTCGAGCATCCTCGCCATCGGCCTTCACCCTGTGGGCGCGCGCTGGATCCAGGAGCACTTTCTCACGCACCCCGGCGGCCAGGAGACCTTCTCCTACTATGGCCCTCTCAACGCCATCGCCTTCAACGTCGGTTATCACAACGAGCACCACGACTTGATGCGTGTCCCGTGGATGCACCTGCCCCGCATCCGCCGCATGGCCCCCGAGCTATACGACCCCCTGCACCACCACACCTCGTGGACCCGCCTGCTGTTCCGGTTCCTCTTCGACCCCACGCTGGGTCTGCATAGTCGAGTCGTCCGCCAGCCCGCCCCCAAGGGTGCCGAGCAGCGTGTCGCCGCCGAACTCGAAACCCTGGTCTTCCAGCCTTAGCGCATTTGGATGCCAAGTCGTATGTTGTCTGAGCAGCGGACAGCCCCTTCAGCGAAGCTGCTGATCAGCCCGTCCGCTCAAGGCAACACCCAATGGCGGCCGATTCAATCCTCCCGCAGTCGCTGATCGCGTCATTTCGCGAACACTATGAACTCCTCCGCGAGACCGGACGCGGTGGATCGGCGACCGTCTATCTCGCCCGCGACCTCAAGCACGACCGCTTCGTCGCCATAAAGGTCCTCAACCCGGACCTTGGCTCCACCTCCGGCGACCGCTTCCTCCGCGAGATTCAGGTATCCGCGGGGATGCAGCATCCGCACATCCTCCCAACGTACGACTCGGGTGTCGCCGACGGTCGCCTGTATTTCGTCATGCCGTTCGTGGACGGCGGCTCGCTGCGTCAACGGCTCGAGACCGCCACCGCCCTGCCCGTGGAGGACGCACTCAGGATCGCGCGCGACATCGGCATCGCGCTCCAGCACGCGCACGACCTGGGCATCGTGCACCGCGACGTGAAGCCCGAGAACATCATGTTCTACCACGGCGTCGCGTGCCTCGCGGACTTCGGCGTCGCGCGCGCCATCGAGGAAATGGACCCCGGCCTGACCGTGCACGGCGCCGTCGTCGGGACGCCCGCCTACATGAGTCCGGAGCAGTATGCCGCGGTGGGCTTTGACGGCCGCAGTGATGTGTATTCGCTCTCCACCGTGCTCTACGAAATGATCGCCGGCACGCGGCTCTATAGCGGCGCCACGGTGCAGCAGGTGATCGCGGAGCGCAACAAGCCGCCGTCCATCCGCGCCATCCGGCCCAAGGTGCCGCAAGTGGTGGACGACCTGCTCCTGCGCGGCCTCGCCCAACTGCCCGAGCAGCGCTATGCCGACGCCCGCGCGTTCGTCGCCGCCATTGACGAAGCGTTGTGGCAACTGCAGAGCCCTCCCGAGCGCGTCTCGGCCCCGCGTCGTGCCATCAACCAGGTGCGGCAGCACAAGCTCGTGTATGGCGTCAGCGCCACGCTGGTGCTGCTCACGCTCGGCTTCGCCTGGCCGCCGCTGCGCAACGAGGTGACGCGATTTCCGGCTCGCCTGCGCGCCGACGTCGCCCCGCCCGCACGCCGTCCATTCGTGGATGGTCAGGCCGCGCTGGCCAGGTGGGATATTACTGGCGCGCAGAAGCACTTCGCACTCGCGGTAGCCGCCGACCCCGATGCCCCGGTCGCGCGCTTGTGGCTGGCCGAGTCGTATGCGCTGGCGCGCCAGATGGACAAGGAGGAGTTCCGCATTGCGGCGATGCGCCTTGGCACGGTGAAGACTCGCTTGCGCGGACGCGACTCGCTGCTCGCCGACGCGCTCGTGTCCATCGGCATGGGCAAGCCTGCCGCGGCGTGCGACGCCTATGCGCAGCAGCTTCAGCGCGACCCGCTCGACGTGCTCGCGTGGTACGGCATGGGTGACTGCCAGCAGTTCGACTCCACGGTCGTGCGCGACGCCAAGAGCCCCTCTGGCTGGCGCTTCAACACCAGCTACCACTCGGCGGCGAGCGCCTACATGCGCGCGGTCACGCTTCAGCCCAACGCGCACGCCGCGTTCCCGTACGCGACCCTCACCACGCTGCTCCCCAGTGACGTGCAGTACGTCCGCATCGGCACTGCGCCGGGCCAGGCGCGCCAGGTGTTCGCCGCGTATCCGGCGCTCGCGGGCGACACCATCGCGTTCGTGCCGTATCCGTTGGCGATGTTCGCCAACGCCGCCCCGCGCACCATTTCGCCGACGCAGCCGGACGCGCTCAAGCGCAACCGCGACGTGCTGTTCGCGTTCGCGCGGCAGTGGACCACGGCAGCGCCAGGCAGCGCGGACGCGTGGGAAGCGCTCGGGCTGGCACACGAGGGTCGCGGCGAACTTGGCGACCATGACGCCGGCGCTGGCGGCGCCATCCGGCGGGCTCGCCCGCTGGCCACGACGCCGCTCCAGCGCACCCGCCTCGCGGCGGCACAGGTGCGCATGCTCGTCAAGCGCGGCGGGTTTGCGGCCGCGCGAACGCTCGCCGATTCCATTCTCGCCGCACAGGCCGCCACGCCCTCCGCCGACGTCGCGCGTTTCCTCTCCGGGCTCGCGGCCTTGACCGGCCACCCGGCCCGCAACGCCGAACTCATGACCGCGGCCACGTCAGCGCGGATGGCGTCGTTCGGCATCCAGCCGGCGCTCACCGAGTCGGCCAATCGCTTGTTTACGCGCGCGGCGCCCGGCGTGTGCGACGACTCGGTCTCGCTCGCGCGCACCACGTTCGATCGCGCGCTGGACAGCTACGCGCCGCCCAACCGGCGCGACCAACAGCGCGCCATTGCCGGCGCCCGCGCCGCCGCGCTGGCCTTCCCGTGCCTGCGTGGCACCGCGCTCGCCGGATTCACGCCGGCCAGCCCGCTGGACCGCGCCCAGCGCGCCCTCGTCGGGCGCGACAATCGCCGCGTGCGCGCGATCCTCGATTCGCTGACGGCGGTGCGGTCCGTGTACCGCCCGGGCGACATCGCGCTGGACCACACCGTCCAGGAAGCTTGGCTCCGCGCTGCTGCCGGCGACTCTGCCGCCGCCGTGCGTCAACTCGATCTGGTGCTGGAGGCATTGCCCACGCTGAGCGCGCTCGCCGTGCGCGAAGACGCGCAAGCCGCGGCGCTGGGCCGCGCCATGGTCCTGCGCGCCGACCTCGCGGCCGCAAGGCGAGACTCGGCTACTGCGCGCCGCTGGGCCGGCGCGGCGCTGGACCTTTGGGGCGGCGCAGATGCATCATTCCTGCCTACACTCACGCGAATGCGCGGGTTGACTGGTCGGTAGTTTTGCTTCGTGAGTCACGAGTCACGTTTGGTTTTTCACCGAGGAGGGTGAAGTGAAGACATCGTACGCAGCCGTAGCGCTCCTGTTGGCGGTGGCGGCGGGAGCCCCGCGAGAAGCACCGGCATCACAAGGTCAGGGGCGCCGCGCCCTGCCCGGTGATCTCACCAAGCCCATCGACCAGTACACCGGCGACGAATTCTTCGCCCTCGTCAACGGACTCAACTACACCGGCGGACAGGAGCGCGCCCGCCGTTGTTCCGGTAATGCGGAATGCGGCAACACCGCCCGCACCAATGTGCGGGTGGACGCCGTCACCGGCGAAGATTCGCTCAGCACCGGCAATCTGCCGGCGTTCGGTGTCGTCGCCATGCGGGCCATCGTGCGCGGCAACGACACCGAGGCGATGTACGGCATGCAATCAGCCGGCCCCAACGGCCGCTTCTCGTACTACCTGATCGTCACCGCGGCCGGCCCGGGCGCCGCCACGTGGCGCCTGGAAGAACTCAACGTCCAGGGCGATACGCGCACCCACCGGGCGCTGCGAACGGGCCGCTTCAGCCAGTGCAACCATGCGTTCGTCCGCGGCGCGCGGGCCGACTTCAAGACCTGCGCCGAGGCGGCAGCCTCAGCCGCCGGCGGCGTGCGGTTCCTCAACGCGTCATTCAGCTCGCCGATGCAGGGCGTCGAACCGCCCTTCTGGATCGGCTGCGCGTCCGGGTGCTGCACGGCCGAGTTCTGACCGCAACTCAACTATTCGAACGGAAACACATGCAAGCGGAACTCTTCGTACTGCGGATCATTCACATCGTCGGCGGCGTCTTCTGGGTGGGCGCCGTCACGTTCCAGGCGTTCTTCCTTTTTCCGGCCGTTGCGGAAGCCGGGCCCGCCGGCGGCCAGGTCATGCAGGGGCTGGTCAAGCGCAAGCTGCTGACATGGCTGCCAGTGACCGCCGTCGTGATGATGTTGGCGGGGCTGCGACTTCTGCAGCGCGCGGCGAGCGGTATCCCGGGCTACTACTCGACGCCGGCCGGCATGACGTACAGCATCACCGGCGCACTTGCTATCCTGATGTTCATCCACGGCGTCACGGTTGCCCGGCCCGCCGCGATTCGCATGGCCGAAGTGTCCAAGGCCATGGGCGCGCCCGAAGCGGACAAGGCGGCACTCGGCGCCGAGATGAAGAAACTGCAGATCAAGGTCGCGTTCAATCTCAAGATCACCGCGGCGATGTTGCTCGTGGCAGCCGTGGGCATGGCGATAGCGCGGTACCTGTAGCACGTGCGGGTTCGACACGGGAACCACCCGCGTCGCATGGTCGTTCTTCAACCAATGGAGGCATTGTGAATCGGCGCCATTTGTTCGCAGCATTCCCCCGGGCCCGGACCCTGTTGGCTTCACTCAGCGCAGTGCTGATCCCGTCTGTGATTCTGGCACAAGCACAAGCCACGACCGGCGTGGTGCGCGGCACCGCCAGCGACGCGAGCGGCGCACCGGTGCCCGCAACCATCACGCTGCGGAATACCGAGACCAATTTCTCCCGCACCATCGTCGCCAGCGACAAAGGCGTTTTCGTCGCGACGCTCATGCCGCTGGGGATGTATGAACTCTCGGCGCGCGCAGTCGGCTTCACGCCCGTCACGAAGTCGAACTTGTCGGTGAACGTCGGCCAGACGCTCGATGTGCCGTTGGTCATGGAGCGCACCGCCACCCAGCTGACCGCGGTCACGGTCAGCGCGGACGCATTGCTGGTTGATCCCACCCGCTCACAGTCATCCACGGCGCTGGACGCGCTCACGGTGAGCGGCTTGCCGAACAACGGACGTAACTTCCTCAACCTCACCACGCTGACACCCAACGTGGCGGTCACGCAGGGTCCCGACGGCGACGTCCTCAGCATCGGCGGCCAGCGCGGCATCCACAACAACGTTTCGGTGGACGGCGCGGATTTCAACAATCCGTTCTTCGGTGAGCAGCGCGGCGGCCAGCGCCCCGCGTTCACGTTCAACCTGGATGCCGTGCGGGAAATGGTCGTCATCTCGCAGGGCGCCAACGCCGAGTTTGGACGGTCCGGCGGTGGTTTCGTCAACGTCATCACCAAGAGCGGCACCAACCAGCTCAAGGGCTCACTGCATTACTTCGGCAAGACGTCGGCGCTCTCGTCCGATGCGACGCATGGAACCCAGACGCTGACGCCGGACTTCGCACAGCACCAGTTCGGGTTCACCCTCGGCGGCCCGCTGAAGAAGGACAAGGCGTTCTTCTTCGTGGCCTACGACCAGCAGGCCTACAAGGAAACCAAGCAGAGCAGCCGCCCCACCAACGCCGCGTTTGACTCGCTCAAGACGTTCCTGAGCACGACCTTCGGCGGCGTGTTGGCCAATGACTTCGGATCCATCGAGCGCACCAACGCGGCGCAGGTCGCGCTGGTCAAGCTCGACTATCGCTTCAACGAGCGGCACAACGGGTCACTCAAGTACAACTTCACGAATTCGAAGCAGGAAAACGGCACCTTCGACGTTGACGCGTGGGGCCGCAGCGCCAACGGCATCGAGAATGACTACTCCAACGCCATCAACGGCAGTCTCGCTTCGCACTTCGCGAAATTCGACAACGAGTTCCGCTTTCAGTTCTCCCGCGAGGACCGGCCGCGCGACAACGTCAATCCGAATTTCCCGGCCACCACACGCCGCTTCCCCGACACCGGCATGGACTTCGCCAACGGCTTCCGGTTCGGCATGCCCTTCTTTCTTCCGATCAGCGCCTACGACACGCGCATCCAGGTACTGGACAACGTCTCGTGGGTCCGCGGCAACCACCTGATGAAGGCCGGCTTTGAGTACAACCGCACCGAGGCCAACCAGACTTTTGTCGGGTTCGCCAACGGTCGTTTCATCTTTGGTTCAGTCACCGGCTTCCGGAACTACGTCACCAACGGCAACCTGTACGTCGAGTGCAGCAACGGCACCACGAACAACACGGGCGCCTGCCCCGCCGGCACCAGCATCACTGGCCCGGTACTCCTCTATCTGCAGCAGTCAGGCGTCGGCGGGCTCACCGTCGAGCAGGCCGGAACACAGAGCATCCCGCAGCATGAGGTGGCGGTGTTCCTCCAGGATTCATGGAAGGCGAGCGACAAGCTCACCCTGAACTACGGCCTCCGGTGGGAGGCGCAGATGCAGCCTGATCCCATCACGCCGGCAGCCTCGGTCTTCTTCAAGGACTTCATTGGCGACGTCGTCACGAATGCCCAGGGCACGCACACGTTCCCGTCAGACGGCACCATTCCGTCGGACGTGAAGATGCTGCAGCCCCGTCTGGGGATGGTGTGGGACGTGAACGGCGACGCCAAGCAGGTGGTGCGTGCCAGCGCCGGCCTGTACTACGCGCGTATCCCTGGGCTCAACCTGGCCAGCACGCGCAGCACCAACGGGTCCATCGGCCAGACGATGTTCCGGAACAGCGCCCTCACGGGCATTCTGGGCGCGCCACCGGTGTACGGCCAGCTGCTGCCGGCAGCAGCCGGAGCGCCCTTCCAACCGGATGTCTTCGTGTTCGACAAGGACTTCCGCAACCCGCGCACCATGAGCGCGACCGTTGGCTATGAGCGCGAAGTCATGAATCGCGTCGCCGTTTCCGTCAGCGCCACAGTGGCAAAGACGGATTTCCTGACGCGCTTCATCAACCGTAACGATGCGTCGTTTGGATCCCCGTGGAGCACGGGCCTGCCCGTCGGGCTCGGCGTCACCACCCTGACCTCCGTGGAGAGCTCGGCCAGATCCATGTATCAGGGCATCACGTTCGGCGTCGCGCGCGTGGCGGACGCGGACTTCCAGTACCAGGTGAACTACACGTTGTCCACCGACAAGTCCGACGATGACAACGAGCGCGATCCCTTCAAGTTCAACTACGCCAAGGCCAGCGACCTGGATCCCGAATACGGGTACAGCGAGCGCGACCAGCGCCACCGGCTCAATGCGTGGCTGCTCAAGAAGCTGCCGTGGAATATCTACGCCAACAATCGGCTCACGGCGCTGTCCGCGCAGCCCACGTCGGAGAAATGCGGTGCTGGTAATGTTGGCACCGGCGTCCGCGCCGGCACGCCACAGGACCGCATTTGCTCCAACGGCACGATTCTCGAACGCAACACCATTCGTCGCGACAATTCCTACATGAGCTGGGACCTGCGGCTCTCCCGGCCATTCACGACCGGCGGCAAGCAGGTCGAGGCGATCGTGGAGATCTTCAACGTCCTGAACCGCGACAACTTCCGTGATCCGTCAGCGTCGTCCCTCTTGTTCAACTTCGACGGAACCATCCGCAGCGGACTGGGCGACCCGCGGCAGATCCAGTTCGGCATGCGATACGCTTTCTAGCAGGGGCCAGAGCGTTTCAGGGTCATCCTGAGCGCGGCGAAGGATCCAGTCGCCTTCGC
>JBBTFS010000118.1:8625-18381 GCA_038060705.1 Gemmatimonadota bacterium
GCTCACGCATCGAGCGCGTCACGCACCGCCGAGGCGAGTTCGGTGGTCGTGAATGGCTTGGCGAGGAAGTGTGAGCCGAGTTCGAGCGGACCACCTTTGAGCAGGGCGTCCCCCGCGTATCCCGAGATGAGCAGCACCCGCACATCCGGACGGACCGCCTTGAGTTGCAGGGCCAGATCCGGCCCCGCAATTCCCGGCATGATCACGTCCGTGAGCAGGAGGTGGATCTGGCCAGGATCGGCGCCCGCCAATGCCAACGCCTCGGTGCCGTCCTGCGCCTCGAGAATGCGGTAGCCCAACCGCTTCAGGGATTCCGTCAAGACGCGCCGCACATTGGCATCGTCTTCGACCACGAGCACTGATTCGTTGCCCGTCAGTGGGCGCGCGAGCGCCGGCATCTGTACGGGCCACTCCAGCGTGCCGTCGACGCGCGGCAGGAATACCGTGAATCTCGAGCCTTTGCCGGGTTCGCTCGACGCAAAGATGTAGCCGCCGCTCTGCTTCACGATGCCGTACGCGGTGGCAAGGCCCAGGCCGGTGCCTGCACCCATCGGTTTGGTGGTAAAGAACGGCTCGAAGATGCGCGCCAATGTGGCGCCATCCATACCCACCCCAGAGTCCTTCACCTCCAGCACCACGAAGGGCCCTTCCGTACCCGACACACCGGCAATCGGTTCGGTGAGCGTGGCCGCGTCGTACGTTCGGATTTCCAGGCGACCGCCCCGCGGCATGGCGTCGCGCGCGTTCACCACGAGGTTCATGATCACTTGTTCGAGCTGGGTGGGATCAGCGCGAACTCGGCCCATCGCCTCCAGCGTCATCACGCGCGTGATGTCTTCGCTGATGATCCGCTTCAGCATCTGGTCCAGCTGCACGACGGTGGCATTGACGTCAAGCACGCGCGGCGCCAGGACCTGTTGGCGGCTGAAGGCCAGCAGCTGGTGGGTCAGGGACGCGGCGCGATCCGTGGCAGCCTTGATCTCCTTCGCGTCGGATCGTCGTTCATCGTCGGCGGGCATGTCGGCGACGAGCAAATCCGCATACCCACGCACGGCCGTCAACACGTTGTTCAGGTCGTGCGCGATCCCTCCGGCCAGACGCCCCACTGCCTCCATCCGTTGTGACGCCACCAGCCGGCCCTCCATCACGCGCCGCTGCGTGACGTCTTCGGCGATCACGTCGAAGCCTTCCAGCCCGAGCGGCCCTCGGCGGGACGCGCCACTGAGACGCACGGTGATGGCCGCACCGTCCTTGCGTCGCCACTGCACGTCGATGCCCCCAAACACGCGCACCTCGGCGTACTCCCGCAGCAGCCGGGCGCGATCGTCAGGGTTCAGGTAGATGTCGCGCGCCAAGTCGGCGCTCAGCAACTCCGCCTCCGACTCGTAGCCCAACATCGCCACCAGCGCGCGATTCACGAAGAGGAATTTGCCCTCAATGGTCGAGCGGTAGATGCCGATGGTCGCGTGCTCCACCAGCGAGCGATACCGCTGCTCGGACTCCCGCAGTGCTGTCTCGGTGCGCGACCGGTCCGTTTGATCCAGAACCACGCCCACCATTCGCTCTGGTGCGCCGGTGATACCGCTGAAGATTTCGCCGTACCCCGAGACAATGCGCTCGTTGCGGTCGGGCCGCAGAATCCGATACTGCACATCGACAGGGGGTCCGCCCTCCAGCGCGGCGCGCACACCGGCTTCGATCGCCGCGACGTCTTCGCGGTTGACGAACGACATCGCCAACTCAGACGTCATCTCCTTCACGGTGGTGGCGTCAACGCCATAGAGATCGTACATGCCGGGCGACCACTGCACCTTTCCGGTGGCAAGATCCCACTCGAAACTGCCACTGCGCCCAACCCGCTCGGCGGCCAAAACCAGCCGTTGCAAGCGACGCAGTGACGACTCGTGGTGCCGTCGCTCCAACTCGGCGCCCGCGCGAACCGCATACAGCTCCAGGACGGCAGTGACGAGGCTTGTGTCCGACAACGCTTTGTCATCCAAAACGGTGAGCAAGCCCAGGACCGCGCCATCGGCACCACGCAGTGGGGCGCCAACGTAGCTATCGGCCCCAATGGTGACGAGCAGTTTGTCGCGCGGGAACAGCTCCCGAACCCCCGTGTGATACACGCACGTCGCGCCGCCGAAGACGCTCTCGCACGGAGTTCCGGCCAGCTCGTAGTCGAGCGGTGGCACCGATTTGCCGGATTCCGCCACTGCAATGGTGAACACGCGCTCTTTCTTGTCCGGCCGCAACTCACCGATGAGCGCGTACCTCACTCCGAGTTCACGCGACAAGTGCACCACCAGTTCGCGAAGATAGTCGTCGCCAGTCGCGGAACGCACCGGATGGCCCACCGCTTCTATCACGCGCCTCAGTCGCTCGGACGCGGCTGGGTCCGCGGGCGCGCGCGGACTGGCCCCTCGGCGGACCTTGGCACCGCGTGGCTTACCCATGAACCTCGATCGGATGCACTGTGAAGGTGGCTCCTGAAAGTGGAGCGCCGCGCCACAGGCGACGATGCGGCGCCCCTGCCACCAATGAGATACTGCCTTGAGTATCGGCCGAACAGCCCCGCGCCCAAAACACCCTTGGCTCAGCAGTCGCCGAAAGGCCGCGCGCTGCATCGATTTGCCGCCAGAAGGGTCAAAGCCGCATTTTGGGCCACCATGGCAAAGACCTATCTGGCGGCGGTGATGCCCGCCCCGAATGTGCCCATCGAGCTGCGTGAGTTCCCCGAGCCCGAACTGGAGCAAGGCGCGGCCCTGCTCCACACGATGTACTCCGAGGTGTGCGGGACGGACGTGCACCTGTACCACGGCAAGCTGGCTGGTGTGCCCTACCCCATCATCCCCGGGCACGTGAGCGTGGGCGCCGTAGCCAAAATGCGCGGGCGATTGACGACGCCTGATGGCGACCCCATCAAGGAGGGCGACGTCGTCACCTTCCTTGATGTTCATGAAACCTGTAACCATTGTTACCACTGCTTGGTGGCCAACCAGCCCAACCGCTGTCCCAGCCGCAAGGTGTACGGCATCACCTACTCGGCCAACGACGGACTGCTGGGCGGGTGGAGCCAGGCCATTTACATGAAGCCGGGTGTGAAGATGATTCACATCCCCAAGGAACTGTCTCCGGAAACATTCATTGGAGGCGGTTGTGGTCTGGTGACGGCGTTACACGCGATTGACCTGTGCCACATCAGGTTGGGCGAGAGCGTCGCGGTGCTGGGCGTGGGACCGGTGGGTCAAAGTTGTGTTGCGCTGGCGAGCCTCAGTGGCGCTGGCGAGATAGTGGCGGTGGACGGCGTGCAGGACCGGTTGGATTTCGCGAAGCGCATGGGGGCAACGCAGACTGTGACACTCAAGACGCCGAGGAAAGAGCGGTTGAGCCAGGTGCATGCGCTGACGCGCGGCCGCGGCGTGGACGTCGTCGTGGAAGCCAGTGGTCATCCCGACGCCGTAAGTGAGGCGCTGGATATCGTGCGCGACGGTGGCCGCGTTGTGGTGTGCGGGCATTACACCGACAACGGGTCGGTCGAGATCCATCCCCATTGGCAGATCAACCGGAAGCATGTTGAGTTGCGCGGGTGCTGGGGGTCGAGATTCGAGCACTTCTCTCGCGGCGTTGGCCTACTGGCGCGCTGGGGCGCGGTCTCACATTGGCGTCAAATGGTCACCTCAACGTTTACGCTGAGCGAGACTGGGGACGCCTTGGCAAGCGTCGCTAAGCGCACGTCCGTCAAAGCAATCCTTTCGGCCCTCGCCCGATCATGAAGGGGGGCGCGCGAGCATTCCTTGGGTCGGACCGAGATCTGGATCCGGACGACTTGACCGCGTACGTTACTTGCGGTAGTCAGCGCAGGCCGACATTTGGCGAGGTGCGGGCGTGGAGCTTTCTCGCGACATGATGGAAGAGAATCCGACGGCGTTCGAGGGCGAGATAACCGTTGCGTCTCGGATCGTCGACCAGCTCAGCTCAGGCCTGTACGAGTCTCCAGCAGCATGCCTGAAGGAGCTCATCAACAACTCCTTCGATGCCGATGCCAGGCACGTGAGGGTTTTGATCAAGCCGGACGCTGACCGCATCATCATCGAGGATGACGGTCACGGAATGAACAAGAAGGACTTCGTGCGGCATTTTACGAAGATAAGTGAATCATACAAACGCGAAGACGGAGATAGAACCGCGAGCGGTAGAAAGAAGATTGGAAAAATTGGTATCGGTTTCATTGCTGCAAACGAGATCTGTGACACAATGGAGATCCTCGCGACAAAAACAGGCAGCACTGAACTATTGCATGTTGAGATCGCATTCGACCGAATGCGCGAGGATCCTGCAACGCGGCGTCGGGCAAATTCGGCCGTCGCCAAGGGCGATTTCCGCGGCGAGGTGCTGACAGCATCAAAGAACGACCACTACACGCAGGTCATTCTCAAGCGCGTTCGTGTGAACGCCCAGAAGTTGTTTGCCGGCGAGACAAACGTCATGCAGGACGAGACGCCTAGAACCCTCTATGGCCTGCGGGCCGAGAGTGTCCTTAAGGCCTTGGCGGACCCAACGCTCACCTCGTGGTCGGAGTTCGATACGTACTCGCAAAACCTGCTCAAGGTCGCGCTGAACGTACCAGTTGCGTACCCGGACGGATGGGTTCCGAGTCATATCTCGAAGGCCGTCCGGCCATTCATGGAGGCAGTTGCAAAGCAGGGCTTCGAGGTCTCCTACGACGGCACACCCCTTCGCAAGCCGATCGTTTTGCGCGTGGTTCCGGAAAGGAAGTGCTTGGTATCCCGCTTCGACTTCAAGGGAGAGCACGTTGGGGCAACGGGCTACTTCTACGCGCAGCACGGTGTCGTTCGCCCGCAGGAACTTCACGGCCTGCTTCTGAGAATTCGGCATGCGGCCGTCGGTGAGTATGACCCGTCCTTCCTGGGCTTTTCGCCGAGCGAGGGTTCCCTCATTCAGCGCTGGATTTCAGCCGAGGTCTACGCTGACGACCGTCTCGAAGATGCTCTGAACATCGACCGAAAGACCCTTCGAGTTGCACACCCGGCCTACCTAGAACTGCAGGCGGCCATCCACGCTCACCTTACGAAGGTCATTGGACGCGCGCGCGCCGACCTGTACGATGTTGGTAGTGAAGAGCGGAAAGCCGTGAAGACCGGCGACGCTGTCGCGGACATCCGAGCAATCGCGACCGTCGCCGGGAAATCAGTCGGTGTGGCGACCGCGAACAAATTGGTCGCCACTTGGTCAGGGGCGTCGCGAGACTCGCATTTGTCCAAAGCGCTGCTTCGAAAGTTCAGCGTGGTGGAACTGTATCGCCTTGTCTTGGACGTTGCGACAGACACGCTTCCGCCAGAGCTCGTAGCGAAGTTCGTTCGCAAGCTCACGGAGCGGCTTTCCAAGTGATCGCCGATTGAAGCAACCGGTCGATGGCGCGATGCACGAGGAGCGGAGGGAGAAGCAGGTCATTCGAGGGCTTTGGCTCGAGACCCTCACTTCCTTTGCGGAAGCATACCCGGACGATGCCCACCCTCTGTACGTGACTCTCAGCGGAGCGGAGGCGATTGACATCCAACTGTTAGTCACGAATGGCCTGGTCGCTGTGGAGGAAAATGGCGCCATAGCTCTACGGCACAGGCATCGAGTCGTAGCAGTCGAAAATCGTGCCTCTGCTGTGGTCGCACTAGCAACACGATTTCCAGGCCTAAAGATCATCGAGCAGCCATTCCAGAACCTTCTGCGGAGCGAGAGCCCCGTGCGATGGCCCGACGGTGAGCACGCGGACCTTTGTTGCGCCCGCGTCATCAACCTCGACCTCAACGAACCCTTGGGGGACGTCGATCGAAACGGGCAGCTCACCTTTCCGGTTGTCGAGTGGATTGCGAAACTCGGCCAGATTCACGCGCAGAAAAGGCTGGACTGGACCTTGTGCCTGACTCTACACGGCGAGATCACTTGGGGAACTGAAACATCAAAGTCGGTTGCTGAGTTCCTACTCGAAAACTTCGCGCTCGAGCCGGCCTTCCGAGACCAGTGCCACACGTGGCTCGGTGCCGCGCTTTTTGAGCGCATAGATACGGCCGATCCGTCCTTCGCAACCCTTTCTACCGAGGAGCAACAGCGAATTCTTATGGTATTCGTGCCAAAGAAGATCGCACAGGTTATCCATGACCAAGGCTGGAGTGTCAGCGTAAGTCGCAACTTGCGGTATGGAGGACGACGGCAACAGGCGCCGATGGTCAGCTGGATAATGAACTTCCAGTGGGACCCCCGCGCTTCGCGGAGGCCGCAAGCTCTCTATCGCGAGGCCCTTCGCGAAATCCTTACTGGAGCCGGAAAAGTTGAAGAAGACGGACGTATTTCAGCATAAGGGCGTGCAATCAAGAAAGGTTGGCCGGCACGGCTACCTTACCGCGATGGACGCCATCGATTTCATGGCGAACCTCGAAACTGGCGTTGCCGATGTCGTCTTCCTTGATCCGCCTTTCAATCTGCGAAAGGATTACGGCTTCAAATGCGACCTTGAACACGCCGACCGCGAATCCTACGAACACTACCTTGGCGACATCGCCGAAGAAGCAATGCGGGTGCTCCGGCCTGGTGGAGCACTGTTTCTGTACCACGTGCCATACTGGGCGACGAGACTTAGTCACTTGCTTCATGAACGAATGCTGTTTCGACACTGGATCGCAGTGTCGATGAAGAACGGCTTCGTCCGTGGGCGCCATTTGTATCCTGCGCATTACGCGCTGGTCTACTACACCCTCGGTGATCCTGCCGTTTTTCGACGACCCAAACTGCGGCCGAAAAAGTGCAGGCATTGTCAGGAATACGTGAAGGACTACGGCGGGTATACCGATATCATTCGGCGCAAGGGAATCAACCTCAGTGATTTTTGGGACGACATTTCACCGGTCCGTCACGCCCGAACAAAGCACCGTGCGGCAAACCAGCTCCCGGAACTCCTCACTGACAGGGTGCTGAGCATCGCCGGACGCCGGCACGGGCTATTGGTGGATCCCTTTGCGGGTAGCGGCACGAGCCTAGTGTCAGCGGTGAGACGAGGCATGCACTTCGTCGGAAATGACCTCTCGCGAAGGAACATTCGGCTCTGTCAGAACAGAATCACCGAGCTCGCATCGCACAGACCTGTGCGCCAAAAATGGTAGGCCCAGCTCCAGACTATGGCCATCGAAACGGTGCGATGCGAATCTGTCTCAGCCCTCCAGCGATCGCTGGAGGGCCACGGCGGCGAGATGCTGTTCCGCGGGCAGGTCAGGAACCACCTGGATTCGGAGGGCAGAATCGCGCTGACCTTCATTTGCCCGGAACGGTTGCCTGCCTCCGATGATGTTTAAGTGGGGATTCTATGCTCGCGAAATCATCTCCTACTTGGTACCGCAGCTCGAAAACCCGCAGTTGGAACTCAGTCAGGCACTCCTGCAGCACTACGGCTGGCGCTCATTCTTTGTCGATGCAACCGCGACCGCAAGTATTGCGGCATGGTTTTCCTCTCATGCCTACAGCGCTCAAAGGGTTGGTGTGCTGTGCGAGGATGTCCCGCCTCAGTTGAAATGTGACTCCTACCCGCTCCACACTATGCAGTGGGAGCCAGGAGGAGTCCATGAGCGAATCGAACGGCAAGGCCACCCCGCGACGGCAGTTCTCGCCCGAGCAGAGAGCCGCCATCCTGCGGCGGCATCTGCAGGACAAGGTCCCGGTGTCGGACCTGTGCGACGAGTACCGGATCCAACCGACGCTGTTCTACCTCTGGCAGCGGCAGGCGTTTGAGCACCTGAGCGCGGCGCTCCAGGACGGGCGCACACGCCAGGGACAGGCGCAGACCGGTGCGACCGAGCGCGCGCGGATCGCAGAGCTCGAGGCCACGGTGGCCAAGAAGGATGCCATCATTGCGTGGGTGTCGGAGGAGCATCTCGCGCTCAAAAAAAAACTTGGGGAGCACTGAGACAGCGATGGGTGCCTCCCGACGTCCGCGACACGGTGGTGGACTTCGTCCGGCGCTTCAGCGCCCGGACCGGGCTCGCCACCACGTGGGTGGTCGACCGGCTGACGCTCGCGCGGCCGCAGTTCTATCGCTGGGCGGCGCGCTACGGGCGGGTGGACACGCACAACGGGCAGATCCCCCGCGATCACTGGCTCACGCCGGCGGAGCGGCACGCGATCTTGGACTACTTCGACACCCACGCGCCGGAGGGCTACCGGCGGATGACCTTCATGATGCTGGATGCCGATGTGGTGGCGGTGAGCCCGGCAACAGTCTATCGCGTGCTCAAGGCGGCGGGCGTCCTGGATCGAGCGATCCAGGCGCCCTCGCGGAAGGGCACGGGGTTCGAGCAGCCGCGCCGGCCGCACGAGCACTGGCACATCGATGTGAGCTACGTGAACGTCGCGGGGACGTTCTACTACCTGTGCGCGCTGCTGGATGGCGCGACGCGCTTCTTGGTGCACTGGGAGCTCCGGGAGCAGATGACGACGGCCGACATCACAACAATCGTCCAGCGGGCGCGCGAGCAGTATCCCGACGCGCACCCGCGGATCATCTCGGACAACGGCCCGCAGTTCATCGCGCGGGACTTCAAGGCGTTCATCCGCGAGGCCGGTATGACGCACGTGCGCACCTCGCCGTACTACCCGCAGTCGAACGGCAAGCTCGAACGCTGGCACCAGACGCTCAAGGTCACCACGATTCGCCCGAAGGCACCGAGCTCGCTGGAGGAAGCCCGCCGCATGGTGGCGCAGTTCGTCGAGTACTACAATCACCAGCGCCTTCACAGCGCCATCGGCTTCGTCACGCCGGCGGACCTGCTCGCGGGTCGCGCCGCGGCGATCTGGACGGCGAGAGATCAGAAGCTCGAAGCAGCGCGCGCCCGACGCCGGGCGCAGTGGCAGGCCACTTCAACCGAGCGCCAACTGGCGCTCACCGCCGTACACTAAACAACCACCACCAGAGTCACATTCCCGCTGAACCGGGACACGGCGACGACAACGACAGATTCCCACTCGCCTTCGCCAAGATCTTCCAGTCGCTCGACGCTCAGCGCGAGGATGAGTTCACCTACACCGCGCGCCTCGAAGTCTCTGACGAGGCAACGCGCAACCGCATCCGCACCGCAATTCGCGCCGAGAACGCCAACGAGGCTGAGAGGCTCATCGCGCTGCTCGACCAGAACGACTGGAGCGTCAGCGTTCTCGTCGACACCTTCTGACCAACGCTTACCCGCGGGGCCGCGCCAGGTACTGCACCGGGTCCAATGCGAACGTCTGCTCCAACTGCCCCGCCTTCAAGAAAAGCCTCGGCGCTCGCCTGAAATCGAACAGCCGATACAGGTGGTATCGCACACCCTCCGACTGCGACACCGCCAACTCGTTCCGCGTCACGAAGAACGGCGTCGCAGGACCATACGACGTGGTCTTCACCTCGATCAGCCGCTCACGGCCGTTGGCGTCGAACGACAACACGTCATAGCCAAGCCCGTCGCCGCGCGTGGCTGCCACGTGCTCCACTTTGGCGGCCAGCGCTTCCTTTTTGACGGCGATGAGACGCGCCTGCTCGAACCGCACCGCGAACCCTTCGCCCGCCAAGCCCAACGACCGGTTCCCAGCTTCGAGCGCTGGATAGTCCACCACTCGGGCAATCTGCGGCGCATTGCGGACACGCTTGCCGTACGGCGCCGGCACATGTTTCGGCGCTGTCGGCGGCGCCACCAACGCCGCAAGGATGTCATCCAATTC
>JBBTFS010000119.1:0-13531 GCA_038060705.1 Gemmatimonadota bacterium
GACAACGCGCAGAGCCGCGCCGACAGCGCTCATCCCACGTTGCAGAACCCGCGCCCGTTCGCCGCGGGACGGGGCGGCGGCGCGGCCAACAATCCGCAGCAGATCTCGCGCTTCTGCAACTCACCGGACCGCGCGTCCAACCTTCCGCCGCGACTCGTACAGGCGCCGCCGCAGGTGGTGGACGAGATCACCATGGGCACGCCGACCGACTGCGTCCAGGCGTTGACCCAACTCATGCAGCGCGCCCAGCAGCCACAGCGCGGCCTGAACGAGAATTACGCCCGCGAACTGATGGAGCTGCACACGCTTGGCGTGGACGGCGGCTACACGCAGGTGGACGTCATCGAAGTGGCGCGCGCGCTTACCGGTTGGACCATCGATCAACAGCGTGGATCATTCATGTTCAATCCCGCCTGGCACGACGCGGCGCCCAAGACCGTGCTCGGCGTTTCCCTGCCAGGCGGACGCGGCCTGGAAGACGGTGAGAAAGTGCTGGACATTCTCGCCCGGCATCCGTCCACCGCAAAGCACGTCGCCACCAAGCTGGCCCGCCGCTTCATCAGTGACAACCCGCCGCCGTCAGTTGTCGACCGGTGCAGCAAGGTGTTCACCAAGTCCGACGGCGACATTCGTGAAACTCTTGCTTGCGTCGTGAAGAGCCCGGAGTTCATGTCGCCCTCCGCGTATCGCGCCAAGGTCAAGACGCCATTCGAGGTGGTGGTGAGCGGCATCCGCGTCACGCAATCGCAGCTGGACCTGCGTCCGGACGCCGCGCAGGCAGTGGCGTTCCTGGGCCAGCCAATCTTCGGACGACAGACACCCGACGGCTGGCCGGACGTGGCCAGCGAGTGGATGAACGCCGGCGCGATTCTCAATCGCATCAATTTCGGCATCGCGCTCGCGGGCGATCGCCTGCCGGGCGTCGTCACGGGAACCGTCATGGAGCTCGAGGCGACGCGCGACGCGTCGCGTGAGCGACAAGTGGACGCGGTCGTGCGCGTCCTCTTCGGCGGCCAAGTGTCGCCCGAGACGCGCGAGATGCTCATGTCGGGCGAGAATCCGTTCGCGTCGCGCGCCACCAGTGAACCGGACCCGGGCGCCAACATGGGCGGTGGAATGGGGCCCGGCGGACGTCGCGCCGGACAACCGGACATGTCAGCCGTGCGACTCACCGGCCTCGATCAGGTCATCGGTCTGGCGCTCGGCGCTCCCGAATTTCAGCGCAGGTAACGCCATGGACAGACGGTTCTTCGTGAAGTCGGGTGCACTGGCGCTCGTGACTGGTGGGTTAACACCGACGTTCCTTCGGCGCGGCGTGTTCGGCGCTGAGTTGTTCAACGGTGCGGCGTCACTGGGCAACGCGCGCGGCAAGGTGCTCATTTGCCTCTTTCAGCGCGGTGCGGCAGACGCGCTCAACATGATCGTGCCGTTTGGCGAGCAGGCGTACTACAGCATGCGGCCAACGATCGCGATTCCCCGCCCCAGTAGCGGCCGAGCCGAAGCCGCGATCGATCTCGACGGATTCTTCGGGTTGCATCCGGCGCTGTCGCCGTTGAACGACTTGTGGAAACGCGGCATGCTCGCGCCGGTGCACGCCGTAGGCAGCCCCAGCTCCACGAGGTCGCACTTCGACGCGCAGGACTACATGGAGAGCGGCACACCGGACAACAAGGGAACGCGAGATGGCTGGCTTAACCGGTACTTGGCCGTGCGCGGCACGTGTGACGAGTGCAACGCCGCGCCAAGTCCGTTCCAGGCGGTAGCCATGGCGCAGCAGACGCCGCGCATCCTGCAGGGGCCGGCCACGGTGGTGGCCATGAACTCGCTGGACCAGTTCGCCATTCGAACACCGGCGTCCCAGGTGGAGCGCATCGAGGCGCTGTATCGCACTGGGTCGTCCGACGTCGTACACGCCGCTGGTGGCGAGATGGTGGGGGCGATCAAAGCGCTGCGCACCGCGAATCCGCGGCAGTACTCGCCGACGAATGGCGCCGAGTATCCGCGGACGCAGTTTGGCCAGCACCTGCGCCAGATCGCGCAGCTGATTCACTCGGATATCGGGCTCGAGGTCGCGTTCGCTGACGTGGGCGGCTGGGACACGCACATCAACCAGGGCGCGTCCAACGGCCAGTTGGCGCAGCGGTTCACGGATTTCTCGCAGAGCATCGCGGCGCTCGTCACCGACCTCGGCGATCGCATGGCCGACGTCGTGATTCTCACGATGAGTGAGTTTGGCCGCACCGCGCGTCAGAACGGCAGCGCTGGCACGGACCACGGGCACGCAGGCGCGCTCTTCGTGATCGGCGGCAACGTGAAGGGCGGCAAGGTGCACGGCAAGTGGCCGGGCCTCGCGCCGGAGCAGCTCAACGAAGGGCGCGACCTCGCGCTCACGACGGACTTTCGCTCGGTGTTTGCCGAGGTTGCGGTGAAGCACTTGGGCGCCCAGAAGCCTGAGGCGCTCTTCCCCGGCTTCAGTTCGCCAGCAGCGAACTGGCTCGGACTCTTCTAGATCGAGAGTTCGTTTTTCGGGCCTTTCGCGCTTCGCGAGTCCGGTGAGTTGCCCCAGTCCCCGATCCTGCCAACTATCATCACTCAATGGGGACTCCGCAGCCAGAGCCAGGGCCAGTGCGCCATGCCGCCGCACGACCGCCCCGGGTAATCGTGATCGGCGCGGGTGCGGCGGGCACCATGGCCGCCATCTTTGCGGCCCGATCAGGGGCAGAGACGATGCTCCTTGAAAGCACGCGCGACGGCGGCCGCAAGATCCTCATCAGCGGCGGCGGACGCTGCAACATCCTGCCGACGCGCATGGACGAGGGGCGCTTCGTCACCGACTCGTCGGTGAACACGCTGCGGAAGATGCTCCGCTCGTGGCCACTCGCCGAGCAGCGCGTCTTTTTTGAGCACGACATCGGCATTCCGCTGGTGGATGAAGCCGAGGATCTGAAGGTATTCCCCGCGTCGCACCGCGCGCGCGACGTGCGCGACGGTTTGTTGGCAAACGCGCGAGGTCAGCGCGTCCAGGTGCGAATGGAGTCGCCAGTGATTGGACTCGCGCGGGCCAACAAGGGCTGGCGCGTTGAGGTTGCCAACGCTGTACCACTCCCCGCCGACTCCGTGATCATCGCGACCGGCGGGCTGTCGGTTCCCAGCACCGGCAGTGACGGCTTTGGCCTGCGCACGCTGGCGGCACTGGGCTTCGAGGTCAAACCGACATACGCCGCGCTCACGCCGATCACCGACCAATCCGGCGCCTTCGCATCGCTGGCGGGCATCTCACTGACCGTCACGCTCACGGCAACGTCCGCCAAACGCAGTGCTGAGCACACCGGAGGATTCCTCTTCACTCACCGCGGTTACAGCGGACCGGCCGTACTCAACGTCTCGCACGTCCTTGTGCGGGCCGGTGTGGAGAGCGCGACCCCCGCGAAACTCACCGTGTGCTGGACGACGCTACGTGATGGCGACTGGAAGTCGGCGCTCAAGCCGTCTGGCGGGCGCACCGTGGCCGGCGCGCTGCGCAACGAGATGCCTGAGCGGCTGGCCGTCGCCCTGTTGGACGTGGCGAAGATTGACCCGCGGCGACCACTCGCGGAACTGCGTCGCGACGAGCGCCTGCGTCTCATCGAGACGCTGGTGCGCGGTGAATTGCCGTGGACCGGCGACGAGGGCCACAAGAAGGCTGAGGTCACCGGCGGAGGCATTGCGCTGAGCGAAGTGGATCCGCGCACCATGGAGAGCCGACAGCACAGGGGGCTTTTCCTGTGCGGCGAAGTGCTCGACGCCTTTGGCCCGATCGGTGGCTACAACTTCGCGTGGGCGTGGGCGACAGGACGCGCAGCGGGAATCGGTTCGGCTACCGCCCCGCCTCAACGCTAAGACTACGCCGCGGGTCTCACGTTCACGTGTATACTATAGCAGGAAGAAGATCCAACCACCCGTCTCGTGACCCTCCGTCGCATCACAGCCCTCGCCTTCGTCGCATCAGCGGCAACCTCCTGCGCCCCCTTCGGGCCGCGGGGCACAGCATCCCCCTCGATCAAGGTCGGTCCGCCCAATGGCGGCTCAGTCGTCGTGGTCGGCGGCGGCACGCTGGGCCCGGAGATCTACAAGAAGTTTATCGAACTCGCCGGCGGGCTCGACGCGCTGATCATCGACATCCCCACGGCGGGTGGCATGGCCGCGACGCCGGCGATGACCGGCACCAAGGCGCAATTCGAAGCCGCGGGCGCCCGCAACGTGGTGATCATGCACACCAACGACCGCAAGGTCGCTGACAGCGACAGTTTCGTGAACATCATCAAGAAGGCCGGCGGCGTTTGGTTCGATGGCGGACGACACTACCGCCTGGTTGACTCCTACGGCGGCACGCGCAGTGAGCAGGAGTTTCATGCGGTCCTTGCCCGCGGCGGCGTCACCGGCGGCTCCTCGGCCGGCGCCTCGATCCTCGGCAGCTTCCTGATCCGCGGCGCGCCGTCGAGCGACAACGGCATCATGGAGTATCCGGGCTACACCAAGGGCTTCGGCTTCCTGCGTGGAACCGGCATCGACCAGCACGTCGTGGCGCGCGAGCGTCAGCCCGACATCGCCGACTCGCTCCTGCCCCGTCACCCCGAGCTCCTCTTCATCTCCGAAGACGAAGGCACCGCGTGGGTCGTGCAGGGCGACAACGCCGAGATCATCGGCCGCAGCAAGGCGTTCGTCTACAACGGCCAGGACAGGAACGACGACGGCAAGCCGTTCCTTACGCTGCGCCCCGGAGACCGGTACAACCTTGCCAAGCGCCGTGTCACGCACCGGGCCATCGATGGGTCTTCGCTGACGCAGGCGTGGGTGGACACCGTGTTCCGTTCGGCCGTCGGCGCGACGCGCGCCACGGTGCTCGTCGCGCAGGCCGGCAAGGTGCTGGTGAACACGTCGTACAACGTGCCACCACAACGTCGCTACATGCCCACGACGACGATGCCCAACTTCGCGGTCGGCGGACTCTCGCTTGCCCTCCACGGCGCGGTGGCCCAATGGCTCGTGACCGATGGCCGCATGGGTCCCGACGCGCCGATCGACTCTGGTACCTCCGTCACGGCACACCAGTACTTCACGGAGTCGGCGCAACTGAGCGACGGCAGCCGGCGTGTCGCCTCCCTCATGTCCAAGCGTGGCGGGCACACGTACTCGCAGCTGCTGAATCAACGGGTGCTGTCCGTGGCAGGGACGCACAAAACCGTCGTGGACACCGCGGACTGGACATTCCAGTCCAACGTGGACGAGCTGTATCGCCTGGAATTGGCGGTGTTTGGCGCCGGAGCAACGTCCAACGCGGCACTCGGCTGGCGCATGGACACCTACAGCGGCTCACGACGCCAAGCGGTGTACGGCAACCGGAACGGCATGCGCAACGCCTACGTTCGGTTTCCCGACCACAAAGCCGCGATCATTATCCTGACCGACAGCGATGCGATTGATGCTCGCGCGTTAGCCGAGAGTATCGCCGGGAAACTGTTCGGCGCGAAGTAGCGTAGAGTCAGGAGTTCCCGAGGTCCGACCGTCCGAAGCCGAGGTCCATTGCACATGAAAAAAGGCGACGCGCTCGACAAACTCGATCAGGCCGGCAACACGATCAACTCGCTGTACGGCAGCGCGTGGAACACTGCGCTCAACCCGACGCGTTACGGTTGGGGTTCCAGTCTTATTGGCGTGCTGAGCATCGCACCGCTCAGCTTCGCGTCACTCGGTCATCTGGTCGGCTCGTCCGTTGTGCGCCAAGTGCCCGACGAGACGTTCGAGAAGATCACGACCCTCGGCGCCGGCGACCCGCCCAAGAAGTCCGAGTAGAGCCTCAATCCGCCGCGCGGCGGCGGCCGAGAGCAGTTCTACCAGGCTATCCCAAACGCCTCGCGCCGAAAGTCCGAACCCACCATCCGCGCCTTGGACGCCGGGTGGATCACGATCGCGGACGCTCCGCCGAACGCGGCGCCGGGCTGCTCCTCGCGCATCGTGAGTCCCCTGACACGCAGAGCAGCCCCGGAGTCCACGAACATCCCGACCTCGACGCTGGCGCGCAGGCCGACCGCTTGGAGCCGGCGGGCCTCGATGGCTGCCTGCGGCTCCATGCCGAAGAGCACCATGTTGTTCAGCACCTGCACCACCGTCTGAGGCTGCCCGTCGCCACCGGGCGAACCCAACACCATGTACGGCGATCCGTCTGCGTTCAGCACCATCGCCGGGTTGAGCGTGTGAAACGGCCGCTTGCCGGGCGCGATGATCTGCGGATGCGCCGGGTCCAGCACATACAGCGAGCCGCGGTTGTGTAGCGTGATGCCGGTGCCGGGCACCATCTTGCCGCTTCCGAACGCGGCAAAAAGACTTTGGATGTACGAGACGGCGTTGCCGTCCTTGTCCACAACGCAGAGATAGATGGTGTCGCCGCTGCCGTCGTGCTGCGCCGACGCATCCGGCAGTCCACCGGAACCGGCCGCGCGAATCTGGTTGGCCAACTCACGGGCGTACGACTTGGACAGCAGCTTGTCGAGCGGAACCGGCGTGAACGCCGGGTCCGCGATGAACGCATCGCGGTCGCGATACGCCAGCTGGCTGGCCCGCGTGAGCGTGTTGATATAGTCGCCGCTGTTGTGCCCCATCGCCTTGAGGTCAAACTGCTCGGCGATATTGAGCAGTTGCAGCATGGTGGCGCCCTGCGTTGGCGGCGCGAACGCCAGCACGCGCAACCCGTGGTACGACGTCTCGATCGGGTCGCCCCAAGTGGACGTGTGCCTGGCCAAATCATCCGCGGTGAGCAACCCGCCTTCCTTCTCCATGTACGCGACGATGTGCCTGGCGATGTCGCCCTTGTAAAACGCCGCCGGCCCCACCGACGCAATGGCGCGCAGTGACTTGGCCAGATCCGCCTGACGCAGCGAGGTGCCCACCGCCGGTACTGCGCCGCCAAGCGTGAATGTGCGACTCAATTCTGGATCGGCCGCGACCTTGCGGCTCGACTCGCGCAGGTCGGCCGCCAAACGCGGCGTCACTGGAAAGCCCTTCTCGGCGTACATGATTGCCGGCTCCAGCGCCTTGGCCAACGTGATGGTACCAAAGCGATCCAACGCATCGGCCCACGCCTGCACCGTGCCTGGCACCGAGACAGAGAGGATGCCGGAATTGGGGACTTCTTTCAGGCTGCGCGACACGAAGAACGCCGGAGTCGCCTTGCTGCCGGCGCGCCCACTGCCGTTCAGCGTATAGACCTTCTTCGTCTTCGCGTCGTAGTAGATCATGAAGACGTCGCCGCCCGGGCCGTTCATGTGCGGACGCGTGACGGTGAGCACCCCCGCCATGGTGATGGCGGCGTCAATGGCATTGCCACCGCGGCGCAGCACGTCGGCACCCGCCGCGCTTGCCAGCGGGTGGTCGGACGACACCGCGGCCTCGAGGCCGGACACCTGAGGGCGGCCCTGGGCATCGCTGCTCATAACAGGAATCGCGAACATCGTCGCGATGATGGCATGGCGGTAACAGACTCGGATCGTGGTCATGGATGGAATGCTCTCTAGTACCGCCAGCTCCTCAGGTCTGCGCCAGCGGGTGCGGTGAGCAGCATGCGCTCCACCGCCCACGGCAGCATCATCTGCGGATAGCGCAGCCGAGAGTATGCGTTGCTGCGCGTGTGGTCGCCGTTCCAGCAGTGCTCGTCTCGGTCGCCGTAGTCCACCACCGCGTCGGCGGGCGGGTCCGCGCGCTTCAGGAACTTCTCCACCTCGTAGACGGCGTTGTTGAGGTAGTAGTTGTCCATGTCGCCCACGTAGATGCGCAGCTTGCCGCGCAGCTGCGGGCCCAGCGTCTTCCAGTCACGCTGAAGGATGTGCGACAGATCGTAGTTGTCGCGCCAGAACTTCGCGACGTCCTTGTCGATCTCACCAGTGAGCTTGTTCCAGATCGGCTTGGGATAGCCGTTGGCGCCCACGGGCGAATACACACTCTCCCACACGTCCCACTGGTCGCCACTGCGGCTGTTGGTGGCGAGCGCCAGTTCGCGGTGGTTGGTCTGCTCCAGTGTCGTGCTGATGTGCCCCAGGTAGTTGCGTTGACCGGGCCGCGCGACGCGCTTGAACGGACCTTCGGTATAGTACGCGTTCTTGTCCTCGTACAGGTTCACCACCGTGTAGCGCGTGAAGTCGATCGGGTCCGGGCACGCGACCCACGCACCGTTGAACTCGGTGGGATAGAACATCTGCACCGCCATGGCTTCCCAGCCACCAGTGGAGCCGCCGTAGGTGAAGCGCGCCCAGCCGGCGCCGATGCCACGGAAGCGGCGCTCGATCTCGGGCACCAGCTCGCGCATGATGGCGTCGCCGTACGGACCATTGTTCGGGGAGTTCACGGCGTACGAGTCGTCGTAGTACGGCGTGGCGTGCTGGATCTGGAGCAGCAGCACCCGCGGGAATCCGGGGCCGGTCCAGTCCTTGTAGAACTGGTACGCCAGTTCCTGTTGGACGCGGTTGTATCCCGCCAGTGAAAAGCGCGCGGAGTAGTCCGGCTTGAGGTCTGCCTCCGGCGGCGTCTCGCGGAATCCGTCAACGCCGCTGGGGAAATGCCCATGATTGATGACCAGCGGGTAGCGCGCTTGCGGGTGTGAATCGAACCCTTCGGGCAGCAACACCCACGCGCCGAGGAACATGTCGGTGCCCCAGAACTTGGACAGCAGCTCGGAGCGAATGCGCACGTATTTGACGTACTTCGTCTCCTGCTTGGCAAAATCCGGCGCCGGCGGATTCTCCTGATCCAGCACGAGCGAGACCGTGCCAGTTCGTGTGATGCTCATGGTGGCGGCGCGCGAGTACAGGTTGCCCGGCTTTCGGGCGTACTGCTGCCCTTCCCATTTGTCCGGCGGCAGCTTGACCGTGTGGCCGTCGCTGCGACGGAAGGTCTGGTACCGGTTGACCATGGCCTGCACGCGGTAACGTCCCGGCGCCAAATCCGCGAGGGAGCGAATCGGGTAGCCGAACGCCTTGGCGTCGATGATCTGTGGCGTGCCCGGCCTCCACCCGTCAACGTCAACGCCGAACACCTGCGCCGTGGCGACGTTGTCGCTCACCTGGAGCCGCGGCTCGTCAGTGGTGTCCACGGCGATCATGACGAGCAGCCGACCGTCAATCGGCGCCGATGATCGCTCGGCCGGAAATGTCACCGAGAAACGGACCTGCGCGGCAGCCGGAGCGGCAAGCGCAACGGCAAGCACCAACGCGGACTTCACAAGCGTGACGTGCGACACGGATGCTCCTGCTAGAGTGCGGTCTATACTATAGGTTCGACAGGCTCCACGCACCGTGCCGGAAGCACCCGTTCGCCGAGGCTCATCGAACTTCCGGCCGGCTGAGGGACGCCGGCAGGATGCCCTTGTCACCGTACTTCTCTCGCACGCGATCCACTGCGCGCGCCAAGCTGCGGTCCCTGTCCGACTCGTGCAGCGGACCTTTCGCCTCGAAGAGCGCCAGCTGATCCGCCATCGGGTCCGGTTCCAGCCCTGACAGCGACACGCCCAACAGGCGGGCTGGCACGCGTCGCGTCTGGCGTAGCTTGAGCAGCAGCGCGCGCGCTGCCTCCAGGATCACGCGATCGCTCACCACCGCCGTCGGCATCGTTTGTTGTGCCGAGCGCGTCTTGAAGTCGTGATCGCGGAGCTTCACGGTCACCGTGCGCGCCGTGAGCCCGTCGCCGCGCAAGTCGTTCGCCGCGCGCGTCACCAGCCTCACCAAGTGCTGTTCCAGCTCCAGGTCGGAATGCAAATCCTTTGGGAAAGTCCCGTCGCGACTCATGCTCTTGGCCTTGCCGCGGCCCTCAACGTGCGCCTCGTATTGCCCACGTACGCGGTTCCACAGCCAAGCGCCCGCGCGGTCGCCCAGCCACTCCTGCAGTGTCTCCCTGTCGTACTGGAGCGCGTGGGGCACCGTGGTCATTCCCAGCCGCGCGAGCTTCTCCTGGAATTTCGGCCCGACCATCGGCAGCTCGGCCAAGGTGAAAGTCTGGAGAAACTCAGCCTCCATGCCCGGCGCTACGATATGTACGCCGTCCGCCTGCGTATTCGGTTTCGGCTTGGCCCGTTCCACCGCCAGCTTGGCCACCAGCTTGTTGATGCCTCCGCCGATCGACACACCCATCCCGGTCTCGTTGCGTACCGCCGCGCGGATGCGATGCGCCGTGACGGACAGGTGCTCGTGCTTGTACAAACGCTCGGTGCCCGACAGGTCCATGTACCACTCGTCGATGCTGGCGCCCTCCACCACCGGCGCGTGCTTCTTGAGTACCTCGCGGATCTCCTGGCTCTTCACGCCACAGGCCTTCATCGGCACCGGCACACACATTGCCTGCGGACACAGCCGCAGCGCCTGCGCGATGGACATCGCCGAGCGAACGCCGAACTGCCGCGCTTCCCACGAGGCCGAACAGACGACGCCGCGGCTCTCGCGCGTGCCGCCGACGATCAGGTACCTGGCTTTGCCGGCACCCTCGGGGTCAACCTGACGCGCAACGGCCGCAAAAAACGCGTCGGCGTCCGCGAGCAGAATTCTTGGCGCGACAGACATGTCGGCTCTCGGCGTCGGCTCTCAGTTGAGGCTCGAGGCTATCGGGGCGGCGGCGCGAGTCGGGCCACTTCACCGCCCGGGGCCCAGATCACCAGTACACGCACGGAATCCGCGGACGTCACCCGGTGCATCACTTGGTCGCCCGGCCGCACGATGCCGGCCATGCCGGGCTTGAGCGGATGCGACACGCCGTTCACCACGTGGTCCATCTCGCCACTCAGCACGTAGAGCACTTCGACGCGGCCGTGCGTGTGGCCGCGCGGCGTGACCGCCGGGTTAGCCGGTGGGAACGTGAGGTGCGCCAGCTCCATCTCCCTGCCGCCAAGCGTCGCGCTGTCGATCAGCACCTTTACAGCCGTGGCGCCGAGCTTGAAGTCGCGAACGCCTGTGGTGGAGCGTTGGTAGCGCAGGGTGTCGCCTTGCGCGCTCACGCACGGCGCCAGCAGGACCACGAGCAGGATGGCGAAACGGTACGTTCTCATGATGTCACTCCTGACGATCGACGATGAGGTCGCCGCGCATGTTCGCTTGGTGTGGCAGGCAAAACACAGGCGACGAGTCATTTCGCGAACCATGCCGCCAAAACTAGCGCGATTGCGAACTACCGGGCCCGCTTCCTCAGCTCGCGCAGGGCTTCAAGCTCCATCAACTGCTCGACGTCCTTCTTGCGTCGCACCGCCTGCTTCGATGCAATAAGCGCGTCCAGCGTCAGCACGCGAAACGCGACCTTGCCGATACGCGCAGTTTCGGACGCCAGCATTGCCGCGGAGTAGTCACCAACCCCCGGCACCCGATCCAACACGTCAATGTCGCCGACATCCGTCGTCAGCGTCATGATTGGCGTGGTGCGGAACGCGCGTACATCCATGATGAAAGGCAATCCGCGCTCAACGCCGCGCAGATACGCATGCCACTTGGTCAAGATCGCAACCAGCCGTTCCAGATTGTCGGCCGCGGTGTCGTAGCAGATGTCGATGTCATTGGTGAGCCGCGCCGAACCATGCACTGTTGCGGCCACGCCGCCGATGACCACGAAGCGGACGCGATGTGCAACCAGCGCGGCAAGGATGGCCTCGAACACGCTAGGTCAGGCCTCGGCGCCACGACGGACGTTCCGACGAAACGCGATCATGGCGTCCAACTGACGCACGCGCTGCGCCACGGTGCGCTCCAGGTTGGACTGCATCAGCGACACATCGAGCCCGTACGCCACTGCGTCCCTGACAGGATCCTGAGGACGGCGACGCCGACCCCGCTGACGCGGCGCATACATGGAGTTGAGCTGGGAGTGGCGCACGTTCACCTCCGAGAGCAGCCGTCCGACATCAACTGTCAACACGACAGCATCCGAATCATGGGGAGCAAGCGTCACCGGCGCATCTTCGCCGTGGTACCGGCTCAATGCGTCACCGGCCGAGGCCCATGCCTTGGGCAACGTCGCTCCCGCCGCGGACTGGATCGCGCGGGTCACGGCAAGCCGTCGCGCCACGTCCAGGCTGTAGCGCCGAGGAACCGGCACCACGGCGGCGGCATTCAACACCCATTTGGGGCTGGCGCCGGCAAGCAGAGCCAGTTCCGCAAGCGTCATGCCTAAATATAGTCTGCTAGTCAGACATATTTCAAGCCCGCTGCGAGAATGCCGGTACGGCGTATGTTTCCTGTGCCCGGAGTTCCCGACGCTGGCCTCCCCGGACCCGAAATGAACGTCCTCGATCAACTGAAGTCCTCGCTCGCCGATCGCTACGAGATCGAGCGCGAAATCGGCGCTGGCGGCATGGCGACCGTGTATCTGGCGCGCGATCTGCGCCACGACCGCCCCGTCGCCGTCAAAGTGCTGAATCCGGACCTGGGCGCGGTACTCGGCGTCGAGCGGTTCCTGGCCGAGATCAAGGTCACGGCCAATCTCCAGCATCCCAACCTCCTGCCCCTGTTCGACTCGGGCGAGGCCGGCGGGCTCCTCTTCTATGTGATGCCGTACGTGGACGGCGAGTCGCTGCGCGCCAAGCTGATGCGCGAGAAGCAGCTGCCGATCGATGAAGCCGTCCGCATCGCCATCGCGGTGGCCAGCGCGCTGGACCACGCGCACCAGCACGGCGTCATTCACCGGGATCTCAAGCCCGAGAACATCCTGATGCAGTCGGGCCAGCCGGTGATTGCCGACTTCGGCATCGCGCTGGCGGTGAGCAAGGCCGGCGGCAACCGCGTCACGCAAACCGGCATCTCGCTGGGCACGCCCCAGTATATGTCGCCCGAACAGGCCACCGGCGACCGCGTGATCGACGGCCGCAGCGACATCTACTCGCTGGCCGCGATGACGTACGAGATGCTCACGGGTGAGGCGCCGCACACCGGCAACACTGCGCAGGCCATCATTGCGCGCGTACTGACCGAGAAACCGCGCAGCATCCGGCTGGCGCGCGAATCGGTGCCCGAGCACGTGGCCGCCGCCGTGGAGCACGCACTGGAAAAACTCGCGGCCGACCGCTACTCCACGGCGCGTGAGTTTGGCGAAGCAATTCAAGGGCGTGGTGTCGCCACAACTCAGACGTCGGCCCGTTCCGTCCAGCGTGACCGGAATCGCAGTTGGCGTTCGCGCCTCGGCGATCCCCTGACGCTCGGCCTCGGCGTGGTCGCAGCAGGTGCACTCGTGGCAATCGTTGTACTCGTGACGCGCGCACCACTGGTCGACACAATGCCTCCTATCCGGTACGTGCTGTCGACGCCGGACAGCGCCAAGCCGGTCGATTGGTTCCCGTGGCCAGCCGCCATTTCACCCGACGGCGGAACGGTGGTGTACTCGGTCGGCTCGCCCACCGGCGGTAGCATGCTCTATTCCTTGCGCACCGACCAGCTCGAGCCGCGACCGATTCCCGGCTCGGCCGGGGGATTTCAGCCGCTCTTCTCGCCGGACGGGCAATGGCTGGCGTTCGAGATCGGCGGCAAGGAAAAGA
>JBBTFS010000120.1:0-24970 GCA_038060705.1 Gemmatimonadota bacterium
ATGAAGGAGCTGGAGAAGGATCAGGTGCGCAAAGGCGTGGTCAAGAACATCACGGACTTTGGCGCATTCATCGATCTCGGCGGCGTGGACGGCCTGCTGCACATCACCGACATGTCGTGGGGCCGCATCCAGCACCCGTCGGAAATGGTGCAGATCGGCAGCGACGTTCAAGTCAAAGTCCTGGACATCGACTGGCAGCGCGAGCGCATATCCCTGGGCCTCAAGCAGCTGCATCCGTATCCGTGGAAGGACGTGGCCGAGAAGTACCCGGTGGGCACGCGCGTGCAGGGCAAGGTTGTGTCCATCACGAACTACGGCGCGTTCATCGAGCTGGAGCCGGGCATCGAAGGCCTGGTGCACATCAGCGAAATGAGTTGGACGCGCAACGTGCGTCACCCGTCGAAGCTGGTGTCCATCGGAGAGACGATCGAGGCGGTCGTGCTCAAGGTCGATCCAAACGAAGAGAAGATCTCGCTGGGCATGAAGCAGACCGAGCAGGACCCGTGGGTCGCGTTGCCGAACAAGTATCCTGTGGGCACGCGCATCAGCGGCAAGGTGCGCAACCTCACGAGCTTCGGCGCCTTCGTCGAAATCGAAGCGGGCATCGATGGCCTCATTCACATCTCCGACATGAGTTGGACCAAGCGCGTCCAGCATCCGTCGGACGTCGTCAAGAAGGGTGACGACGTGGACGTGGTGATCCTCAACATCGACGCCGACAACAAGCGCATCTCACTCGGCCTCAAGCAGGCGGAGGAGGATCC
The DNA here is from genome assembly GCA_038060705.1 of Gemmatimonadota bacterium. GTDB lineage: Bacteria > Gemmatimonadota > Gemmatimonadetes > Gemmatimonadales > Gemmatimonadaceae > DASPMP01. The sequence continues at coordinate 765 of JBBTFS010000120.1, forward strand.
GTGGCTCAAGATCGGCGAGAACTACCCGGTCAACATGCCCATCAGCGGCAAGGTCGTGCGCCTGATGGACAAGGGTATCGTCGTTGATATCGGCAACAACATCGAAGGGTTCGTACCGATTTCGCAGCTGGATCCGGACGGCAAGCAGGTGAACAGCCCGACGGATGTGGTTTACGAGACGATGAACCTCGAGATGAAGGTGATGGAAGTGGATCCGATCCATCGCCGCATCGTACTGGGCGTCACGAGCATTCCGGCAGAGCAGCCGCCGCGGCCCGCGGAGCCCAGCAAGGTGGAGAGCATGGATGCCTTGGAGCAGCCTGCTCCGCCGCCACCGGACGCATACGAAGTTCCGGACGACGACTAGTTCCTGTTGGACAGAACGCCCCGCCTCCGCGGGGCGTTTTTGTTTCTCGCCAATGGCACTTGTTGCCAGCGGCATGCCAATGCTCAATCTTTCGTCAACAACCCAGCGGAGTCACAGCATGCGCAAGTTCTTCCCGGCACTCGCACTTGTCAGCCTGGCGTTCGCACTTCCGTCGCGCGTCCAGGCCCAGGATTCCACGAAGGCGCCGATGGTCGAGGCCGCCGTCGGTACGTCGGTAGCGGAGAAGGCACTCGCCGGTGCCGCCGAGACGTTCCCGAATGGCACTGCCTCGGTGGTGTGCTTTACCAAGATCACGGGCGCGACTGGTACCGAGATCGAGCACGTGTGGTATCGGGGCGACACAGAATCAGCGCGCGTCAAGCTCGCCATCAAAGGGTCGCCGTTCCGCACGTGGAGCACCAAGAAGCTGCCGGCCGAGGCCAGGGGCGACTGGCGCTGCGACGTGGTGCAGGCCGGCACAGCGCTCGCGTCGGTGAAGTTCAAGGTCGAGTAGCGCCGTGCTCGCATTCGCGCTGGCGCTCACCGCGACCGTGTGGGCGCCGGCCGACACGGCGTCCTACGTCGTATTGAACCACGGCCGTCCGGCGGGCGAAATGCTCGTCATCTCGAGCGGCGATTCGGTGGTCGTGCAGTACCATCACGTGGACCGTCAGCGCGGCCCGCGTAGCGAGGCACGCTACCGTGTGGTGAAGGGCGTGGTGCTGGGCGGCGCGATCTGGACGCTGCCCCTCTACGGTCTGGAGCCGTCGCCACGCGGTCGGCCGGCTGACCGTTTCGATGTGGAGCGTGACACGGCGACGTGGCCAGCGGGCGACTCCGTTCGCAAGGCGCCTTTTGTGCCGGGCGCATCGTTCTATCGGCTTCGCGGCAGTACACCGTACGATTCGTACCTGGTGGTGCAACACTTGCTGCGGCAAAAGGACCTCACGTCCGCGATGCTGCCCGCGGGAACTGCGAAGGCCACCCTCGTAAAGGACACGGTGCTCCGCGGCAAGGGCGCCCGTATTCGCGTTCGGTTTGTGGTCGCCGGTGCACCCGTGGCGACCTATCCCGGCGGCGTCTGGATCGATGACAAGGGTGCTTTGGTCGCCAGCCAGATCAACTGGTTCACTACGGTCCGGCGGGGCCGTGAAGACCTGCTGCCCGCGATGCGCGCCATCGAGCTTGCCTACCGCAACGCCAAGGGCGAGGAGCTGGCACAAAGGGTGGCGCCGCCGCCGGCAACATCCGTCGCGATCGTGAATGGCGATCTGTTCGACAGCGACCGCGGCGTGATGCGTCCGCGAACGACCGTGATCATCCGCGGCGATCGCATCGTCGCCGTGGGCCCGGCAGACTCGGTGCAAGTGCCCGCGGGCGCCACGATCATCGACGCCGTCGGCAAGACGGTCATGCCCGGCATGTGGGACGCGCACAACCACTTCCAGTTGGCCAGTCAATCCCTGGGCGGCGTGGCGCAATTGGCTAACGGCATTACCACCGTCCGCGACCTGGCTGCCGATATCGACGTCGCAGTCTCACACCGGGATCGTGCCAACCTTGGAAAGCTCGCCATCCCGCGCTCGATCCTCGCCGGGTTCATCGAGGGTCCCGGTCGTTGGGCAGGCCCCAGCGAAGTCATCGTTACGACCGAAGCGGAGGCGCGCGCGTGGGTCGCTCGCTACGACTCGCTCGGATACAAGCAGATCAAGCTCTACAACCTCGTCCAGCAGGACCTGGTGCCGGCGATCGCCGACGAAGCGCACAAGCGCGGCATGCGACTCAGCGGTCACGTGCCGCGGGGGCTCAGCACGCCAGCCGCCGTGCGGCTCGGATTCGACGAGATCAACCACGCCGCGTTCCTGTTCTCGACGTTCTTCCCGGAGTCGCTGTACGTGCCGGTGATGCGCGCGTACTCCGCCGTGGCGCCAATCGTGGCGCCAAATGTCGATGTGGAAGGGCCGGAAATGAACGCGATGATCCAGCTCTTCAAGGAGAAGGGGACTGTCATTGACGGCACCTGGAATCTCTGGCTCGCGGCGCCAAGCGCCCTGACCGCATCGCTTGGAATTCCTCAAGCGGCCAGCCAGGCCGCGGCGCAAAAGGCGGACGCCAACTACATCCGGATGATCAAGCGTCTCTTCGACGCCGGCGTTCCGATCATCCCCGGCACCGACGGCAGCAGCTACAACGTGGAACTCGAACTGTATGAACGTGCCGGGATTCCCGCGCCGGAAGTCCTGCGGATCGCGACCATCGTGCCAGCGCGAGTCATGCGGGACGACAAGGACTACGGCAGCATCGTCGTCGGCAAGGTGGCCGACATCGCGATCGTCGATGGCCGGCCGGCCGAACGCATCGCCGACTTGCGCAAGGTCGAGCGCGTGATCCGGGCCGGCCGAGTCTATGAATCCAGGGCGCTCATGGCTGCCCTCGGCGTCGCGCCCTGACGGCCCGGCCTACCGCATTCCGCCGGCAGGGCACTTCTCGGCGTCCGCGGGATCCGGTGCGCCGTACTTGGCTCGGATGAACCGCGGGGCACCCGTCGCCGGGTACTCGAGGATGAAGATCGAGCTGTACTGGGCGTCGCAAAGGTCGGGAAGCTTCGGTCCGCCCAGCGCACCGACAATTGCCGGAATCGTGTTGGAGTGGCCCACGACGAGCACCACGTCGCCAGCAGGGCGTGCGCGGACGGCCGCCGCCACCGCCTGGACGTGCGCCGAAGTTGGCGACGCGGCCGGAACCACAATCAGCGACTTGCCCAGCGCGTCGGACACGGGTTTCGCGGTGAGCTGAGTACGGTGAAACTGGGTCGTGATCACGCTCGTGATCTGCGCTCCCGACAGCGTTGACGCGAGATCCAGTGCGCGCTGCAGGCCCTCCGCGCTGAGCAGCGGGTCGTTGGCGGGCGCGGGCGCCTTCTCGGCATGGCGCACGAGTATCACGGTCGACGGTTGCGCGGCGGATTGCGTCGCCAGAACCGAAAGGAACGCTACAGCGATCGGGACGACACGACGAACGTTCATGACAGCTCCATCAGGGGGATACGCCAGGTGAGAGAATGGTCCGGCAACGGCCTCAGGGCTTGGGCGGCGCGGCCTCGGGTAGCAGGACGAAGCGCGCGTAGTTCTTGGTGTCGAAGTAGCGCCGCGCGGCTTCCTGGATCTGCGCCGCGCTGATCTTCTTCACCAGTTCATCGTACGGACCCAGCAAGCCGGCAATGTCCTCGCCGGCCTGCTCGCGCGTGACGATGCCGCTCAGCCAGTAATTGTTCTGCTTCAGGTCCACCTCGCGGCTGCGAATGATCTGCTCGCGCACTTTCTCGACGTCGGCAGCACGGGGGCCCTCGGCCTTGATCGTATCGATGAGCGCAAACACGGCGCGGCTCAGCGCTTCGACGTTGTCGTCTGACGACTCGAAGCGCACCTGCACACCGTATTCCTGTCGCGGCTGGCGACTGCAGGAGCCGCCGACGCTGGGGCTGTAGGCGCCGCCGAGTTTCTCGCGCAGGAGGTCGTCCAGCCGCAGTTGGAATGCGTCGATCATGGCGCGCAACGCCACGCGTGTCTCGGGTCTGTACTCGCACGAACCGGTGAACGCGATGATCGTGGTCGCCTTCTTCTCCATGCCCTTGCGCACCGTTTTGTCGATGAGGCCCTTGGGAGCCGCAGGACTGTTCACTCGCGTGCTGTCGCGGCGGCCGCTGGAGGGAAGCGACGCGAGATACGTCTCGACCAGCGGCTTGAGCGCAACCGTATCCAGCGCGCCGACGACGACAAAGGTGAAGTCACCGGCATCGGCGAATCGCTCACGGAAGAACGAGATGGACTTCTGAGGGGTGACCTCGCTGAACGTGGTGAGCGACAGCGGCCGCGCCCGGAAATGGTGTTGGGCCATCGTCACCTGAACCGTGTCACCGAACACTTCCTCGGGGGACACGCCGCGATTCTGCAGGTACGGAGTGAGGCTCTGTTTCGCGGCCGCAAACGCCACGGTGTCCAGGCGAGCGCCCGTGAAATTCAGGTAGGTCAACTGGAACAGCGTCTCGAGGTCCTTGGGCGACGCCGAACCGCTGAGTCCCTCGCTCATTTCGCCGACGGACGGTGACACGCGCGCCGCCTTGCCGGCCAGCTTCTTGCCCAGGTCAATCCGGTTGAACTCACCGAGTCCACTCAGTCCCACGATTTGTGCGGCGAACGCGGCCGACATGTAGTTCGAGTCAGGAACGAATGACAAGCCGCCGTCACTGTAGGCGTTGAAGAGGACTTCATCGGCTTTGAAGTCGGTGGCCTTGAGAAGCACGCGGGCCCCGTTGGAGAGCTTCCACTCGGAGACGCCTGTGCCAACGGAGCGCGTCGATGTGATTCGGCCGGCCGGCCGCAGGGAAGCGATGAGGGCGTCGCCGGAAACGCTTTCCGAATACGCCGCGACGGTGGCCCTGGCCGCGCGATCGAACACGGCCAGCAATTGCGGCTCGGTGGGGAGCGGTATGCCGTCCTTGATCGGCGCCGTCACCACGACCACGCGGTTCTCCTCCGTGATCCAGCCGGACGCCAGCTTGTTCACGTCGTCCAGCGAGATGGTCGGGAGCAGTCGCTGGGTGATCGCGTACTCGTACTCGATGCCCGGAATCACTTCCTGCTCCAGGAAGTTCCGGACCATCTCGTCGGCGTGCTCCACAGATTCGGTCTTGTCGCGCTCGGCGTTGGCGCGCTCGTAGCCGCGCAGCATGTTCGTCTTGGCGCGGTCGAGTTCGGTCGCCAGGAAGCCGAACTGAGCCACCCGACGCGACTCCACCAGCAAGGCTTCGAGGCCGCGCTCCACGCCACCGTCCTGTACGCTGGCATCCAGCGAGAAAGCCTCCACATCGCGCGCCAGGAAGCTCCCCTTGCCGGCGGCAGCGCCGGTGAATGGCGCGTCAGGCTTCTGCGTGATCTCGCCGAGCCGGCTGTTGAGCATGCGCAGGTACAGGCGTTCCACCAAATCGCGTCGGTACTCGCGCACCGTGGTGGTCGTTGCCTTGGGGAGCTTGAAGTAGAGGCTCACGTCGGTGCTGGTGGCCTCCTTGTCGCTGGCGATCGCAACCAGCGGCCGAATGTTGCCGGGCACTGAGGCGCTGAGGCGCGGGCGCGCGCTGGGCCGCCGGGGCAAGCCGGAGAACTTCGCCTTGATTCGCGCCTCGATGTCCGCGGGGTCGAAGTCTCCGACCGCAACGACCGCCATGAGGTCCGGGCGGTACCAGTCCTGATAGAAGGATCTCAGGCGCGGCGCCGTGGCCGACATGATGCTCGTATCGGTGCCGATCGGGAGTCGGTCGGCGTATTTGGACCCCTTCAGGGCAATCGGCAGCAGCTGCTTGAACATCCGCTCACCAGCGCCCTTGCCCAGCCGCCACTCTTCGCGAACCACGCCGCGTTCGCCGACGACCTCGTCGGTATCAAACGTCAGGCCGCGCGCCCAGTCCTCCAGCACCGTGAATGCCTGATCGAGGATGCGCGCGGTGTCCGTCGGCACCGGCAGGATGTAGACCGTCTCGTCGAACGACGTGTAGGCATTGAGATCCGCGCCAAAACGCACGCCGATCGACTGCAGGTACTTCACCAGGTCGTTCTTGGCGAAATGCGTGCTGCCGTTGAACGCCATGTGCTCAACAAAGTGTGCAAAGCCGAGCTGGTCTCCATTCTCGATGATTGATCCGGCATTGACGGCCAGGCGCAGCTCCGCGCGCTTTTCCGGGCGGCTGTTCTTGCGGATGTAGTAACGCAAGCCGTTCGGCAGCGTGCCGATCATCACCTTCGCATCCGTCGGGATGCGGGCATCGAGGGACAATGTCGTATCCGCGCGCGACGGCTGTTGTTGCGCCGCGACCGTGCTGGCGCAGGTGAGGAGTGCGAGCGCGAGGGCCGATGAACTGACTCGGTACATGGGGAGAAACCGGATGCGGGTGAACCTGCCGCGAGCGGGGAATTATAGGCGCTGACGAGTCAGCGCGGAGCGGCTACCTTCTTGCCTCATGACGATGCGCGAAAAGCTGGAGCTGCTGGAGAAGCGGCGCGCGGAAGCCGAGTTGGGCGGTGGCGAGAAGCGCCTCAAGGCGCAGCACGACAAGGGAAAGCTCTCGGCGCGTGAACGGTTGGACCTCTTGCTGGACGAGGGTTCGTTCGTTGAGCTGGACCGCTTCGTGGTACACCGCTCCACCGACTTCGGGCTCGACGAGCAGAAGATCTACGGCGACGGCGTGGTGACGGGATACGGCCGGATCGAGGGACGACTCGTCTACGTCTTCTCGCAGGACTTTACGGTGTTCGGCGGGTCGTTGTCCGAGTCCTTCGCGGAAAAGATCTGCAAGGTGATGGACCTGGCGGTGCGGAACGGTGCGCCGGTGATTGGCCTCAATGACTCGGGCGGCGCTCGCATCCAGGAAGGCGTGGTCTCGCTGGGCGGGTACGCCGAGATCTTCCTGCGCAACACGCTGGCATCCGGCGTTGTGCCGCAGATCTCGGCGGTGCTTGGCCCATGTGCCGGCGGCGCCGTGTACTCGCCGGCCATCACGGACTTCACCTACATGGTGAAGCACACGTCGTACATGTTCGTCACTGGTCCGAACGTCGTGAAGACGGTGACGCACGAAGACGTCACGATGGAGGCGCTGGGCGGCGCGGACACGCACGCGGGCACGTCCGGCGTAGCGCATTTCGCCATGGACTCCGAGCCGGCGTGCCTCAAGGCCATTCGCGACGTGTTCCGGTTCATTCCGTCGAACAACCTGGAGACGCCACCGCGCGGGGCAGGGACTGATCCGCGCCATCGTCGCGACGAAGCGCTGCTCGACATCGTGCCGGACAACGCCAACAAGCCGTACGACATGCACGACGTGATCAAGCGCGTCGTGGACGACGGTGAGTTCTATGAAGTGCACAAGGACTACGCCGGCAACATCCTGTGCGGTTTCGCGCATCTGGGCGGCATCAGTGTCGGCATCGTGGCCAATCAGCCGGCGGTGTTGGCCGGCGTGCTGGACATCAACGCGTCGGTGAAAGCCGCGCGCTTCGTGCGCTTCTGCGACGCGTTCAATATCCCCATCGTGACGTTTGAGGATGTGCCAGGCTTTCTGCCGGGCGTGGCGCAGGAGCACGGCGGCATTATCCGCCACGGCGCCAAGCTGCTGTACGCTTATTGCGAGGCCACCGTGCCCAAGCTCACCGTCATCACGCGCAAGGCGTACGGTGGCGCGTATGACGTCATGTCATCCAGGCACATCCGCGGCGACTACAACGTCGCTTGGCCAACCGCTGAGATCGCGGTGATGGGGCCCAAGGGCGCCGTGGAGATCCTGTTTCGCAAGGAGATTCTCGACAGCAAGGACCCCGCGAAGGCGACCGACGCCAGGATCGAGGAGTATCGCGACAAGTTCGCGCACCCCTACATCGCGGCCGGTCGCGGCTACCTGGACGACATCATCGATCCGCGCGACACACGGCTCCGGCTGATCGACGCCATGGAGACGCTCAAGACCAAGCGCGACAAGAACCCGCCCAAAAAACACGGAAACATCCCGCTTTGATGCGGCTGGCTGATCAACCGCTATTCGGCTTCGTCGAGTAATGCGGGCTTGGCGCCGCCTGTGGCGAGCCAGTCCACAGCGGCCCTCAGTTTTTGGATAGCTATGGGCTTGCGCATGACTAGCCAGCGCCCCGGGGTGTCGTGGAGGTCCCAGAATTCGTCTGTCCAGCCGCTGACGAACAAGGTGGGACGGGCGCCGTACTTCTTGCTGGCACCGCGAACGAAGTCCGTGCCATCGCCGTCGGGAAGCCCAAGGTCCACGATCAGGACGTGCGCGTCGCCCGCGATCTCATCCAGCCGTTGCATCGCCTCGGCGCACGACCCGGCCAACAATATCTCCCGGCCCGGCCCGCCGAGCACTTCCATATAGACGCGGCAGACCGCAGCGTCGTCCTCCACGACAAGGAGTCTGGTGGGAGGAGCTCTCGTCCCGACAACGGCTGGCGCCATACATCAAGCATCGGCCGCGGTGCAACCTTGCATTACGCCCGGTAAGTTTCCGCCTCCATGAGCGCGCCCCCGTTTGAGAAAGTACTGATCGCCAACCGCGGCGAAATCGCGCTGCGCATCATTCGCGCCTGCCGCGAACTGGGCATTCGCTCCGTCGCAGTGTTCAGCGACGCGGACGCGCGCGCTGTGCACGTGCGCGAGGCCGACGAGGCCGTCCACGTTGGCGCAGCACCCTCGTCGGAGAGCTATCTCGTCGGCGACCGGATCATCGAGGCCGCCAAACGCGTCGGGGCACAGGCCATCCATCCCGGCTACGGCTTTCTGTCAGAGCGCGAGTGGTTCGCACGGGCAGTGCGCGACGCCGGGCTCGCCTTCGTGGGACCGCCGGCCGAAGCCATCGCGGCAATGGGCAGCAAGACCGCCGCGCGTACGTTGGCGATCAAGTCAGGCACACCGGTGGTGCCGGGCACGACGACTCCTCTGAAAGACGTCGGCGAGGCCGCCAAGGTCGCCAAGGAGTTCGGCTATCCGATGCTGCTCAAGGCAGCGGCCGGCGGCGGCGGAAAGGGCATGCGTGTCGTGCGAAAGGAGGCGGAACTCGCGGGCGCTTTGGAATCCGCCCAGCGGGAAGCGAAGAACGCGTTCGGAGACGACGCGGTGTACGTCGAGAAGTACATCGAGCGGCCGCGCCACGTGGAGATCCAGGTGCTGGGCGACATGCACGGCAACATGATCCACCTTGGCGAACGCGAATGCTCCGTGCAGCGTCGGCACCAGAAGATGCTGGAAGAATCGCCGAGCATCGCCGTCACACCGGAACTGCGAGCCAGGATGGGCGCCGCCGCTGTCGCCGCCGCAAAGTCCGCGGGCTATGTGAATGCTGGTACCTGCGAATTCCTCCTGGACGCGAAGGGCGACTTCTACTTCCTGGAGATGAACACGCGCATCCAGGTGGAGCATCCCGTCACCGAGCTGGTGACCGGCATCGACCTGGTACAGTGGCAACTGCGTATCGCCGCGGGTGAAAAGCTCCCGTTCGCGCAGGCCGGGATTTCGCCGCGTGGGTGGGCCATCGAGTGCCGCATCACGAGTGAGGATCCGGCCAACGGATTCCTGCCGTCCGCCGGCACGATCAGTTACCTGCACTTACCCGCGGGACCCGGCATTCGCTGGGACGGCGGCATCGAAGCGGGCAGCGAGATCGGACTCTTCTACGACCCGATGGTGGGGAAGCTCATCGTGCACGCGCCAACCAGGGACGCTGCCATCGAGCGGATGCGACGGGCGTTGCATGAGCTCACCATCACGGGCATCGAGACTTCGCGCGACTTCCATTTGCGCTTGATGGAGAACGCGGAATTCCGCCGCGGCGAAATTGACATTCAGTGGCTGGAGCGACATCTGCCCGAGCTTACCGACGCCCCGGTGCCGGCCGACGTCGAGCGCGTTGCGATCATTGCCGCCGCCCTGGTTGCAGAGCGTCAGCGGCTGGCGCCACTGCGGGCGAAAGCGCCGAACACGGCGGCCGCCACCGACTCGGAATGGCTGCGGGCCGCCCGCCTGGACGGTCTGCGATGAACGAGACGTTCGAGATCCGCATTGATTCGATCGCCGCCGGCGGCGACGGCGTCGGGCGACACGAAGGCATGGTCGTCTTTGTGCCGCGCACCGCACCGGGCGACATCGCCCGTGTCGAGGCCCATAAGGAAGGGCGCCTCATGCGCGGACGGGTGTTGAAACTGCTCACCTCGTCGCCAGACCGCGTTGAACCGGCATGCCGTCACTTTGTGAACGATTCGTGCGGCGGCTGCCAGCTGCAACACTTGAGCTACGAAGCGCAGCTGTCGGCGAAGGCAGGCATCATCAGCGACGCGCTCACTCGCATCGGCGGCATCAGCGTGGCGCCGCCGAAGGTTGAACCGAGCGAATCACGCTGGCGTTATCGTCGCAAGCTGACGCTGGCGTTCAGGCGCAAGGACGGTGCGTGGATTTCCGGGCTGCATCGGCTGAATTCGCCCGACTCGGTGTTCTCGTTGAGTGATTGCGAAATCACCGACGACACGGTGATGGGATTCTGGCGCCTGGTGCGCGCGCAGAGCGAATTGCTGCCATCAGATCGCGACCTGCGCATCGCTGTGCGAGCGCTGTCACCTGGTTTTTCGCTCGTGATCGAAGGGGGTACGTCGTGGGACCGGCACCACGCGCTGTTCAACGCCGTTCCGGACCTCACTGAGCTGTGGTGGGCGCCGCGAGAGCAGCGACCGCGACTCTTGCAGTCGCGTGCGCCAAACGCCTCCGGCGCTTCGTTCACCCAAGTGAACGAAGGCGTAGCCGCCGCGCTGCGCAGTCATGTCGTGCAGCTCGCCCGTCAGTCGTCACCAACCAGCGCCATTGACGCATACGCCGGCACGGGCGACATCGCCGTGGCATTGGCGGTGACCGGCATGCGGGTGACCGCCATCGAGGTCGACAGCGCCGCCAGCAAAGCCTGCGCGACCAGACTGCCGACCGGATCGCGGTCTGTGAATTCGTCGGTGGAGTCGGCGCTGGCAACGGCTCTGCCTGCAGACCTCGTTGTGGTGAATCCGCCCCGGGCCGGGCTGACGCCGGAAGTGATTCAGACGCTTCAGCGCTCCAGTCCCCAGTCACCAGTTCCTTGTCCCCTGATCTACGTCAGCTGCAATCCGGCGACGCTCGCCCGCGACTTGAAGCGCATGGACCGCTATCGCGTCACATCGGTGCGCGGGTTCGACATGTTCCCGCAGACGGCGCACGTGGAAACGGTGGTCGCCCTGGAGCCGGCCGCATGAAGTACTTCGTGACGATCGCCGGCCGCGAGCATGAAGTGAACATTGACGGCGACACCGTCACGCTCGACGGAACGGCGCTGCGCGCCCACATCGAGGACCTGCAGGGCACGCCGATCACCATCGTCACGATCGGCACCGAAGTGCACCGAATCGTCACCCGGCGCGGAGACGAGAAGGGGAACTACACGCTCTCGGTGGGCGGTCACCGCGTTGTCGCCGAAGCGCTCGACGCCCGTTCGCACACGATCCGAAAGCTGACCGGAGCTTCAGCCAAGGCGGCCGGTCCCGCACACCTTCATGCACCAATGCCCGGCCTCATCGTTCGAATCAATGTCGCGGCCGGCGACACGGTTCACGCAGGGCAGGGCCTGGTCGTCATGGAAGCCATGAAGATGGAAAACGAACTCAGGGCTTCGGCTGCCGGCAAAGTGAAGCGGGTAGCCGTGAACGCGGGCAGCGCGGTGGAGAAGGGAGCACTCCTACTCGAGATGGAGGCGGAATCATGATTGGGACTCGGAACTCGGGACTGGGAACCAGGCTTGCGATCCTGGCCGTGACGGCAATGCTGACGCCCCATGTCCTGCCGGCCCAGACACCGGCACCGTCCACGGACGTCTACGTCTATCGCCTTTCGCGTCCGCAGGATGCGGTTATCAACATCACAAAACGTGCAGGCTACGACAATCAGCCAGCCTACCTCGGCGCCCGGCTCGCATGGACGCAGCAATCGGACGGCCAAACGGACATCCATTGGCTCAATCTCGAGGTCCCGGCCCCATTCACGAAGACGCTGGAAAGCGAGTATTCCGCGGCGCTCACGCCCGATGGAAAGGGTGCCGCTGTGATCCGCGTCGAAATGGATTCCGCACAGCGACTCTGGCGCTTCCCGATCGGCCCGGGAACCCCGTCGGTGGTATTGGCCGACATCAAACCCGTCGGCTATTTCGCGTACCTCGACTCCACGACGCTCGCGCTCTTTGTGCTCGGTAGCCCCAACACGCTGCAGATCGCCGACACGCGCACCGGAAAGGGCACCGTCGTCACCACGGGCATTGGGCGCTCGCTTCAGCGGGTCCCGGGCGGACGACGCGCCTCGTTCACCCAGAGCGTTGCGGGCAAGACGCTGCTCGAAACGGTCGATCCCACGCCTCGCGCCGACGGCATGTTCGCGGTGGACACCGTGGCGACCCTGCCGGACAGCGCCGAGTACGTCGTGTGGCGGTCGGCGACGAACGTGATCACCGGCGCCGGCAGCAGGTTGATGCAGCTCCAGCTGCCATCGAAGGAGTGGACGGTGCTGGCAGACTTGAGCGCGCAGGGAATTCGGCGCATCTCGCGCCTGGCACTCTCACCGGACGGCCAACGCCTGGCCTTCGTCGCCGATGAACCCCAGAGGCCCTAGCCAGTCACCAGTCACCAGTCACCAGTCACAAGTCACCGGGCTCCGGTTGACCGCGGCTAACTCGTTGTCTAGCTTGCATGTCTGTGCAAAAACGCCTTCGGGCGGCCGAAACCCGGGTTGCAGAACGCACCGGTGAGGCGTTGGACTTATCTCAGTTCGATTCTTCTCCAATGAAAACGTTTTCCGCGACGCCAGACGACATCACGTCTGACTGGTACGTCGTTGACGCCGAAGGCCAGGTGTTGGGCCGTCTGGCGAGTGAGATCGCGAAAATCATTCGCGGCAAGCACAAGCCGATCTTCACACCACACATGGACACGGGTGACGGCGTCATTGTCGTCAACGCGTCCAAGGTGAAGGTCACGGGCCGCAAGGAGACGGGGAAGCAGTACTTCAGCTACTCCGGCTACATGGGTCACGAGAAATACACCAAGCTCTCGTCCATGCGTGCCAAGCACCCCGAGCGGATCGTTGAGAAAGCGGTTTACGGCATGCTGCCTAAAACCGCCTTGGGACGGCAGATACTGCGTCGCAAGCTGCGCGTCTACGCAGGCGCCGAACACCCGCACGCGTCGCAACAGCCCAAGGCGCTCAGCTTCAACCTGGAGACCAAGTAGACATGGATAGCATCCACGCCATTGGCCGCCGCAAAGAAGCTCGGTGCCGCGTCTATCTCCGCGCCGGTTCCGGTAAGTGGGACGTCAACGGGCGCACGCTCGGCGATTATTTCCCGCGGCCGTCGCTGGTGAGCTCGATTCAACAGCCGTTCACGGCGACCGATACGCTCGGCAGCTACGACGTTCAAGCGAATTGTGAAGGCGGCGGGCAGACGGGTCAGGCGGGCGCGCTGCGCCTCGCGGTGGCTCGTGCGCTCGTCAAGATCGAAGAGACGCATCGCAAGAAGCTGCGTGACCTGGGCCTCCTCACGCGCGACGCGCGCGCGGTGGAGCGCAAGAAGCCGGGCCGTCCGGGCGCTCGCAAGCGGTTCCAGTTCTCGAAACGCTAACACCGGGAACTAGTGAGTAGGGACCAGGAACTGGATCTAGTCCCTACTCACCAGTCCCTGGTTCCTGTAGTTCGCAGTTCAATCTCTCACGTCCTTGGAGTCCCATGTCGGTGCCGGGAAGCTCCGGTTGGCATGGGACGGTGAAGGGGACGGACGAATAACCAAACCAACAGGAGCAGTTCAATGGCTGACAATCAGCCGACAGTCGAATCACTGCTGGCCGCCGGAGTCCACTTCGGCCACCAGACCCGTCGTTGGAATCCCAAGATGCGCCGCTTCATTTTCGCGGAGCGCAACGGGATCCACATCATCGATCTCCAGAAGACGCTGCGGCAGCTGGAAGCCGCGCAGAAGCTGGCGCGCGAAGTGCTGATGCGGGGCGACAACGTCCTGTTCGTCTGCACCAAGCCGCAGCTCTCCGGCATCGTGAAGGCGGAAGCCGAGCGCTCCGGATCCATGTTCATCACCGAACGCTGGCTCGGCGGCCTGCTCACCAACTTCGCGACGGTGAAAAAGCAGCTGCGTCGCATGAAGGAGCTGGAGTCGGGCACGGAAGAGGGCGGCGACTTCGCCAACTACACGAAGAAGGAGCAGCTCATGCTCTCCCGAGAGCGTGAGAAGCTTGGCAAGTACCTCAGCGGCATCAAGAACATGACCCGTCTGCCGGGCCTCATGTTCGTGGTGGATTCCCGCAAGGAACGCATCGCGGTGAGCGAGGCGAAGAAGCTGGGCATCCCGATCGTGGCGATCGTCGATACCAACGCGGATCCGGACCAGATCACCGTGCCGATCGCGGGCAACGACGACGCGATTCGCTCGGTGGAGCTCATCACCCGCGCCATCGCGGATGAAATCTGCGAGGCGCGTCGTTCCGCGCCGGTGAAGGAAGAAGTCGAGGATGGCGACAGCTACACGTACAGCTCGGATCGCGGCGCCGAGCCAGCGGACGAGCCGGACCGCAACAAGCGCAAGCGTCGGACCCGGCGTCGCCGCGCCAACCCGGGCGCCATCGCGGCGAGAATCAAGTCGCCTTCCGAAGGTGGCGGTGAAGGCGGTGAGCCTGACGCGGGTGGTGGGGACGGGGGAGACGCCGGAGCCGGCGACGCTCCACCAGCCGAGTAAGACCACGCGTTCACGTACATTTCCAACGCCGCCGGAAAAGGACTTTCGGCGGCGTTTCCACGAAGACGGCAGAGACCATTGAGATGACTACGACCGCAAAAGCAGTGTCAGCGAAGGAAGTGTCCGAGCTCCGGAACAGAACCGGCGCCGGCATGATGGATTGCAAGGCGGCCCTGGAAGAGTCGAAGGGCGACATGGACGTGGCCATCGAGGTCCTTCGCAAGAAGGGCGCGATGAAGGCGGAGAAGCGCGCCGGTCGCACGGCAGCCGAAGGGTTGATCTCGAGCTACATCCACCACAACGGCAAGATCGGCGTGCTGGTGGAAGTGAACTGCGAGACGGACTTCGTTGCGCGCACCGATGACTTCAAGGGCCTGGTGAAATCAGTCGCCGAGCATATCGCGGCAACGGCGCCCCTGGCCTTGGACAAAGATCAGATCCCGGCCGAGAAGGTCGCTTCGGAACGCCGCATCTACGCCGAGCAGGTCAAGGAAAGCGGCAAGCCGGCCAACCTCGTGGACAAGATCGTCGAAGGCAAGCTGGAGGCGTTCTTCAAGGAGAACTGCCTGCTCAGCCAGCCCTGGGTCCGCGACGACAAGAAGACGGTCGGTGACCTGGTGAAGGAAATGTCCGCCAAGACCGGCGAGAACGTGCAGGTGCGCCGGTTCGTTCGCTTCCAGATGGGTGAGAGCTGACACCTCGGGAAAAGACATGACGCCCAAATCACTCAAGTATCCGCGCGTTCTGATCAAGTTGTCCGGCGAGGCGCTCGCCGGCGACAAGGGGTTTGGGCTGGACCACGAGACCATCAACCGACTGTGTGACGAGGTCGTCGCCGTGATCAAGACGGGCGCCTCGGTGGGCCTCGTCATCGGCGGCGGCAACATCGTGCGCGGCACGCACCTCGCCAAGATGGGGATGGAACGCGTGGCGGCCGACTACATGGGCATGCTGGGTACGGTCATCAATGCACTTGCGGTTCAGGACCTTCTGGAGCGCAAGGGCATCGACACGCGCGTCATGACGGCCATCCGCATGGAGGAGTTGGCGGAGCCGTATATCCGGCGGCGGGCGATGCGGCATCTCGAAACCGGGCGTACCGTGATCTTCGCGGCTGGCACGGGCAATCCCTACTTCTCGACGGACACCGCGGCCGTCTTGCGCGCCATCCAGATCAAGGCCAACCTCGTCATCAAGGCGACCAGCGTCGAAGGCGTTTACACGGCCGACCCCAAGAAGGACCCCAAGGCGAAGCTGCACGAAGAAATCAGTTATCGCGACGTGATGATGGCGGAGCTCAAGGTGATGGACCAGACGGCGATCACGCTGTGCAAGGAGAATCATTTGCCGTTGATCGTCCTCAACGTTCACAAGTCCGGCGCCATCGCGGCGGCGGTTCGCGGCGAGCGCGTCGGCACCCTGGTGCAATGACAACCATACCGCAACTCATGAAGGACACGCGCGCCGCCATGGAAAAGGCGGTGGACGCGGCCAAGCGCGAGTTCTCCGGCATTCACGCCGGCAAGGCTTCGCCGCAGATGCTCGACACCGTGAAGGTGGAGATGTACGGCACGGTGATGGCGCTGAATCAGTGCGCCACGGTCTCGGCGCCAGAGGCGCGTCTGCTCGTCGTCACGCCGTTCGACAAAACGCAGGCCAAAGCGATCGAGAAGGCGATTCGCGAAGCGAACCTCGGGCTTGACCCGGCGCACCAGGGCGCGATCATCCGCGTGCCGCTGCCGTCAATGAACGAGGAGCGACGCAAGGAACTCGTGAAGGTCGTCCACAAGTTCGCCGAGGAAGGGAAAATCGCGGTGCGTCACGCGCGGACGCACTCCCGCGATGTCCTCAAGAAGTTGACCGGCGTGCCGGAGGACGACGTCAAGCACGCCGAGAAGGACCTTCAGAAGCTGCACGACGACTTCATTCACAAGATCGACGAACTGATCAAGGCGAAAGAAGTCGATATCATGGCGGTTTGATGTTCCCACCGTCGCTGGGCTGAAGGTTCGGAATGCCGGAGCTGTCAAAGCGGATCTTGGCCGGCGTGGTTCTGGCGCCACTGGTGCTGGCGCTCGTGCTCCTGGGCGGCGCCGCATTGACGGCATTGCTCGCGGTCGCGTCGGCCCTGGCCGCCTGGGAGTTCTATAGAATCGCGCGCGCCGCGGGTCATGCGCCACTGTCGGATCTCGGCTGCGCGATCGCGGGCCTCATCCCCCTCACCGTGCACGCCAGTTACCTGGGCCTGTACCAGCCTCGTTTCGGCACATTGGCGCTCGTGGTACTGGTTGTCATGGGCGCCGCGTTGTGGGCGCGCGGGTCCAACGGCAAGCCACTGGCCGCCGTGGCGACGACGTTGATGGGCGCCATCTACACCGGTGGCCTCTTGAGCTTCGGATATGCGCTGCGGTACCACAACTATGCCGTGAGCGGCGCCCGCGTTGGTTCGATGGAGATCGCGGCTGGCGCCGTCGTGCTCGGACTGCCGGTGCTGCTCACCTGGGCCACCGACATCGGCGCCTTTCAGGTCGGCCGGTCCGTGGGCGGCCGCAAGCTCATGCCTGCCGTGAGCCCCGGAAAAACTGTCTCCGGCGCCATCGGCGGACTCGGCGCCGCGATTATCGTCGCCTGGCTGTACGTGCGGTTCGCGCTGCGGCCGGCGGCGCAGCTGGCGTTCACGCCCGTCGGATTGATCGTGTTCGCAGTCGCCGTGAGCGTCGCGGGGCAGGTCGGCGACCTGTTCGAGTCGTTGCTCAAACGCGAAGCCGGCGTAAAGGACAGCTCGCAGCTGATCCCTGGACACGGTGGCGTGCTGGACCGCCTCGATAGCCTGTTCTTCGTCCTGCCGGTCGCCTACGTGCTCATGGGCTGGCTGCTGATTCCGGCGCCACGCTGATGGAGAAGCGCGGGGTCGCGATCCTGGGGTCCACGGGCAGCATCGGGACCACGGCGCTGCGAGTGCTGGCGCGGCATGCCGACCGCTTCTCGGTCGCAGCCTTGACAGCGTTTTCCAACGAAAAGCTGCTCCGCGAACAGGCCAACGAGTTCCGGCCCGCGTTTGCGGAGCTGGTGACGAACGGTGGGCGGGAGTGTCTCGTCAGCGCAGCCACACGGTCTGATGTGGACATCGTGCTCAACGCCGTGGTGGGCGCCGCCGGCCTCGACGCCACGCTGGCCGCGCTCGAGGCGGGAAAGCGCGTGGCGCTCGCGAACAAGGAAACGCTGGTCATGGCCGGCCATCTGGTCCGGAAGGCAATGCAGAAGGGCGGCGGCGAGATCGTCCCAGTGGACAGCGAGCACAGCGCGATTCTTCAGTGTCTGGCTGGTCGCAACCGCGCCGACGTGCGACGCGTAGTGCTCACTGCGTCCGGCGGGCCGTTCCGCGATTGGCCACGGGAGAAAGTGCAGCGCGCCACCGCCGACGAAGCGCTGCGGCATCCGACATGGAGCATGGGAAAGAAGATCACCGTCGATAGCGCGACGCTCGCGAACAAGGCGCTCGAAGTCATCGAGGCGCACTTTCTGTTCGACCTGGAATTCGACCAGATCGACGTCGTGGTCCATCCGCAGAGCGTCGTTCACAGCTTCGTCGAGTTCGTGGACGGTAGCGTCCTGGCCCAGGTGGGCGTGCCAAGCATGGAACTTCCGGTGCTGTACGCGCTGACCCACCCGGGTCGCCTGAGCGACACTGGGATACCACGATTCGACCCCGTGGCGCTGTCTCCGCTAACGTTCGAGCCTGTGAAGCACGACACCTTTCCGCTGCTCAGGATGGGCATCAGCGCCGGCCACGCCGGCGGCGCGGCGCCCGCCGTGTTCAACGCCGCAAACGAGCAGGCGGTGGAACTGTTCCTTCAGGGGAAGATGCCCTTTGGCGACATCGCTCCGGCCATCGAGTCGGCGTTGAGCCGGCACTCCACGGCACGCTCGGACTCGCGTGAGGCCGTGTTGGCGGCAGACGCGGGCGCGCGCGCCACGGTGAAGGAGCACTTCGGATGCTAGCACTCCTGGCGCCGATCCTCGTCTTTGGAATCGTGATCTTCGTGCACGAGCTGGGCCATTTCCTGGCCGCCAAGTCGGTTGGCGTTTACGCGCCGCGTTTTTCCATCGGATTTGGGCCCGCCCTGTGGCGCCGTCGCAGAGGCGAGACGGAATACATCCTGGCCGCGTTCCCGCTTGGTGGGTACGTGCGCATGGCGTCGCGACACGACGAAGCAACCGCATTCATGGAAGGCGGCAGCGAGGAGAAGACCGCCAAGCCAGAGGAGGATCCCGACTTCGATCCCGACGCGATGATTCCGTTCGGGCCCAAGCCCGTTCCGGAGCACCGCTGGTTCGAGTCCAAGCCCCTGTGGGCGAGGCTGTACATCCTGGTTGCGGGCGTGACGATGAACCTGCTCCTTGGCCTCGTCGTCGCCATCGGTCTGGCGGCGCATTTCGGCAAGCCGGTCATTCCGGTCCGTGAGATTGGAGCCGTGCGTCCGATCAACGGCAAGCCGTTGCTCGCTGCCCTTCGGGTGGGCGACACCCTTACCCGCGTGAACGGGCAGGACGTTCGCACATGGAACGATGCGATTGCACGCATCGCGCGCAGCACGGATAGCGTCACCATCGAGACCAATCGCGCAGCGGTAACCGTTTCGCTGTCCAGTGCGGGGGCGCCGTCGGCAGAGGATGTCGCCATCTCCATCGACTATGCGCTGCCGCCCATCATGGGCGACCTCGTGACGGGAGAGCCGGGAGCCAAGGCAGGGCTCATGGCCGGTGACACCGTGCTCACGATCAACGGCGAGCGGATCACCGCTTGGGCACAGATGGTCGTGGTCGTGGCGCGCTCGGCGGGGAAGCCAGTCGCCATGCAGGTGGGCCGGGCCGATGGGCGCCACAACGTGGAGATCACCCCGCGCGCCCAGGCTGGCGTGGATCCCGTCACCGGCGAACGTGGCCTGGTAGGGAAGCTCGGGGCCTACCCGCCGGACCTTTCGACACGGGAACCGGTGTCGGCGCTGGAGGCCGTGGCCGGCGGGTTCCGGGCCACCTGGTTCATGGGCACCTCGATCATCGGCACCGTGAGCGACCTCGTGACCCGGCGCGTTTCGGTTGACCAGCTTGGCGGGCCCATCGCCATAACGCGAGCGTCCGTGCAGGCGGCGCGCAGCGGGATGGAAAACCTGTGGTACCTGATCGCGCTGCTGAGCGTGAACGTCGCGGTCCTGAACCTGCTGCCGATCCCGATCCTGGACGGCGGTCAGATCCTGATCAACGTGATGGAGTCAGCCAGGGGGACGCCGTTCACCCTCAAGACCCGGGAGTACATCCTGCGGGGCGGCCTCTTCTTCATCCTGATCCTTTTCGTCCTGGTGATGTTCAACGACGCCAAGGCGCTGCTACTCAAGTAAGAAGGGGCGGAAAGGCCAGTGTGCTTCCTCCTTCCTTTTCGTGGTCAGGTGCCCTAACTTCAATGACTGCAAACAATTCGGCTAAGTAAACGGTAGCGTTAAAGGGATGACTTTCACCAAGACGAGCACGATCGAGAAGTACCGGCAGCATGACGGCGACACCGGGTCCACCCGGGTTCAGATCGCGGTGCTGACCGAGAGAATCAACTACCTCACGGACCACTTCCGTGAGCACAGTAAGGACCACCACAGCCGCCGCGGCCTCCTGAAGATGGTAGGCAAGCGGCGTCGGCTACTGAGCTATCTGCGGCGCACTGATGTTGAGACGTATCGCCGCATCGTTCAGGAACTGGGGCTCCGTTACTAGCAACGCAGATGAGACGCACGCGCGGGGGCACACATTGCCGCCCGCGCGTTTCGTCTTACACACCTGAAAACTGATGACAATGCAAAGAGTTGAAACGACGTTTGCGGGCCGCAAGCTCTCCATTGAGACCGGCCGCATCGCCAAGCAGGCCGCAGGATCCGCCCTGGTCACATTCGGCGACACCATGGTTCTCGCCGCGCTGACGGTGAGCGACAACAAGACCGACAAGGACTTTTTCCCGCTCCTCGTGGAGTATCGCGAGAAGACCTACGCCGCCGGCAAGATTCCGGGCGGCTTCATCAAGCGCGAAGGCCGACCGAGTGACGGCGAAATCCTCTCCGCGCGCATCGTGGACCGGACGATCCGTCCGCTGTTCCCGGAAGGCTTCAAGAACGAAGTCCAGTGCTTCATCTACGTCATCTCGGCGGATCAGGAGAACGACGCCGACATGCTGGCGGTTGTCGCCGCCTCCGCGGCGCTCAACGTCTCCAGGATTCCGTTCCTTGGCCCCATCGCCGGCGTTCGCGTCGGTCGTCTGCAGGACAAGTGGGTCCTGAATCCCACGTTCCAGCAGCTGGAGTTCAGCGACTTGGACATGGTGGTCTGCGGTTCCGCGGACTCCATCGTCATGGTTGAAGGCGGCGCGCTGGAAGTGAGCGAGGAAGACGTGGTCGAAGCGATCACCATCGCTCAGGGCGGCATCAAGGAACTGATCTCGGCTCAGGAAGATCTTCTCAAGAAGGTCGACCGACCGAAGAAGATGGAATGGACCAAGGACGAGCGTCCGGCGGCCGTCGAAGCCAAGGTCAAGGCCTCGGCCGAGAGTCGCATCAAGGACGCGATCAATCAGAAAGACAAGCACTCCCGCATCGAAGCCGTCGAGAAGGTCAAGAAGGAAGTGAAGGAGGCCCTCAAGGCTGAATTCCCGAATGACGGCATCGCCATCGGTTCCGCGCTGGGCGACCTCGAGTACAACTCGTTGCGTGCCCAGGTACTGGAGACCGGGCTCCGCGTTGATGGTCGAAAGCCCGCCGAAGTACGCGCCATTTCGATCGACGCACCGATTCTGCCGCGCGCGCATGGTTCGGCGCTCTTCACGCGTGGTCAGACGCAGGCGCTCGTCGCGATCACACTCGGCACCGCGAACGATGTCCAGCGCCTGGATAGCATTGACGAAGCCAAGGAGCAGACGAAGTCATTCATGCTCCACTACAACTTCCCGCCGTTCTCGACAGGTGAAGTTCGCCCGATGCGCGGCACGTCGCGGCGCGAGATCGGCCACGGCAACCTGGCCGAGCGCGCGCTTCAGGCGATGCTGCCGGCGTTCGAGGAGTTCCCGTACACGATCCGCGTCGTCTCGGACATCATGGAATCGAACGGTTCGTCATCCATGGCGTCCATCTGCGGCGGCTCGTTGGGGCTGTTCGACGCCGGTGTCCCGATGCGCGCCGCGGTCGCCGGCGTCGCCATGGGTCTCATCAAGGAAGGCAAGAAGTACGCGATCCTGACGGACATACTGGGCACCGAGGATCATCTCGGCGACATGGACTTCAAGGTCGCGGGCACGAGCAACGGCATCACGTCCATCCAGATGGACATCAAGATTCAGGGCCTCGAGCTCAAGCTGATGAAGGAAGCCCTCGCGCAAGCCAAGGAAGGCCGCCTGCACATCCTGGGTGAGATGAACAAGGCGCTCGACGCGCCACGCGCGGACTTGTCCAAGTATGCGCCGCGCATCGTCACGGTGCAGATCAACCCCGAGAAGATCGGCGACCTGATCGGCCCCAAGGGCAAGACGATTCGCGGCATCCAGGACGAGACCGGTGCTGAGATCACGGTGGACGATGCCGGTATCGTCACGATCGCGGCCGTGGGCGGAGACGCGATGGAGAAGGCACGCACGATGGTGCTGTCCATCACGGCCGAGCCGATCGTCGGCGAGATCTACGAAGGCCCCGTGAAGTCGACGACCGCGTTCGGCGCGTTCATCGAAATCATGCCGGGCACCGAAGGCCTGCTGCACATCTCCGAAATGCAACACGGCCGCACAGAGCGCACCGAGGACGTGGTCAAGAAGGGCGACCGCGTGAAGGTGAAGCTCATCGAACGCGATGAGCGTGGGCGCTTGCGCCTGTCCCGCAAGGCGATCATGCCCAAGCCCGAAGGGATGGTCGAGGTCCCGGCCGGAGCTCCCGCCGAGGGCGCCGCCGAAGGCAGCAGCGGCGGATCGGAAGGCGGCGAATCCGGCGGCGACGGTGGACGTGGTGACCGCGGCGGCCGTGGTGGTAGTCGCGGTGGCCGTGGACGCGGACCCCGCCGGGAGCACTAGCCCGGAGTGAGCCCGCGCAAGCGGGGCAGTACCGTTAGCCGGTCGCGATCGACCGGCTCGGGCCTGCGGCGAACCGTTCTGCCCAATGGACTGACCGTACTCTCGGAGCACATGCCGGGAGTACGGTCGGTTGCATTCGGGGCCTGGGTGCGCGCCGCGTCGCTGCACGAGCCACGCGAGCGGATGGGTGTGTCCCACCTGCTCGAGCACATGGTCTTCAAGGGGACGGCGCGCCGCAGCGCAAAGGATATCGCGCTATCCCTGGAGTCGCTGGGCGGCTCGCTGGATGCCTATACGTCGCGCGAGCACACGGTGTACCAAGCCCGAGTGCTGGATGAGCACCTCGAGATCGCCGCGGACGTCATCGGCGACATGGTGTTTGACCCGGCGCTCAAGCAGAACGACCTGGATCTTGAGCGCAACGTGGTGCTCGAAGAGATCGGCATGGTGGAGGACACGCCGGACGACCTCGTGTTCGAGTTGCACAACGAGGCCGTGTGGGGCAGACACCCGTTGGGGTATTCAATCCTCGGCACACGCGACTCGGTTTCGGGGCTTGGCGTACCCGACCTGAAGGAACTGCATCGGCGCGCGTACCGGCCTCCGCTGCTGGTGGTTGCGGCGTCCGGCAATGTGGATCACGACGAACTGCTGGAGATCCTGGCGCGCACGGGCTGGACGGACCGGCCGGCGGGCACGGGCGCTGCGTCCGACACGCATGCGCCCAAAATTGGCGCCACTACGCGGCGCCACGTCGAACGCGACGGCAGCCAAACCCATATCGTCCTGGGTTCGGCGACCATCGGCTATCACGACCCGCGGCGCCATGCGATGGTGCTGCTCGGGGTGCTCCTGGGCGGCGGAATGAGTTCGCGGTTGTTCCAACGCGTACGCGAGGAGTTGGGCTTGGCCTATTCGGTGTACACATTCCAGACCTTTTACGCCCACTGCGGCGTACA
Source organism: Gemmatimonadota bacterium (assembly GCA_038060705.1). Taxonomy (GTDB): domain Bacteria; phylum Gemmatimonadota; class Gemmatimonadetes; order Gemmatimonadales; family Gemmatimonadaceae; genus DASPMP01. Next base: position 24,539 of record JBBTFS010000120.1, read on the forward strand.
CGGTGTTTACGTCGGCACCGCGCCCAATACGGCGGAAGCGGCACTTGCGGCCATCGAGAAGGAATTGGCCTTGGTCGCGGCCAAGGGGATGCCGGCCGAGGAGCTGGCGCTTGGGAGGGGGCACCTGAAGGGCCAGATCACCCTGTCGTTGGAAAGCCCCACCGCGAGGATGTATCGCGCGGCCGGCGTGGAGCTGTACGGCGAGCCGTACCGGTCGCTGGACGAGATGCTGGCGCTCGTGGACGGCATCAAGGCGTCCACGGTGCGTGAACTTGCCGCGGAGTTTTTCGCCCCCAACCAGCAAACCGTGTTGAGCCTGGGCCCGCTGCCCAAGAAAGGGAAAAAGACGGCAAAAACTGTCCGGTCCGCGCCCCGCAAGCGCGCGTGAAACGGGAGCTTAGGCGGAGTATGTTTACTGCCCTTCACACGAAC
>JBBTFS010000120.1:25070-44116 GCA_038060705.1 Gemmatimonadota bacterium
AAATGAAGATCGGCGTTCCGAAGGAGATCAAAACCAACGAAAACAGAATCGCGCTCGTGCCTGCGGGCGCTGAAGCGATGATTGGCGCGGGCCACAGCGTGCTAATGGAGAGCGGTGCGGGACTGGGCAGCGGGTTTTCCGACGACGCCTTCAAGGCCGTCGGCGCCAGGATCGCGCCCGACGCAGCCACGACGTGGCGCGATACCGACATGATCATGAAGGTGAAGGAGCCGATCGAGCGCGAGTGGCCGAACATGCGCACAGGTCAGACCATCTTCACGTACTTCCATTTCGCCGCGGACGAAGCGCTGACGCGCGCACACATGAAGAGCGGCGCCACGTGCATCGCGTACGAGACCGTCGAACTGCCGTCACGCGAACTGCCGCTGTTGACGCCAATGTCCGAAGTCGCGGGCCGCATGGCGGTGCAGGAAGGCGCCAAGTACCTCGAGAAGCTGTATGGTGGGCGCGGCGTGCTCCTGGGCGGCGTACCCGGCGTGGCGCCGGCCAAGGTCGTGATTCTCGGCGGCGGCATCGTGGGCATCAACGCGGCCAAGATGGCCGCGGGCATGGGCGCCAAAGTCGAGATTCTCGACATCTCGCTGGAACGCCTGCGGTACCTGTCGGACGTGATGCCGGCCAACGTGCAACTCGTTTTCTCGAACCGGCACAATATCCTGGAGGCGATCAAGACCGCGGACCTGGTGATCGGCGGCGTACTGATTCCCGGAGCCAAGGCGCCCCGGCTTGTTCGCAAGGAAGACCTGAAGCTGATGCAGCCGGGCTCGGTGATCGTGGACGTCGCAATTGATCAGGGCGGCTGCGTCGAGACGATCAAGGCGACAACGCACGAGAATCCCACTTACGTGGTGGACGGCGTGATTCACTATGGCGTCGCCAACATGCCGGGCGGCGTGCCGCGCACGTCAACGCTGGCGCTGACGAACGCCACGCTGCCGTATGCTCTCCAACTGGCCAACAAGGGCTGGAAGAAGGCGCTGCAGGACAACGGCGCGCTGATGAAGGGCCTGAACATGCACGAAGGGAAGATCACCTATCCCGGCGTGGCCGAAGCGTTCGGCATGGAAGTGCACGACCCGGCGGCGATGATCGCGTGAGCAACGTTCCGCCGACGGTGCTCTCGTGGCTTCAGGAGCGACTGCCTTTCTTGGGGAAGGGGTCGCTCTTCCCCGCGAATGCCATCGGTGTGGACCTTGGTACGGCCAACACGCTCATCTACGTCAAGGGCGAGGGCATCGTCCTGAACGAGCCGTCGGTCGTCGCGATCGATCGCGAGACGAAGCGGATCAAGGGCGTAGGCCTCGAAGCCAAGCGCATGCTGGGCCGGACACCCGAGGGCATCATCGCGGTACGCCCGATGAAGGACGGCGTGATCGCCGACTTCGACGTGACCGAGAAGATGCTGCGGTATTTTCTCAAGCTCATCATCGACAATCATGTCTTCAAGGTGAAGCCGCGCGTCATCGTGTGCGTGCCGTCGGGCATCACCGAAGTGGAGAAGCGCGCAGTGCGTGATTCGGCCCTCGGCGCAGGCGCGAAAGAAGTGTTTATGGTTGCTGAACCGATGGCTGCCGCGATTGGCGTGGGCCTGCCGGTGGAGACGCCGACGGGCAACATGGTGATCGACATCGGCGGTGGCACCACGGAAATCGCCGTCATCGCGCTCAGCGGCATCGTGAGCGACACGTCGATCCGCACGGGTGGCGACGAGTTGGATATCGCCATTGTGCAGTTCCTGCGCAAGAACTACAACCTGCTCATCGGTGAACCGACGGCCGAGCAGGTGAAGATCCAGATCGGGTCGGCCGCGCCGGTCGGCGACGAGCGCGAGATGGAAGTGAAGGGCCGCGACCTGGTGTCCGGCATCCCCAAGACCGTACGCGTGCATTCGAGCGAGATTCGCGAGGCGATTCAGGAACCCATCCAGCAGATCGTCGACGCAGTGCGCCGCGCGCTGGAAATCACGCCGCCGGAACTCGCCAGCGACATTGTCGACCGCGGCATCGTCATGACCGGCGGTGGCGCGCTCATTCGCGGCCTGGACCTCCTGCTGAGTCAGGAGACGGGCCTGCCGATTCACGTGGACGAAGACCCGCTCACGTGCGTTGTCCGGGGAACAGGAAAAATCCTGGACGATGAGGAGAAGTACTGGTCGGTCCTGAGTAGCTAGGCGCGCGATGGCACGGGCGGCACAGTTGGGCGGCCGGTTGGACGCGGTCGTGTTTGCCGCCTGCGTTCTTGTGGCGCTGGTGTTCAGCGGTCTGCCGGAGCCCATGCGCGATCCCGTAGCGTCCGCGCTCCGCCGAACGATCGTTGCTCCGCTGATCGGGATGCAGCGCGGCGCCGAGCGCTGGCGCGCCGCTTGGCTCGAATCCGAGCGACAGACACTCCAGCGCGACTCGGCCGGCATGTTCCGCGCCAAGTCCAAGTCGCTGGAGATGGAAAACGACCGCCTCCGCAAGTTGCTGGGCCTGGGAAGCCGGTTGGACTGGGGGTTTGTCCCCGCCGAGGCCCTGCACACCGAGGGGCGCACCGAAGACGTGATCACGTCCATGACTCTCACCGCCGGATCGGCAGCCGGCGTTTCCCAATACAGCCCGGTGGTCGCGCCCGAGGGCATCGTGGGCCTCGTGCAGACGGTGGATCCGCGCATGAGTATCGCCATCCTCTACTCGCACCCGGATTTCCGCGTTAGCGCGATGTCGGCCGATGGTGCCGCATTCGGGATCGTGTATCCGCACCTGGATGTCGGTCCCGGGCGGTTGTCGGAGCGGTACCTGCTCGAGCTGCGAAACGTGCCCTTCCGCAGTACGCTCGCCATTGGCGCGCAGATCTTCAGTTCGGGCGTCGGCGGCGCATGGCCGCGCGGCGTGCTCATCGGCACGGTGGTGGATTCCGTGGCGGAAACCGAACGCTGGTCTCGCACATACCTGGTGCGGCCCGCGGTCAATCCGGCGCACGTCACTTCGGTGATGATTCTCACCAGTGAGCGCGTGCTGCAGGGCGTCGGCAACATCTGGACCGTCTCGCCGCCGGGCGACGCAACACGACCGTTGACGGTGCGCCGGGATTCCGTCCGCCGCGACAGCCTGCGGCGCGACAGCCTCCGGTTGGACACGATCCCCCCGGTGCGATTCTGATGCGTTCGTCGCTCGCGGTGCGCACCGCCACCATGTGCGCCATCCTGATCGTCATGCACTACACGGTGCGACCGCTGTTGGGTTGGCGGACGTCGATCGACTTCCTGCTGATCGCGCTGGTATTCGGCTCCGTGCGTATGCGGCCGGCGGCGGCCGCGGTCTTTGGCTTGGTGCTCGGACTCGCGACGGACTCTCTGGCACTCGGTGCCTTCGGCGCCGGCGCGCTGGCGGCAACCATTGTCGGTTTCGCGTCGTCGTGGCTCAAGGCGGTGTTCTTCGCCGATAACGTGGCGCTCAACGCCATCTTCCTGTTCGCAGGCAAGTGGTTGTTCGACCTCGTGTACGTGCTCATGTCGCGACGCATGCGGGGGATCGAAATGCTGTCGCAGCTGCTGCTCTGGACGCCGCTCACCGCGCTGGTGACGGCTGTGGCAGGAGTGCTCGTCGTCACCCTGCTGCGTCCCGTATATCAGGGGCGCACGGCATGAACTTCCATCCCAACGATGTGGTCCGGCGCGCGCGCGTCACCGTCTTCATTGGCGCGGCGATCATGCTCGTACTCATGGTTGCGTTTTTCCGGACGCAGATCATGCGGTACCGGCAGTGGGTGCTTCAGGCGGAGGGAAATCGGCTGCGCGAAGTGCCGGTGCCATCGCCGCGGGGCACGATCTACGACCGCAACGGCAAGGTCATCGCGGAGAACGTGGTCGGCTACACGGTGTCCGTATTGGCGCAGACGGAGGACTCGCTGCGCGGTACCCTTGGGCGTCTGGCGTCCAAGGTGCCGCTCTCGCCGACGCAGTTGGACCTTGCGGTTCGCCGCTTTCGGCGGGCGCCCAATCGCCCGACGATGATCTTCAGCGACGCGTCGTTCAGGGTGGTCTCGGTGCTCGAGGAGCATCGCGTCGATTTCCCCAGCCTCATTGTCCAGTCGGGCCCCAAGCGGTACTACCCGCACGGCTCCGCGGTGGTGCCGTTCGTGGGTTACACCGGCGAAATCACCGAGGCGGAACTGGCCGAGCCGCGGTACGCACAGTATCGCGGCGGCCAGATCGTCGGGAAGCTCGGCCTCGAGAAGGAGTACGAGGCGGTGCTGCACGGCCGCGAAGGCAGCCGCTTCGTGGAGGTGGACGCGCGGGGCCGGGTGGTTCGCGAGGAGGGCGCGCAGGAGCGCAAGCCGACGCAGGCGGATTCGCTCCAGACGAACATCGACCTCGACTTGCAGTTGTACACCGCATCGCTGTTCGGAGACTCACTCATGGGCGGCGCCGTGGCGATGGACCCGACGACCGGAGCCGTGCTCGCGCTGTACAGTGCGCCGAGCTACGACCCGAACGAGTTCATCGGCGGCGTGTCGTTCGCTTACTACGACTCGCTCCGCAACAACCCGAAGCGGCCGCTCTACAACAAGGCCGTGCAGGGATCGTATCCGCCGGGTTCCACGTGGAAGCTGGCGACGGCAATCCTGGCGCTTCAGGAAGACGTGATCACCACCGACGCGCGCATGCCGCAACAATGCAATGGGTTCTACTACTTTGGCGACCGCGCGTGGGCATGCTGGGAGAAGGCTGGGCATGGCAACCTGACGCTGGTCGAGGCGATCGCGCAATCGTGCAACGTCTACTTCTATCAATTGGGCCTCAAGCTCGGGCTGTCGCGCCTGGTGGTCGGCGGAGTGCAACTCGGATTTGCGCGCAAAACCGACATCGACCTGCCGGAAGAAACGCGCTCACGTTTCCCGGAACGCCTGCAGTACTTCAACGAGCGGTATGGTCCGCGCGGGTGGACCACGGGCGCAGCCGCGCTCAACATGGCCATCGGACAGGGCGACAACGCCCAGACCGTCATCAACATGGCGCGGTTCTACTCGGCGCTCGCCACTGACGGGATGGCGGCCCGGCCCACGATCGTCAAGCGCCGCCCGGAACGCACCAGGATCATGAACCTGACGGCCGAGCAGTTGACTGACCTGCGCGGCGCGATGGCCGGAGTCACCGCCGCAGGCGGTACGGCCGCCAGTGCGGCGCTCAGCGGGACGGTCCTGGCCGGTAAGACCGGCTCCGCGCAGACGGCAGCACTCGTGCCCGGCAAGAAGGCTGTGTGTGATGACGCGTGGTTCGTGGGCTTTGCACCAGCCGATGACCCCAGGATCGTGGTGTCGGTAGTGCTGGAATGCGGCGGACACGGCTACCTGGCGGCGCGCCTCGCCTCGGAGATCGTCGGCAAATACCTCGGCGTGAAGCCGGTCTCCCGGATCCTGACCGAAGGCAACGACTAGATGCGCATTCGCGGGAGCGTCAGCATCGACTGGCAACTGGTCGTTGCCGCGATCCTGCTCTCGCTCTACGGCATCGCGATCGTCTACTCGGCGGGGCAGACCGACATCCCGACGTACGTGGCAGGCGTGTGGCGCCAGCAACTGTTGTGGCTCGCGCTCGGGATCGCCGGCGCCTACCTGGTGAGCAGGGCCTCCATGCGCATGCTGGAGTGGCTGGCGGTTCCGCTTTACATCAGCACGATTCTCATCCTGGCCTATCTCCTGTTCTTCGGCGGCGGAGGAGGAACGGCCGCGAGCACCAAGAGCTGGATCGTCATCGGCGGGATGAAACTCGGGCAGCCGTCGGAGCTGGCGAAGATCACGGTCGTCCTCATGCTCGGGAAGTTGCTTTCGGCCAGCAAAGGACCACCAAAGTCACTCCTCGACCTCTGGAAGCCCGCGCTCGTCGTCGGCATCCCGTGGCTGCTGATCATCGGCCAACCGGACCTGGGGACGGGCATCGTGTTCCTGGGAATCTTCTTCGCCATGCTGTTCTGGTCGGGTATCTCGTGGCGGTTGTTGCTGCTGCTGGCCAGTCCGATCGTGTCGCTGATTCTCGGTGGCGTCACCCAGCTGTGGGGCTCCTGGTTCCTGCTGCTCTTGGCCTTGGTGATCTGGTACAAGCCGTTCCCGTGGGAAGGCGCGGTCTTCGTGGCCGCCAACGTCCTGACCGGTGTCGTCGCGCCGCTCATCTGGGAGCGGTTGCGTCCGTACCAGCAGGCGCGGCTCAAGACGTTCCTCGATCCGTCGATTGATCCCCGTCGCACTGGATATCAAGTCATTCAGTCGCAGGTGGCCATCGGTTCCGGAGGGTGGTTTGGCAAGGGCTATACCGAAGGCACGCAGAAGCGCCTGTCATTCCTGCCCGCACAGCATACGGACTTCATTTTCTCCGTTGTGGGGGAGGAGCTTGGTTTCGTAGGCATTACGCTGGCCCTGGCGCTGTTCGCGGTCTTCTTCCTGCGCATCATCCGGGTGGCCGAGCGGGCCAGTGACAGCTTCAGCAGCCTGGTGGCCTTTGGCCTGTTGGCCAGCTGGTTCACGCACGTCGTAATCAATGTCGGCATGACGCTGAACCTCATGCCCATCACCGGCATTCCGCTGCCGTTTTTCAGCTACGGGGGCTCGTTCATGCTTTCGAGCTGGCTGGCCATCGGCATCGTGGTGCGGATAGCGCACGAGGGCCGCGGCGGCAGGCACGCAGCGGGCATGGTGTAGGGTTGCTCGCGCCGGGTCGCGCGCAACCTTCCACCAGACGCCCCTGACGGGCACATTCCACGAATGGCCGCTTGGTTCCGCAAAGAAAAGAAGCCGCGTCAGTCGCGCGCAACGCGTCTCGAAATCCCGCCGGATGCGTGGGAGAAATGCGAGGCGTGCGACCACACGGACATCCGGGAGAAGTTCCTGCGGAGCCTGAACGTCTGCCCCAATTGCGACTACCATCGCCGCATCCGGGCGACGGACTACGCCAACATCCTCATCGACGACGGCACGCAGGAAGAACTCGAGGTAGACCTGCGGTCCACGGATCCCCTGGGATTCCCCGACTATCCCGCTCGGCTCAAGAAGGCGATCACCAATGCGGGCGACTCGGACGCGCTGTACGCTGTGGGTGGAATGCTGGACGGGCTGCCCGTGAGCCTGGGCGTCATGGACTTCGCCTTCATGGGCGGCTCCATGGGTTCGGTGGTCGGTGAGAAGATCGCCCGACTTGGCGTCCGCTCGCTGGAGCGGAAGTACCCTTTGATCGTCATTTCGGCTTCGGGCGGCGCCCGCATGCAGGAGGGCGTGCTGTCGCTCATGCAGATGGCCAAGGTGGCCGCCGTGCTGGCACAACTGGCGGAGCGCCGCATTCCGTTCATCTCGATTCTCACCAATCCCACGACGGGCGGCGTGAGCGCGTCCTTTGCGATGCTCGGGGATGCGATCATGGCGGAACCTGGCGCCGTCATCGGCTTCGCCGGCCCGCGCGTCATCAAGCAGACCCTGGGCCAGGACTTGCCGCAGGGCTTCCAGACCAGCGAATTCCTGCTCGACCACGGCATGCTGGACATGGTGGTACACCGCAAGAACCTCAAGGGAACCGTCGGCGCGCTGCTCAGGCACATGTCGGGACGGCCCGCGGCGGCAGGGTGGGCGGCCGTCTGACCGCGCTGGAGGAAGCGCTCGAGTTCCTCTTCGCGCGCACCACCAGCGGTTTCAAGTTCGGCCTCGAGCGCACCGAGGCACTGCTGGACGCCGTCGACAACCCGCACCGAGCGTACCCCGTCATCCATGTCGCGGGCACGAACGGCAAGGGCAGTTCGCTGGCCACAGCGGAGGCGCTGCTCATGGGCCAGGGCCTCAAGGTCGGCAAGTACACGTCGCCGCACCTGGTCGATTTCCGCGAGCGCATCCTGGTGGACCGCGCGCCCATCGACGGGGCCGACGTGCTGGCCTTTGTCACGCAGTGGACGCCGCTCGTCGAACAACTCGGCGCCACGTTCTTCGAAGCCACGACCGTGCTCGCATTCGACCACTTCGCGCGGGCCAACGTGGATGTCGCCCTCATCGAGACCGGGCTCGGCGGGCGCCTGGATTCCACCAACGTCGTGAACCCGGTGAGTGCCGGCGTCACGTCCATCGGCTGGGACCACATGGAGTATCTGGGTCACTCGCTGGATGCGATCGCCCTGGAGAAAGCCGGCATCTTCAAACCGGGCCGCCCGGCAGTGATCGGCGAGTCGAGTCCGGAGCTGCGCGACACGTTGCGGCTGCGCGCGGCCGAGCTCGGCGCGACGCCGATCGTGGTGGAAGACGTGGTGAAGATTGACGACATCGCCGTTGGCGCCACCGGGACGACGGTGTCGCTGCGCATGCGCGAAGAGAAACTGACGCTGCGGACGCCACTCATCGGACGCCACCAGGCCCACAATCTGGCGTTCACGCTGGCGCTGCTCGACGCCGCCGGCGATCCGTATGCGCGCGCACTGTCCGAAAGCGCCGAACTGCTCCAGCACGTTTCCATTCCGGGCCGGTTCCAGCGGTCGGGTCGCTACATCTTTGACGTGGCGCACAACGCGGACGGCGCCCGCATGTTGGCCGATACGCTTCAGGCAGTCGCACCGATGCGGCCCGTCAAGGCGATCTTCTGCGCCCTGCGCGACAAGGAGTGGCGCGAGATGCTGCTGGCACTGGGTGGCGTCGTGGATGAGTTGGTGCTGACCAACGCGCCCACAGCGCCAGCCAGCCGTGCCTGGAGCCTGGAGGACGGCGGTGAGTTCCTGCGCCGGTCCAACCTGCGCGGTACCATCGCCCCGACGCTGGATGAGGCGTTGGCGAGCGTCCAGGATGCGGCCACCGTGGTGGTGACCGGGTCGTTCCACACCGTGGGCGATGCCATGGCAAAGTTGCAGCTCTCTCCGCTGACGGCCTAAGTTTCCCCGAATGGCAAAAGGCGCGAGCGCCCTCCCGGGATTCCGCGATTTCTATCCTGAGGAATTCGCGGCCCGCGCCTTCATCCTGAACACGTGGCGCGATATCGCGCGCCGGTTTGGCTTCGTGGAATACGACGGTCCGCCGCTCGAGCCGTTGGACCTGTACACCAGGAAGAGCGGCGACGAGATCGTGGGGCAGCTGTACAACTTCAAGGACAAAGGCGACCGCGAGGTTGCGCTGCGACCTGAGATGACGCCGACGTTCGCGCGCATGGTGGGCGCACGCGTCATCGCGCTACGTAAGCCGGTGCGCTGGTTCTCGATCCCCCAGCTGTTCCGCTACGAACGGCAGCAGAAGGGCAGACTGCGCGAGCACTTCCAGCTCAACGTGGACATCGTCGGGGAAACGAGCGTCGCGGCCGATGCGGAACTTGTCGCGGTTGCCATCGAGTGCATGCGCGGCTTCGGGCTGGGGCCCACCGATGTGAGGGCGCGCGTGTCCGACCGGCGCCTGCTTCACGCGATCCTGCGCGCACTCATGGTGGAGGACGCTCGCGTCGCGGATGTCTTCGCCGTCGTGGACAAGCTCGACCGGCTACCCAGAGATGTGTCGGTGGAGAAGCTTCGGGCTGCGGGCGTCAGCGCGGCTGCCGCCGAGCGACTGGTGGCGCTCACGGACCTCGATTCGGTTGCAGCCATCCGAAAGGCCTTCCCGGACGAGGCTGTCGGCGAATGCCTCGACGCCTTCTCCCGCTACCTGGACGACACGCAGGCCCTCGGCGTGCGGGACTGGATCCAGATCGACCTGACCATCGTCCGCGGCCTGGCCTACTACACCGGAATTGTCTTCGAATTGTTCGACGCCCAGGGCGAGTTCCGCGCCATCTGCGGCGGCGGCCGGTACGACACGTTGCTGGCCAGCCTTGGTGGCGCCGACGCGCCGGCCCTTGGATTCGGCATGGGCGACGTGGTGCTTGGTGAGCTACTGAAGGCCCGCGGCAAGATGCCGACCCTGACGCCCACGATCGACTACTGGGTGGCGTACGAAGAAGAAAGCCAGCGCGCCAAGGCGATGCGGGTCGCCACGTCGCTGCGCCGCGCCGGCAAGTCCGCCGAATACGCATTGCATGCCGTGCAGCTCGGCAAGCAGCTCAAGGCAGCATCCGCCGTCGGCGCGGCCATGGCCGTCATCGTGCGTGCCGATGGCACCGACGTGCTCAAGGACCTCGCGTCCGGGGACGAAACACCATTTACCTTTGCAGATGGCTGACGAGAAGAAACTGACCACACGCGCCGCCGATTTCAGCGCGTGGTACAACGAAGTGGTGCTGCGCGCAGAGATGGCGGACTACTCGCCCGTGCGCGGGTGCATGGTCATCCGGCCGAACGGGTACGGCATCTGGGAGCGGATGCAGCGCGCCCTGGACGACATGTTCAAGGCCACCGGCCACCAGAACGCGTACTTCCCGCTGCTCATCCCCGAAAGCTTCCTTCAGAAGGAGAAGGATCACGTCGAGGGGTTCAAGCACGAATTCGCGGTCGTGACCCATGGAGGCGGCAAGAAGCTCGAAGAGCCGCTGATTCTCCGGCCCACGTCCGAGACGATCATCTACTCGATGTTCGCCAAGTGGGTGCAAAGCCATCGCGATCTGCCCATCAAGATGAACCAGTGGGCGAACGTCATCCGTTGGGAGATGCGCACGCGCCTGTTCCTGCGGACGCTGGAGTTCCTGTGGCAGGAAGGCCATACGGCGCACGCGACCAAGGAGGAAGCCGAGGAAGAGGCGCGCCTCATCCTTGGCATCTATCGCGATTTTGCCGAAGCGTGGATGGCGATGCCCGTCGTCACGGGCAAGAAGACCGACGCCGAGAAGTTCGCCGGCGCCATGCACACGTACGCCATCGAGGCGATGATGCAGGACAACAAGGCGCTGCAGTCCGGTACGTCGCACCATCTCGGCCAGAACTTCGCCAAGGTCTTCGACCTCAAGTTTCAGGCGCAGTCGGGCAGCGAGGAGTACGCCTGGAACACGAGTTGGGGCGTTTCGACGCGTTTGGTGGGCGGTCTGGTCATGACGCACGGCGACGACAACGGACTCCGCTGTCCTCCACGCCTGGCACCGATCGAACTCGTGATCGTTCCCATCTACAAGACGGACGAGGAGCGCTCGACGGTAATCGAGGCTGCCAGGAAGCTCGTCGGCCGCCTGACGGACTGGGAGCGTCGCCGCCCGGGGCAGCTGCGCGTGCATCTGGACGACCGTGACGGCGTGAAGCCGGGCGCCAAGTACTACGAGTGGGAACTGCGAGGCATTCCGCTGCGGCTCGAGCTCGGTCCGCGCGACCTGGCCAAGAACCAGTGCGTGCTGGTGCGCCGCGACACGCGGGAGAAGAAGCCGACGTCGCTGGACACGATCGGCGAGGACGTGTCGGAGCTGCTCATCAAGATGCAGGCCGACATGTTGGCGGCCGCGCGCGAGCGGCGCGAGGCGCACAGCGTCCGCGAGCACATCTCCTACGGCGACTTCAAGGCGCTCATGGAGGGTGACGGCGCCTTCGTGTACGCTGGCTGGTGTGGCGACGCGGCGTGCGAGGCCGCCATCAAGGAGGAGACCAAGGCCACCATTCGCGTGTTGCCGGACGAAGAGTTCCGGTCGGCCAGCGCACCGGCCAAGTGCCTCAAGTGTGAGCGCCCGGCGACCGCCGAAGCTCTATGGGCACGGGCCTACTGACCTCCGGGTTCCTTCGCGCGCCAGATGGCGCGATGCACTGTGAGGGCGTGCCGATCGAACGCATCGCGCGCGCGGTCGGCACCCCGCTGTTCGTGTACTCGACGGCCATCATCCGCGAGCGATACGCGCGCCTGGCGTCGGCCCTCTCCGGCGTACCGCACCGGATACACTACACGCTCAAGGCCAACTCCAGCCGCGCCATCCTGCGGCTGCTTCACGGCATGGGCGCCGGCGCCGAGGTGGTGTCGGGCGGGGAACTGCAGCGGGCGCTGCGCGCCGGCTTCGCGCCCAGCGACATCATCTTCGGCGGCGTCGGCAAGACGGACGAAGAACTGCGCGACGCAATCCGGGCTCGCGTCATGCTCATCAACGTGGAGTCCGAAGCCGAGCTGCGGCGCATCGACGAGTTGTCGCGTGAGGCATCCACGGTGACCCCGGTGGGTCTCCGCGTCAATCCGGAGCTCCGTCTCGCAACACCGCACGACTACATCAAGACTGGCGAGCGCGGGCACAAGTTCGGTATCCCGCACGACGAGGCACTCGGCGTGGCGCGAATCGCGCTCAAGCTCAAGAATGTGTCGCTCGTGGGACTCGACATGCACCTGGGCTCGCAATTGTCCACGGTGGAGCCATACCAGGCCGGTGCACGGCGCCTCGCGGCACTGTTCGAAGAACTCCGTACGAGCGGCGCCTCGGCGGTGCGCTACCTGGACATCGGCGGTGGATTGGGTGTGCGGTACGAGAGTGAGAATCCGATCGACCTGGACGAATTCGCCGACGTTGTGCTGCCCCTCGTCGCGAAGACTGGGCTGTCGCTGGTGATGGAGCCCGGACGCTTTCTGGTAGGGAACGCTGGCGCGCTGGTGGCCACCGTGCTGTACCGCAAAGTGACCGGTGGCAAACAATTCGTCGTCGTCGATGCCGGTATGACCGAACTGCTGCGCCCGTCGCACTACAACGCATACCATCGGATTGAACCAGTTGGTGGCGGTACGCAAGGGACCTTGATCGCGGACGTGGTCGGGCCGGTGTGTGAGTCGGGCGATTTCCTGGCGCTCGATCGCGAGGTCGCGGACGTGCAGCCCGGCGACCGGATCGTCGTGCATGACGCGGGCGCGTATGGCTACGTGATGTCGTCCACCTACAACGGGCGGCGCCGGCCGGCGGAAGTGCTGGTGGACGGCGACCGATTCGCCGTTATTACGCAGCGCGAAACGTATGACGACCTGATGCGGCTGGACGTCGACACGCCAACCTGGAGCGCCTGATGCTCGTCGGATTGATGGCGGACAGTCACGACCGTATTCCCGCGATCGCGGACCTGCTGCGGCAAATGCAGGCGCGCGGCGCCGCCATGGTGTTACACGCGGGAGACTACGTGTCGCCGCTGGCGCTCAAGCCGTTCGAAGATCTGCACATGACGCTGGCTGGCGTGTTCGGCAGCAATGACGGTGATCCCAACAGCCTCACGTCGCGCGCGGGCGCGGGCATTGGTCTCGAGATTTTCGAAGGGCCACACAGCTTCGACGTCGCGGGCAAGCAGATCCTGCTGGTCCACGATATCGGCGACGTGTCCAAGCGCTCTATCGAGTCGCATGCCGTGGTGGTTCACGGCTTCACGCATCAACAAAGCATGAAGACGCAGGGCAGCACGCTGCTGGTGAATCCGGGTGAGTCCTGCGGCTGGCTGCACGGTACGCCGGGCGCCGGTCTGCTCGACCTGGACACCATGAAAGTGGAATTCCTGGCCCTCTCCGACCCGAAATGGAAGTTCTGACCTTGATCTCTCCGCCGCCTTGTCATCACGCATCCTGATTCTGGACTGCGGTTCACAATTCACGCAGTTGATCGCGCGCCGGGTTCGTGAGGCGCGTGTGTACTCCGAGATTCATCCGGCCACCCGGTCCCTGCAGTGGGTGAAGGACTGGAAGCCCACCGGCATCATCCTCAGCGGCGGCCCGGCCAGTGTCTATGAAGCCGGCGCGCCGACGGTGGATCCCGCACTCCTCGATGTCACCCCGGTGCTCGGCCTTTGCTACGGCATGCAGCTCATCGCGCATCTGACCGGTGGCAAGGTGATCGGAGCCGGGAAGCGCGAGTACGGCCGCGCCGAGGTCACGGTGACGGAAGGGGCGGGATTGTTCGCTGGCTTTTCGCCCAAGGACCACCTCACCGCGTGGATGAGCCACGGCGATCACGTGGACCAGCCGCCGCCGGGCTACGTCGTCACGGCCTCGAGTCCCACCGTGCCGGTCAGCGCCATGCGGCACCAGACGAAGCCCATCCACGGCGTGCAGTTCCATCCGGAGGTCGCGCACACGCCACGCGGCGGTGAGCTGATTTCAAACTTCCTGTTCAGCGTCTGCCATGCAACGCCGGACTGGACGCCGGGAGCGTTCGTCGAGACGCACGTCAACCAGATTCGTGAGCAGGTGGGCACAGCGAACGTCGTCTGCGGGCTCTCGGGCGGCGTGGATTCGTCAGTGGCCGCGGCGCTGGTACACCGCGCCATCGGCGATCAGCTCGTGTGCGTCTTCGTCGACACCGGCCTGCTGCGCCTGGGAGAACGAGAACAGGTGGAGCAGACGTTCCGCGCCCACCTCGGCGTCAAGCTCATCACGATTGACGCCGCGAAGCGGTTTCTGGGCGCGCTCGCGGGTGTGGAAGAGCCGGAAGAAAAGCGCCGCATCATCGGCCACACCTTCATCGACGTCTTCGAGGACGCCACAAAGGACGCCGGGTCCAACGCCGAGTTCTTGGTGCAGGGCACGCTTTATCCGGACGTCATCGAGTCGTTCTCGCCGCGCGGCGGCCCCTCGGTGACCATCAAGACGCACCACAACGTGGGCGGGCTCAAGCCCGGGATGTCGTTCAAGCTGGTGGAGCCGCTGCGCGAACTCTTCAAAGACGAAGTGCGGAACGTGGGCCGCGAGCTTGGGCTCCCGGAGCTCATGATCGGCCGGCACCCGTTTCCGGGGCCTGGGCTTGGCATCCGCGTGCTGGGTCCCGTTTGGGAAGACAAGCTGGACGTCCTGCGGAAGGCGGACGCGATCTATCTCGAGGAAATCCGCGAGGCCGGGCTGTACGACCAGATCTGGCAGGCGTTCGCGGTGCTGCTGCCGGTACGTTCGGTGGGCGTGATGGGCGACTTCCGCACCTACGAGAATGTCGTCGCGCTGCGCGCGGTAACGTCGGTGGACGGCATGACGGCGGACTGGTTCCACATGCCGCACGAGGTGCTGGGCCGCATCTCGAACCGGATCATCAACGAGGTGAAGGGCGTCAACCGCGTCGTGTACGACGTCTCCTCGAAGCCGCCGGCAACGATCGAATGGGAGTAATCCGGAAAGGGCTGGTCTCAGCAACCATTTGAGGTCCTGCCTCCTCAGACCCCCTTCTCCTCAAGAAGGGCCAAGAACTGCTTCGGTTCCGAGATATCCATCAGCCGAGCGGGCACGTCCGCCTCCTTCGAGAACTGAGCAATCTTGCCAAGAACTGGCAGGTACTGGTTTGAGACCTCAAGGGGCGGGGCGACGATGAGGAAGAAGAAGTGCACCGGCTTCTCGTCGATCGCTTTGAAATCCAGCCCTCCCTTTTTCCGGCCGAAAGCGACGCGGAGCTTGCTGACCACCAGCGAGCGGCAGTGGGGAATCGCGATGCCCCGACCGATGCCCGTCGAGCCCAGGTTTTCTCGGCGCTTGAGCATCTTGAACAACATCGCCTGACTCTTGTCGTCGAGTTTCAGGAGCGCGATCAACTCCTTGATGACGTCGTCCTTGGCCTCACCAACCAGGTCGAGCTGGATCGCCTCTTCGCTGAAAAACTCGCGTAGCTCCATGGCGGACCAAGTTATCGCTTGGCCAGAGACTGTCAAACCTCAGCGTTGCTTACGGTTACGTGGGACAGTAGGTTGATGGCGTGACCCGTTTTCCGTTCCCGGTCGGGGCCGCCATTCCACTGTATCTGGCTCCAATGGCCGGCGTATCGGAGTCGCCCTTCCGGCGGTTGTGCCGGCGTTTCGGCGCGGACGTGGTGGTCACCGAGTTCCTGTCGGCCGAGGGCATTCGCCGCGAGAATGAGGCCACGCTGGCCAAGCTCCGGTTCGGCGACGACGAGCGGCCAATCGGGGTGCAGATCTTTGGCTCCGATCCTGACGCCATGGGGCAGGCCGCCGCCCTCGTGACTGACGTGTTCCAGCCCGAATTCATCGACATCAATTTCGGCTGCCCGGTCAAGAAGGTAGTGAAGCGGAACGGCGGGTCCGGTTGCCTCCGCGATCTGGACCTCGTGCAAACCATCATTCGCGCGGTGTCCAAAAGCACCTGGCTGCCCGTCACGGTGAAGATCCGCAGCGGCTGGAACGATCAGCAGCGTGACCCCGTGTCGATTGCACGCCGTTGCGAAGACGCCGGCGCTCGGGCCTTGGCGCTGCACCCGCGCACGCGCACGCAGATGTACTCGGGGCAGGCGCACTGGGACGAGATCGCCGCGGTGAAGCAGGCGCTCTCGATTCCGGTGATCGGCAATGGCGACATCAAGACGGCGCGCGATGCCGCGCGAATGCAGCGCGAGACCGGATGCGATGCCGTCATGATCGCCCGCGGCAGCTTTGGCCAACCGTGGATCTTTGACCAAACGCGCGACTTGCTGGAGGGTCGTCCGATGCGACCGGAACCAGACGTGGAGACCAAGTTCGCCGTGGCCATCGAGCACGCCCGCATGGCCGCCGACTACGAAGTCGATCCACGCGGCGCCGCCATCGAATTTCGGAAGCACCTGGGGTGGTACGTGAAGGGTTTGCCGGGCTCCGCGGAGCTGCGTCGCCGGCTGCACGCTGTTGAGGCGCTGTCCGAAGTCGAAGACATCCTCGGCGACTACCTCCGTAACCGCGAGCGCTGGGAGCGCCCGCAGCCCGCCGACGAGCTCGAGGCCATCGCGGTATGACGCGCGAGCGCGTTCGCAGCCTGCTGTCGCGGGTCGCGGACGGGTCGCTGACGCCCGCGCTGGCGCTGGATGACTTGACCAAGGCGCCCTTCGAGGCCCTCGGATTCGCCACGGTGGACCACCATCGATCGCTGCGGCAGGGCTTTCCCGAAGTCATCTACGGCGCCGGCAAAACACCCGAGCAGATCGTCGCGATCGCCGAGCGGCTTGCCGAACGTGACAGCGGTTTCCTCGTCACCCGCGTCGACGATGCATCCGCGGATGCGCTGGCGGCGCGCTTTCATGGGCTCGAGCGAAACGGCGTCGCGCGCACCGCATACTTGGCGGGCGCTGAACTGCCGTCGGCCGGCCGCGGCACCATCCTGATCGTCACTGCGGGCACCAGCGACCTGCCGGTGGCGGAGGAGGCCGCGGTGACCGCGGCAGCCATGGGGAACAGCGTCGCGCGGCTGAACGACGTCGGTGTCGCGGGACTGCACCGGATCCTGTCGCAGAAGGACGCCTTGCTCGGCGCCGCGGTCGTCATCGTCATTGCCGGGATGGACGGGGCACTCGCGTCCGTGGTTGGCGGATTGGTCCGCGTCCCGGTGATCGCCGTGCCAACCAGCGTCGGCTACGGGGCGTCGTTCGATGGCTTGGCGCCGCTCCTTGCGATGCTCAACAGCTGCGCAGCCGGGGTCACTGTGGTCAATATCGACAACGGCTTCGGCGCTGCAGCCGCGGCGTCCAGGATCAATCACGCATGACCGGATGAGCGCTGTCGGCCGCGAGATGCGCGCGGAGTCGCGCAAGTGATCCAAACGATTGCGGCGGTTGCCGCGCTTGTCATCGCGCTCGGCGCCGCCTGGGTGATCTGGCGGCGCTCCGTTCGAAGCGGGTCCGAGGCTGAACCGCAGGTCAGCGGTGAGCGGGAGTCACGCGCCCGCACGTTCATGAAGTCCGGGCAGCATAAGGAAATGCCGCGCGCCACGATCTCGGACTTGCGGCTCGACGCGCAGACCTTGCTCGAGGAAGCCGAAGCCGCCGCCGATCTCGAGACGCTCGATGCCTACCTGGCGGATGTGCGCGACTCGCTTGGCGCCGATGAGGCTGTATTCTGGCGCTGGAGTGAACAACGCGATTCGCTGGCGCCAGCGGCTTGGTCCACACCCGGCGCCGGGCGCCCGATGCATTTCGACGTCGGTGGGTGGGCGGGCCTGGTGAAGTGGGCCGCGGAAGCCCGCGTGATTCACTTCGACTCCGATGCGCGTGTTGCCGTCGCGCGCCTGGCCGCGGCGCCGATCGAATCCGAAGGCAAGCTCATGGGAGTTCTCAGCGTCGCTCGCATAGAAGGCCTGGAGAAGGGGCGCGAGTACGTGAAAGAATGGCTGCCCCGGCACGCGTCCCAAGTGGGACGACTTGTGTCGATGTCGGAACTGCGACGGGAATACAGCCGCTACATGCGTCAGAGCCGCGCCCTTCTGAGCGCGGTGCAGCGCGTGCAGGGACACAAGTCGCAGGAGGCACTCTGCAAGGCCATCTGCGCCACGGCACTCCAGGTATCGTCGGCGTCCGACGCGGCCGTGCTTCGCTGGCATGCCGGTGACAGCCGCGGCTGGGTGCAATACACGACGCCAGGGTTCCGTCACCGCGGCCCATACGAACTCACCAAGGAATCGCTGGCGGCACGCGCCCTTCAGGAAGGGACGTCGCTGCTGATCGAGGACGTAGCGAAGATGACCGGCGACAAATCGCTGTTCTTTGCCGGCGACGGCGGCTGGCCCAGCGGCACGGTGGCCGTGGTCCCGCTCAAGCTCGAGGAGAAGGTGATCGGGGCCATCGTCGTGGCGGCCGAGCGTGCCGGGGTGGTGCCGCAGGACGAAGCGCGCAACGTCACGTTGCTGGGCGCCCTGGCGGCGCCATCGCTCGAAATGGTGTGGGAGATGGAGGAAGTGAGCAAACGCGCGCGTACCGACGCCCTCACGGGACTCGCCAACCGTCGCGCGTTTGACGAGCAGCTCGCGCAGCTCCTGAACCATGCGGACCGGTTTGGGCACTCGCTGTCGTTGATTCTCGCCGATGTGGACCACTTCAAGGTCGTGAACGACACGTGGGGCCACGAAACGGGGGACATCGTGCTCAAAGCCATCGCGGACACCCTGGCCGCCGGCGTCCGCAACGTGGACGTTTGCGCGCGTTTCGGAGGCGAAGAGATCGCCATCATCCTCCCACAAACGACCTTGGTGGGGGCGGTGGAGTTGGCGGACCGCCTGCGGGCCGCGGTGGGCGCCAACCGGATCTGGGCTGGCGGGAACGAGATTCCGGTGACGGTTTCCTGCGGCGTGGCCTGCTACCCGGACGGCGCACTCACCAAGGAGGCCCTGTTCGCGGCCGCGGACAAAGCGCTATACGATGCCAAGGGCGCCGGTCGAAACTGCGTGAGGTCTGCCGTCCCAAAGCCTACTGGAAATGCCAGTTAGCCCTGGCGCACCACAAT
>JBBTFS010000121.1:0-4820 GCA_038060705.1 Gemmatimonadota bacterium
AGCGGAAACCTCTCGTCAACCGCGCGCCGGAACGTCGCCGGGTCAATCGCGGGAAAGCGATACAACTCAGGTTCCATGCGGGCGAACATCGCCCGGACGTCCGCGCCGTTGATGAGGTCGCGCGCGAGCATCGCGTCCACGTCGGCAAGGTCGCGTGTGTGACCCCGCTCGAGTTTGGCGAGCGCCTGGGCGCAAAAATCGTAGTGTCGCACCGTCACGCGACCGATCTGCCTGACCACGGGGCTCCGCCCCTCCCATCCCGGAGGCACCGGAATGAACTGGTCCGGCGACGCCAGTTCCACATTGATGTGGAGCCGCTCCTTGAGCGCTGGAATCGCCCGCAACATTGCGTCGGACTCCGGCCGTATGACCAAATCCACGTCGATGGTGGTTTGGCGCCAGCCGACGAGGACCGCCGACGTGCCGCCCACGACGAACACGTCGGTGGCATTTGTCGCACTGCGAGCCAAGGCGTCGAGAAAGGCGTCGACGCCGCCCTTGTTGACTACTTCACGCACGCGGCAGCGCGCTGAAAACTGACCATCCGCCGCACCAGTGCGTTGTACCGGCCGTGCGCTGCGTTCCCGTGTTGCAGTGCCAACATCCGGTAGAGTTTGAGTTCGGCATCGGCGACCGGCGCTGGCAACGCGAACCCCAGGTTTCGCAGGCGCGGCGCGGCGATTGAAACGAGGAGCGACTCGACAGTCTCCGCACCGCGCGCAAGATCCTGCAGACCAGGTTCAACGGCCTCGGCGCCGGGAAACCGGAGAAGCTCGGGAAGATTCATGGGTTGATTCTACGGGCAGGCAGGACCGGGAGCCAGTTTGCGCTCACTTGATCCCCGCCGCGCGGAGCGCCTCGCCTTCGATGAACGGCTGGGCATTGCCCGCGCCCTCGACCGCGATCGTATCCATGGATTGCTGGAGGTGCGCCAATTGCGGCGAGTTGTCTTGTCGCATTCCCAAACATACGGAAGGCAATCCCGGAGGTTGCGGGCGCTGGGTGCGCGGCTGGACTCCCGGCGGTGCCATGCCCAATGTTCACGCCGACCTCACACCTCACGCATCGTTCATCATGAAGAAGCATGCGCTCGTTGCCGCGGCCCTGATGGCCGTGGTCTGCGCCCCGACCACTTCCCACGCGCAGGCCGCGGATGCCGCACGATGGGAGCGGCAAGCCTCGAACATCACGATCATCCGCGACGATTGGGGCATCGCGCACGTCTACGGCAAAACGGACGCGGACGCGGTGTTCGGCATGATCTACGCGCAAGCCGAGGACGATTTCAATCGCGTCGAGACCAACTACCTCACGTCGCTGGGTCGGTTGGCGGAAGCCGAGGGCGAGGCCCGCATCTACAACGATCTGCGCCAGCGGCTGTACTACCACCCGGATTCGCTGCGCGCGATGTACGACCGCAGCCCACAGTGGCTCAGGACGCTGATGGTCGCGTGGGCCGACGGCCTCAACTTCTACCTGGCCAGGAACGCGCAGGTGAAACCGCGCGTCATCACGCGCTTCGAACCCTGGATGGCCCTGTCCTTCAGCGAAGGGTCGATCGGCGGCGACATCGAGCGGATCTCGATTCCACAATTGCGCGCCTTCTACGGAAAGGACCCGTCGCCGACTTTACCAGGCGAAGAACCGCGCAACGAGGACCTTGAGCCGCGCGGCTCCAACGGAATCGCCATCGGGCCGCGGAACACTGTCAACAAGAACTCGCTCCTGCTCATCAACCCGCACACATCGTTCTATTTCCGCTCCGAACTCCAGATGGTGAGCGACGAAGGGCTCAACGCCTACGGTGCGGTCACATGGGGCCAGTTCTTCATCTATCAGGGGTTCAATGCCAACTCGGGCTGGATGCACACGTCCAGCGGTGTGGACAACATCGACGACTTCGCCGAAACGATCATCAAGAAGGGCGACAGGTACTTCTACAAGCACGGCGCTACCGAGAATCCCGTCCTCACCTCCACGGCCACCATTTCGTACAAGACGGCGACCGGCATGGAGAAGAAAGACTTCACCATCTACCGAACGCATCACGGCCCCATCGTGCGCGAGGCTGACGGCAAGTGGATCGCCGTTGCGCTGATGGACGTCCCCATCGCGGCGCTGACGCAGTCGTACATGCGCACAAAGGCGAAGACCATAGCCGAGTTCCGCAAGATTCTCGACACACACTCCAACTCGTCCAACAACACCCTCTTTGCCGACAACAGCGGCAACTTCGCGTACTTCCACGCCAATTACATCCCACGTCGCGACACGAGTTTCGACTGGACGCGGCCGGTGGACGGCAGCAATCCGGCCACCGACTACGAGGGCGTGCTGTCCGTGGACGAGTCGCCCAATGCGATCAATCCGGCCAGCGGCTGGACATACAACACGAACAACTGGCCGTTCACCGCGGCTGGGCCCAGCAGCCCGAAGAAGGAAGCCTTCCCCGTGTACGTGGAATCGGGTGCCGAGAATCCGCGCGGCCTCAACGCCATCCGCGTACTCAAGGATCGCAAGGACTTCACCATCGACCGCCTGCTGGAAGCGGCATTCGACCCCTACCTGCCCGCGTTCGCGGACCTGATTCCTGCGCTGGTGAGCGCATGGGACGCGGCGCCGACGTCCGATGCGAACAAGGCCCAGCTCGCCGAACAGATCAGAGTGCTGCGCGATTGGGACTTCAAATGGGGTGTGCCGTCCGTGGCCACGTCGCTCGCGGTGTTCTATGGCGAGGCGCTGGGTCGCGCGTCCGCACGCGGCGTGCGCAACGCGACGAACCCAGAACGACTCTCCGCGCTCGGCACAGCGTCCGACAAGCTGGCGGCGGACTTCGGCAAGTGGCAGACGCCGTGGGGCGACATCAATCGCTTTCAGCGCGTGAAGAACGAGATCGTTGCCACGTTTGACGACGCGCTGCCATCGATTCCGGTCGGATTCACGTCATCGCGCTGGGGCTCGCTGGCGTCATTCGGCGCGCGGCAGTACGCGAACACCAAGAAGTGGTACGGCACCAGCGGCAACAGCTTCGTGGCCGTGGTGGAATTCGGCAGGGACAGCGTGCGCGCCCGGGCGGTAACGGCTGGCGGTGAAAGTGGCGATGTGGGGTCCAGGCACTTCAATGACCAGGCCGCTCGCTACGCATCAGGGGATTTCCGGCAGGTGTACTTCTACCGTGGGCAACTCAAGGGACACACGGAGAGGGAGTACAAACCAGGGCAGTAACCGTGAACTGAAGCCGGGAGGAGTCAGTAGACCGGCTTGGGCTCTCCGGCCAAGGCTGCATCCGCGAACTTCCCGGCCGCCACGTGCTTCGGTCCCGGATTTCCCGAGATGTAGTCGCCGTGATCGACCTTGGCGCCATCGGGAATCTGCTCGTGGTGCACGTTCACCGGCACCGCGACGCCGTTTTTGGCGCGTGGCCCCCTGAGCCCCAGCGCCTTGCCAGCCACATCCTTCCAGAAGAACAGGAAGCTCTGAAGGAAATCGCCCGCCGGGTACGCGAAGCGCAGCACCTTGTCGCTCTGGGACGCCAGAACGGTCACCCGTCCGCTGTTCTGCACGGCGCCCAGGTACGCCTTTCCCCATGCCAGGCTGAAGTCGTCCACGGCCGCTGCCATCACGCAGGCCTGCGACACCGCGAATCGCCCGGGCGGCAAACGCTTGATCGTCTCCATCACCACGCGACCGCCCATGCTGTGCGAGACGAACGACAGCTGCGCTCCGTCCTGCACGACGCGGTCCGCGAAGCGCACCAGCTCGCGCGCCGTATCGTCGGCGTCGTTGCCCTCCAGCGGGTAGCCGGCGGCTTTGGCCCAACTGTCCCCGGGCCACGTGACCGCCACGAGTGCGGATTCCGTGGATCGGGTGAGCATCCCGGCAAGCTGCCGGAGCGCGGCCTGGCCGTTCTGGCGATTCACGTTGAAGCCGTGAACGAGAAAGATGATCCGCGTCTCTCGGCGCAGGTCGTCTTCCGTGCCGGACGCGACGCCCGGCAATCCGATCAGGCGTCCGGGCAACACCGGTCCGCCCACGTTTCTCCCGCGGAAGTCCAGGAAGTAGATCACTTGCGAAGCGCTTTGGCCGCGGCCTGAATCCCCGACGCGACGTCCTTGGCGATGGGCGCCAGCGGCACCGCGGCGAGTCCCACGATGAATGCCTGGACCATGGTGACGTCCGGCATGTTGGCGCCGACGATGAGCGCGAGCGTCAACGCCACCACAGACGCCGCGACCCGCGCCGAGTCCACGTAGCGGGCCCGCGCCAACGTCAGCGCGGCGTCAATGCGCGCGTCGGCCGCCAGCTCGAACCGCCCGATGACGTTCCGTTGCTCGGAGGACAGGTCGGCTCCGGTTTCTGCCGCATGGATGGCGGCGGCCAGTTTCGTCTGGTCGATGGACCCAAGGAAGCGCGTGATGCTGCCAGCATTGGCATCGGTAGTCCCGACGCGCACGCCCTGCCGAAGCGTTCTCGCGAGGAGCTCCCGGTCCTCGGCGCGGTACTGACCGCGCAGCAAGTCCCGGTACTCGTCGCCGTAAGCCACGTGCAGCGCTTCGACCAGAGAGCCGAGCTGACGCATCGCCACGCCGAAGCCGGCGTTGCCCAACGGCGTGAACTTGAGGGCCTCGACGACGCCAAAGGCGGCCGTGCCCAGCGCGCCGGTGGCAAGAATCGCATTGGTGAGTTCCACCGTCTCATGCCTCGCGAATGAGTGATTCCAAAAGGTGCGGTTTTTCAGGGCCCCCCGCAAGGTGCCGCTGCACCCCGACTTGCGCGCCGTCGCCAGCCGTTGTCGCTTTCCGTCCGTCCATCACGGTCCG
>JBBTFS010000121.1:4920-11429 GCA_038060705.1 Gemmatimonadota bacterium
GTCCGTCCATCACGGTCCGCGCCCACGCGGAAGGGAGATGTCAGCATGTGCCGCAACATCAAGATGCTCGCCAACTTCGACCCTCCGGCCACGGACGACGAGATTCGCGCATCCGCGCTGCAGTTCGTCCGCAAGCTGAGCGGCTCCACCAAGCCTTCGCGCGCCAACGAAGACGCGTTCAAGACGGCCGTGGAGGAAATCACCGCTTCCGCCCGCCGCCTGATCAAGTCACTCCACGTCCACGCGCCGCCGCGCAATCGCGAGGAAGAAGCGCGGAAAGCGCGCGAGCGCTCCCTCAAGAGGTTTGCCTGATGCGCGCCTACGTCGTTGTCGAAGTCACCATTCACGATCCGGGCAAATACGAGGCGTACAAGGGCCTCGCGCCACCGTCGATCGCGAAGTTCGGCGGCAGGTACCTCGTTCGCGGGGCAAAGACGACCACACTCGAAGGCACCTGGGACCCCAAGCGCTTCGTGATTCTGGAATTCCCGGACGCCGAGGCGGCCAGGGCGTGGTGGAACTCGCCTGAGTACGCCCCGGGCAAGAAGCTGCGCCAGAGCAGCGCGACGACCCAGATGCTGCTCGTGGAGGGCCCATCCTTCGACCCGGCACATCCATGAGACGCTCGCTCGCGTTGCTCGGGCTCGCCGCGTCGGTGGCCGCGGCGCAGAAACCACGCGTCCGCGACCTGGGCATTCCCATCGACGGCACGCCGGGACCGCTGGACGCCATCACCGACGTGCGCGGTGTGGAAGTCGGTCACGCGACGCTGATCTCGGGCGCGGGCAAGCTCGTCGTCGGGAAAGGGCCCGTGCGTACCGGCGTCACGGTCGTGCATCCGCGTGGCAAGGGCAATGAGGACCCGGTCTTTGGCGCGTGGTTCACGCTCAACGGCAACGGTGAGATGACCGGGACCACGTGGCTCCAGGAATCCGGGATTCTCGAGGGGCCCATCGGAATCACGAACACGAACAGCGTCGGCGTCGTTCGCGACGCCATTCTCCAATGGCAGGTCGGCACACCGGGGCTGCAGCCATGGGGCCTGCCGGTGGTGGCCGAGACCTGGGACGGGCGGCTCAACGACATCAACGGCTTTCACGTGAAGCCGGAGCACACGATCGCGGCGCTCAACAGCGCTACGTCCGGCCCGGTGAAGGAAGGCAACGTCGGCGGTGGCACCGGCATGGTGTGCCATGGCTTCAAGGGCGGCATCGGCACCGCTTCGCGCAAACTCGATGCCGCGGCCGGCGGCTACACCGTGGGGGTGTTGGTACAGTGCAACTACGGACTGCGGCGGCATCTCACCATCGCGGGCGCGCCCGTGGGCCAGGAGATCACTGATCTGCTGCCGGGTCCGGCGACGCCGGGCGACGACGATCGCGAGCAAGGATCGATCATCGTGGTCGTGGCCACCGACGCGCCGCTCCTGCCACACCAGCTCAAACGCCTTGCGACGCGCGTCTCCAGCGGACTGGGCCGCATGGGCGGGTACGGCGGCAACAGCTCCGGCGACATCTTCATCGCGTTCTCAACGGCCAACACGCGCGTCTACGGCGACACCGCCCTCGTGCGCGTCGACATGCTTCCCAATGATCGCATCAGCCCGTTGTTCTACGCCACGGCGCAGGCCACAGAGGCGGCGATTATCAATGCCCTGCTCGCGGCGGAGACGATGACCGGCATCAACGACACCCGCGTTCACGCGCTGCCGCTGGATCGACTCAAGTCCGCGATGGCGAAGTTCGGGCGCCCGCTTCGCTGACGACGTCCGCCCCGCTTACCGCGCGACGGGTTTCGGCTTGAGCCGCAAGACCAGCGGGAACGGCCAGCGTCAACAACGCCGGAACAAGTCGCATCGTCAGCTCGCCTTCACGTAGACACAGCCGGCTTGGCCGGCTCGCACCGCGGAGAACACGCCCGACGGCTGAAGAATGACGCCCGGCACCAAGGCCGCCGTCGCGCGCTTCTGCGCCTCGGCGCCGTCCACGCTGTCCCTGTCGCGACACAGCCGCACGTACCTTTGCAACGCCAGACCGCACGCCAGCGCGATGCCGCCGCGGGCGATGAACTGGGAGAGTCCGTATCCGCGGTCGGTTGCGGCGCCGGGTTTGTCGCCGCGGTCATTGGAGCGCGACACCGGTATGGCGCAGAATCAAAACGGTCTTGATCTCGGCAGGCTTCGCGCCAAATGCGGACTGGTACTGGGCTTCCCATATCAGCGCGCGTGCAACGCCGTTGCCGCTCTCGATTTCCATGCAGTCGAACACCGCCTTGTGGATGATGCCGTCGAGCTTGGCCACCCATGACACATCCCATTCACGCCCTTGCCGCGGCGAGGGTGCTTCGGGCGGCATCGCTGTATTGGGAAGCGAACCGAGCACAGCCGCGGCGCTCAGGCGTTCGAGGAATTCGCGACGATCATGCATGGGGACAAGGGAACGGGGTTCGGACAGAAGCGTAGCGCCCTTCCGCCACAGGCGAAATCGCTGTACCTAATAGCGGATGTCACGCGCGTTCGTCAATGAAGACGCGGCGGGCGGGCCGCGCAAGGATTATCACCTGCCGCCCCGCGACGATCCCGGCTACGATGCCGCGGTCGCGATGGTGTTGCTCGAGGCGGCACGTGACGGCGACACGGCCAGCGCCGAGGACGCCACGGGATGTCGCTGGGGCGACCCGGCACTGGCCGGACATGTGCGGCGTATCGGCCGCGACGCCGAGAAGGCCGGCGACGATCGCTTGGCGCAACTCGCGCAGCGTTTTCTGCGGTAGCACAAGTTCCCTGCACCCCGCACCCAGCACTGATATGAAGAAACTCCTCATCCTCGTCGCGTTTCTCGCCGGTGTCGTGGGCATCGTCGCGGTCATCGGCGCCGTGTTGCCGCGCGACCACGTGGTCTCCATGACTGTCACGGTCGCGGCTCCGCCCGTCCGGGTCTGGACGACCGTCGCGGAGGTGAGCGCCTACCCGTCGTGGCGCAGCGAGGTCAAGAGCGTCGAGGTGTTGGCGACATCGCCCCTCGAGTGGCGCGAAAACACGAGCATGGGGCCGATGACACTCGTCGCCGACGAGTTCCGGCCACCGAGCCGATTGGTTGCGCGCATGACCGATGAGGATCAGCCGTTCGGCGGTGAATGGGAATACGACATCGCGGCCGATAGCAGCGACGCCAACAAGACGCGCGTCACCATCACCGAGCGCGGTTGGGTATCCAACCCGATCTTCCGCTTCGTGTCGAAGTTCGTGATGGGACACGACGGCACGATCGACACCTACCTGCGCGCACTGAGCCGGAAGTTCGGGCCCGAAGCGGTACCGATCGCCTTGGTGGTGAAGGACTCGTGACTGACTGGTGACCGGTCCCTAGTCACGCCTTTTCGTCGGCGCCTTGGGTGGCGGTTTCGTCCCGGACTTCGTCCTCGCGGCGCCCGCCTTGGCTTGCGCTGCCGCCAGCGCAGCCGCGCGAGCCACCGCGGAATCGGCCGTCGCTTTCGCCGCGGCACATGCGTCCGTCGAGTCGACCTTCGCCGCGGGCAGTGCGCCCGTCTTCACGAACGCGATCACCGGCGCCCAGTCACACGCCTTGCTCGAGGCCAGGATCGCCGAGTGTCCCTTGCGCCAGTGCATCACCAATCCCGCCTTGCTGGGCACAGCAGCCAGCACGCGCTCGGCGCCGGCGACCGGCGCGCGATTGTCTTCCTTGCTGTGCACGAAGAGCGCGGGCACGCGCACGTTGGCCGCGGCCGCCACATTGTCGCCGATGTCGGCAACCACGGCTCCGATGACCTTCGGAAGGCGACCGCTGCGGATCGCAGCCTCCTTCACGGACGCGTCCACACCTTCGACGACAATGCCATTGACGTGTGGCTGCACGCTGTCGATCGCCTGGAGCAGCACCGTCGCGCCAAGGCCACTGCCCATCGCCACCCTGCGCGCGGTCTTCCCCGCGCTGTCCGCAAACGCCTGCGCCACACGCCCGGCGTCGGCCACGGCGTTCCGGAGCGACGCTGATCCACTGCTGCCGCCGAATCCCGTGTAGTCGAACACGAACGAGCTGATGCCCTGCCGATACAGGAACCGCTGCAAGGTCACGTAGTCTGCGATGGTGGACACATTGCCGTGGAGGAAGAGGACGGCAGGCGCCGGCGCGGTGCCCTCGCCTCGCGCCTTGACCCACCAGCCGATGAGCGTGCGGTCACCGCTCGCCACGGCAACGCGCGTGAATGGCAGTTGAACCGATGCCGGTGTCTCGTTGCCGAGGACCTCGGGAGTCACCGCGCGCTGCGACATCACGCGGCCGGCGTACCAGCGCCCACCGAATCCCACAAGGAGCAGCGCGACCAGGGCGCCAGCCACCCACATCAGTGCTTTAGGCATGGGCCAAGTTGTCCGCGCGCCCGTTACGGCGCAACCGACGGCAGGAAGTTCGCGTGGTGGCGCGCGTGCACCGCGCAGAACTTGAGGGAGTGCGCAAGCGTCAGCGCGCCCATCATCGGGTGCGTGATGGTGCGCCCCGGATCCTTGGCGCGAGTGAACTCCACCGCGGCTTCGAACTCGGCCGCCCGTTGCAGCAGCAACGGGACCAGCTTGTCGCGTGAGCCGGTCTCCTGTTCCGGACGCACCTCGCGCGGCGCCGAGACGCCCATGATGAGGCGATTGCGCCGCAGCACGGTCCACATGCCGATGACCCGCCAGAGCCGCCGCTTCCACGCTGTGCCACGCAACCGCATCGTCTTGCCCTCGAGCAGGTCGCGCGTGATCGCTTGATACGCGAGGATCAGGTGTCGCGTTTCCTGCGCCGGCGTCCACTTGCCTTCGGCGCGAGGCGTGAGCCACGCCTTGGCACCCACCGCGCCCGCCTTGTCCGTGAACTCGCGGACGGCAGCGCGATGGTCAGCCAGCAGCGTGGTGTACGTCTCGTCGAGCGACACGCGCGAAGCTTACTTGACGCCATGGGCGATCGCATCTTAGATTTCTCTCCCGCATGATCATCTGCCGCAGCTACGCCACGTATTGCTACTACGCGACCCGAACGGGACGCGGGGCGAGGGGCGCGCGCAGGTAACACTCCGCAGCGGCAAACCTCCTCCAGCGGCCCGTGAAATCCACGGGCCGCTCTTTTTTTGTCCCCCACCGAGGCTCCAATGCTGGACACCATCACGCAACACTACTCCCGCTACTCGACCGAAGACCACGACGTGTGGCGCGTGCTCTATGAGCGACGCCTGGCGATGCTGCGGGACACGGGTAGCCACGTGTTCCTCGAGGGAGTGCAGCGCATCGGCCTGTCACCGTCCCGCGTGCCTGATCTCTGCGAGGTGAATCGCCGCCTTGGCCCGGCCACGGGCTGGGCTGCCGTGGGCGTCCGCGGGTTCATCCCGGCCGCGGACTTCTTCGTGTCACTGGCGCGGCGGCAGTTCCCCACGACGCTGGCGGTCAGGCCGCGGACACAACTCGACTACCTGCCCGAGCCCGACATCTTCCACGACATCTTCGGGCACGTGCCACTGCACTCGCATCCGGTATTTGCGGATTTTCTCCAGCGCTTTGGCGCACTGGCGGCGGCCGCGCGGTCCGAGCGGGAGACGACGGAGATGGCGCGCCTCTTCTGGTTCACCGTCGAGTTCGGCCTGATCCGCGAGCGTGGCGACGTGCGGATCTACGGCAGCGGGCTCATTTCATCCCACGGCGACGCCGCCAACGCGCTGGGCACACGATGTGAGCGGCGCCCGTTCCGTCTCGACGACGTGCTCGGGCAGCCATTCGAGATTGATCGTCTGCAGGACGTGCTCTTCGTGATCGACTCGTTCGACCAGTTGTTCGAGGCCGTCAGCGACGTGGAGCGTCGGCGAGCCAGTCGGCCGTTGCACGCCGCACTTCTTCCATGACATCTGCGTCTGTTCGGCCGGACCGCTTGAGCACGTGGAAGCTGTGGTCCGCGCCCTCGAGCCACTGCATGGTCCAGCGCGATTGCACGCCTGTGAGAACCCGCTTCATGAGGTCCGGCTCACAAAACTCGTCGCGCGTTCCGTTGAAGCAGAGCACTGGCGCCGTTATCCGTGGGAGATGCGCGTCGCGCAGCTTGTCCAGCTGCCCCGGCGGATGCAGCGGATAGGCGAGCAGGATCAGGCCGTCGCAGGCGAATCCCTCGGCGGCAAGCATCGACGCCGCGCGCCCACCCATGGAGCGCCCGCCAAGAAACAGCGAGCCTGCGCCGAGTTGCTTCCGCGCGTACTCCACGACCGCCGCGACGGTGTCCATCAGCTTTGGCATCGGGTCCGGGCGCGCGGCCTTCCGTTCCTTATATAGGAAGTTGAACCGGACCACGTTCAGTCCGGCACCCTGCATGGCGTGAGCGGTGCGGAGCATGGCGCGGTCGCCCAAGTGCCCGCCGGCGCCGTGAGCGCAGATCAAGGTGCCGGCGCGATTGACGCCGTCCGCGGCGACGTAGATCGCGGTCGTTGACTCAGGGCCGACCGGGATGCGCCATTCCCTGGTGTTGCTCATG
>JBBTFS010000122.1:0-8874 GCA_038060705.1 Gemmatimonadota bacterium
CCGCGGCATGGTACAGAGTACGTTGTTGCCGGGTTAGTAGTTACAGGCCGTGCCGAGACGCAAAGGCCTCGCGCTTGTCATCGGAGTGGATCACGCCGTCGCGAAGGACCACCACCCGCCGTGCGTGGGCCGCGATGTCCGGCTCGTGCGTCACCATGATCACCGTCTGACCCGTGTCCGCCAGTTGCTCGAACACCTTCATGATCTCGGCGGACGTCTGGGAGTCGAGGTTGCCGGTCGGCTCGTCGGCCAAGAGGATGGATGGGCGGTTCACCAGGGCCCGCGCGATGGCCACGCGCTGCCGCTGACCGCCCGACAGTTCGTTGGGCCGGTGGTCCATGCGGTCCGCCAGGCCCACGGACGCCAACGCGCCTTCAGCGCGCTTGCGTCGCTCCGCGGACGAGATGCCAGCGTACACCAGCGGGAGTTCGACGTTGTGCAGGGCCGTGGCACGCGGCAGCAGGTTGAACGTCTGAAAGACGAAGCCGATCTCCTTGTTGCGGATCCGGGCCAGTTCGTCGTCCGACATCTTCGACACCTGCGTGCCGTTGAGCCAGTACTCGCCGGCAGTTGGCGTATCCAGGCAGCCGATGACGTTCATGAGCGTCGACTTGCCCGAGCCCGACGGTCCCATGATCGCCACGTACTCATTGCGGCCGATGGCGAGATCGATGCCGCGCAACGCGCGCACGATTTCGCCACCCATGTCGTATTCGCGCTTGATGCCGCGCGTGACGATGACCCACTTTTTGTCCGGCGCCGCACCAGCCTGACCGGTGACGGCGTGCCGTTCGGCGGTCGTCCCCATTGGTGCTTCCGCAATATTCTGGCTCACGTTTTCGCAACCGCCTTTGTCTTGGTGTCGGCCGTCTTGGTGGCCCGCACGAGCGCGCCGTCCTTGAGCTCGCGAATGGCCTGATAGGTGCCGGCGACGATCTTCTCACCCGTCTTGAGGCCGGTGAGGACCTCAAAGTGCTTTTCGCCCGCTATACCCACCTTTACGGGCCGGAAGGTCACTTTGTTGTCTTCGCCGACGATGAAGACCCCCTCGACGTCCTTCTTTTCGATGTCCTTGGCCGCCTTTTTCTGGCCCAGGCCCACGGCGGTGTCACCGCTGGACAAGGCCTCGTTCTCGCGGACGGTGAGCGCGATGATCGGGATGGACAGCACGCTCTTGCGGCTGTCTGTGATCACCTTGGCGGTGGCCGAGAAGTCGGGACGAGTCTCGCTGGGGGCGTTCACGAGCTGGATGGTGACTTCGTAGTCCACGGCCTGGTCGGCGCTCTGCACCGCGGCGCCGCGCACCGAGCTGTTGGAGATCTTGGACACCCGGCCCACGAATGTGGTGTCCGGGAACGCGTCGATCTGGACGACGGCAGAGTCGCCGATGCTGATGCGCGCAACGTCCGTCTCGTCGACCTTCACCTTGGTTTCGAGCACCGTCATGTCGCTGATGGTCAGCAGCGTGGCGGCGTCCTTGTTGAAGGTTCCTGGCACGGCCGTTTCGCCCTGCTCGACGACCAAGCGAGTCACGCGTCCGGACATGGGTGCGAAGAGCGTTGTTTTGCCGAGGGCCGACCGGGCGTCCTTGAGCGCGGCCTGCGCCTGTTCCACTTGGTGACCGGATGCCTCGACGAGCGCCGTGTTCACTTCGACAGACGTCTTGAGCTGCTCCATGTCGGCATCGCTGACCAGTTGGGCATTGGCCGCCTTCATGGCCACGGAGCGATCGTAGCTGCGCTGCGACTGGATCAGGTTGGCCTTGGCCTGCGCGTTCTGCGCC
Organism: Gemmatimonadota bacterium; assembly: GCA_038060705.1. Classification (GTDB taxonomy): domain Bacteria; phylum Gemmatimonadota; class Gemmatimonadetes; order Gemmatimonadales; family Gemmatimonadaceae; genus DASPMP01. The sequence continues at coordinate 1,784 of JBBTFS010000122.1, forward strand.
TGGGCAGACGCGACGGCGGCTTCGGATCGAAGCACTACTGCCGCCGCCTGATCCGGATCGATCTGGAGCAGGAATTGACCCTTCGCGACCATCTGGCCTTCCTTCACGGAAAGCCTGGTGATCTTGCCGGCGACGTCGGACGACACGTCAACCTTGGTCTGCGGCCGCACCTGGCCGCTGGCCGTAACGCTCGCCACGAGATCGCGCGACTCCACGGGCTCGATGCGCACTTCGACGGCCTTGCTGCCGCGCTTGGATGCGCCGATCGCGATCACCGCGATCACGATCACGCCAACGACGCCGAAGACCGACAGCTTCACCTTTCTGGTCATTGAATGAACTCTAGCGAAGGGGACGGCCCACCGCGCTTTCGAGCTGCGCGAAGGCCTTGTGATAGTCGTAGATCGCGTTGAGGCGTTCGATCTGCGCTTGCTCGAAGTTGCCGCGGCTGGTGGTGACTTCGAGGAACGTCACCGCGCCCACCTTGTAGCGCTCCTCAGCGAACGACAGCTCTTCGCGCGCGCGTGCGGCGTTCACTTCCTGCATCTCGACCGTCTTGATGGCGGTTCTGAGATTCAGGTACATCTGCGTGACGTCGGCGGTGAGTGCCAGCTCCCGACCTTTGACAGCGTACTTGGCGTCGTCGCGCTGGATGATCGCCTGCTGCAGCGCAGTCTCGCGGCCCAGGTTGTCGAACAGCGGCAATGAGACGAACACGCTGAAGGACTGCGGCGCCTTGGTGAAGCTGAAGGGGAACCTGTTGTTCTCAGCCAATGCCGCCGAACTGTCGGCTGCGGTCAACGTCATGGCGGCGCAGGGCAGTCGCGCCATGCCAGCCACAGCTGAACGCAATGAATCCTGGAAGAAACAGCTGGCCCTGGACCCGACGAAGCTGCTGGTCGTTCGGCTCAGTACTGCTCCGTCGTTTGTAAGGGCCTGGGTGTTACCGCCCCAGCCGGTGCTGAACGACAGCGAGGGCGCATATTGTCCCTTTTGCACGGACACGCCCTTCTTGGCCGCAATCTCGCGTGACCGCAGCGCGTTCAGGCCGGGATTGTGTCCCGTGGCCAGATCCTTGAGGCTGTCCAGGCTGAAAGTGACCGGAGTGACCGTCAGCCGCGTTGTGAGCTTCACGTCGGTCGGCTGCGTGACGCCCAACTGCTGAAAGAGGCGCAGCATTTCGACCTGCGCCGTGTTGTGCTGTTGCAACGCGGCCACCTCGGCTTGGCCGAGTACGACCTCCGCGCGGCGGACGTCCAGAATCGTTCCCGCGCCGACCGACATTCTGGCTTTGGCCAAATCCAGCTGACCCTTGGTAGTGAGCATGAGCGTATCCTGGAGGGCCGCCCGGGCCTCCGCCTGAAGCACGCTGATGTACTGTTGCGTCACGAAGGAGCGGAGCAGCTCTTGTTGGCCTGTCAGGTCTGCTTCGGCGGCATCGCGATTGGCGCGAGCCAAGCCGGGCGCGAACAGCACCGCACTGTTGATCGTGTAGTTGAGGCCGATGCCATATGACGACGTCACGACATCCGAGGACGTTGTGAGGGCGACACCCTGAAACAGCTGTTGACCTGTTTCCTGATAGCGTCCCGACATGTTCGCGCTCAGCGACGGCAGCAGTTGCGCATACGTTCGGCGCACCTGCCCCTCGGCGCTACGCTTCTGGTTCGCGATCTGGAGATAGAGCGGGTTGTTGCGACGGGCGAGGTTGATCGCTTCGTCCAGCGAGAGCGTGGACTGGGCTGCCGCGACGGTCGCCGACAGGCTCAATGCAGCAAGTGAGAGAGCGAAACGCATGTGCCGTGGTCTCGGGTTCAATTGTTCTGGAATTGCCTACGCACCAGACACTTCCGCTGTTTCAAGCGTTGGCGCCGGTCAGCGCGGGGGGTCGTCCCGAAGGGCCACGAGCGCCTTCTCGGGGTACGCGGCCTTGAGGACGCGCCCGGCGGCGTCGATCCAGAGCTCCGCCCTCACGGTGGCGCTGTCCACGAAGGCAAAACGGCGACCAGTGAGGTTCTGGCCGCCCACGACGACCACCTCGATGCCGCGGAACTCAAGGCGATGCTGCCGCTGTGACGCCTCGCGCGGCGAGATCACGGTCACCGTCGAGTCTGGCGCGGCCAGGCCGGCCAGGGCCGCGAAGTAGAGCGGGTGGAACAGCTCGTCGTCCAGCAGGACGGTCGCGCGGCGGATCAGGTACTCGCGCGCCGCTTCGCCACTCTTGGTCTGAACGAGCACGCTGAACCGGTCCGGCCGGCCTCGACCCTGCAGGAACTGGATCTGCTCGCCCCGCTGCGTGATCCGCAGTTCATAGGACACCGGTGCGCCGGAGGAGTCGGTGGCCAACGTGGACGAGAGTCGCACTTCGCCCAGCGCGCTCGTGGAAACGGCACGGAACACCTGTCCCCCGGAGCCGGCAGCCCGGATGATGCGGTACGACTCGCGGCCCACCGGTGCCCCTTTTCGCGACACCATGAACGTGGCTTCGTCCACAACCGCGCTCGTCTGCGCCGTCAGGTGGCCCGGCGCCAGCAGCACCGCGGTTGCCACAAGCGCCAACGCCCGAAAGCTCATGCCGGATACTACCCGCGCGGCCCGTGCTGGACTCACGAGTCTGCCGAGGCGAGGAGCACGCGCTCCCGAACCTGGCTATGAATGCGCTGGTACAGGGCGTGCCCCTTCTCGGGGGAGGCCAGGCTGGGGCGACCGACCGACCCGGGGCTCAACTCCGGGATCTTCAGCCAGCCTTTCCGGTATCGCTGTTGGTCCCGGGTCGCCATCGTATAGTCCAACGCGAGGTCCAGGCGCACGAGGTCCGGCGCCAGGTACAACATCAATGACGTATCCACCTCACCGCCGTGGATGGGATCCGACTGATCCTCGAGAAGGTCCGTCAGGTCAACGTCAAAAAGGTCAACAACGCGTACGCGGGCGCCGGACGTGACCACCGTGGCCAACGCGTCGATGTGCCCGTCGTGCTCGTGCGCCGTAAGGAGAATGAATTCGCGAATGCCGCTGGCTTCCCAACTGTCGATGAGGTCGTTGAGTGCCCGGTGCAACGTCTTGCGGCGCAGCGATGCGTTGCCGGCGTACCGTCGCGCCGTGGCCGTGTTGACGCCGAATTCCAGCGTCGGCGCCCGCAGGACGCCGAACTCGGCCGACAGGTCGTCCGCCAGCTGTTCGACGATGATAGTGTCGCAACCCAGCGGCAGGTGCGGACCGTGCTGCTCGCACGTGCCCACGGGGAGAATGAGCCGCGGATCCGCGGCAACCGCCGCGGCGATGTCCGCCGGGCGCATCTCCTTGATGAGCTTGCAGCTCCGAGCTGGTAGGGGCAGGGGCATATGACCGCGGTGAGCCAAGGCGACGCCGAGTCGGCCGCAGTGCGACCCGGCGTCCGCCATGACTGGCGTGGGTCCAGCTGGATCGCAGCGTTGTCCGTCGCGTTGCTGGCCACGAGCCAGTGGCTGAGCGCGACTTCGATAGAGTACCTCCTCCTCGGCGCGACCGCCACACTCGCGGCCGCCGCTCTCGCCGCGGGAATCCCCTCGCCGTCGCGCCGCTGGCCGCTGGCCGCGACCGCGATGGTGGGTGTCGCCGTCGGGATCGCCGGCGGCGCGCAGTTCGAAATGGCCCGCCTCGAGCGCAATTGGCCAGCGGTGTCTGACCGAACGCAGGCGTCGGCGTTGGATCAGTTGGAGCGTGCGGTGACGGACGCGGCGCGCGAGTTGGAGTCCGAAGCCGCTCAGGCGCTTGGCGTGCCAGCGGACCGTGGCGCCGCGTTTGAGCATTTGGCGCGGATCGCGAAGGTTGGAGGCCGCGCTCTGGTGCTACACCGAGGCGACTCGGCATTCGCCTGGGCCGGCCGACCACGCGTCAATCTTGGTCCGCTGGGCGATGGCGTCGGGATCGCGGGGGCGCCCTTCTACCTCACGGTGTACGCCGCGAAGAATGTGGCCGGCCAGGTAGCGGTTGCCACCCAACTGCTGTATGCCACGGCGCCGGCCGAGCTGATGTCGCAATCGCTGGGCCGGCGCGTGGCCGATAACGAAGGCGTGTCGGGATTCCGGTTCGTGTCACCGGAAGACTCCGGCACTCTGGGGTCTGGTCGTGTATTCCGCTTCGGCAATAGGGCGCTGTTTGCGGCCGCGGCGGTCCTGCCGTCGGTGGGCGAGGCCCGACTCCGCGCGCTTGAGTTCGCACGCGGCCGCGCCGGTTCGCTGCTGGCGCTGGCACTCGCGGTGTTCATCCTGGCCGCGTGGCGCATGCGGCGCGGGCTGCGGTGGCGATCTGGTGTGGTCGTCATCGGTATCGCGTGCGTTGCATTGGCGCCGCTCAGCGCATATTCCAACCTCGCTCCATTCTTCGACCCGGCGCTGTACTTCACGTCGCTGGGAGGGCCGCTCACCGCCAATGCGGCGGCGGTGGGGCTCACGAGCGCGCTCGCGCTGCTGATCCTGCTCTTGGTGACGCGGCGCCAAGCGCGCGCGGCGGGCAGTTGGCCGGCCGTCGGAATCGTCGTGCTCGTGGCAGGACTCGGCCCGTTCCTGCTCAGGGACCTGGCACGGGGGATCCAGATTCCCACGTACGGCGTGAACGCGACGTTGTGGCTGGTCTGGGAGGTGCCGCTGTTCCTGGCCGCGACCGCCGTCCTGCTCTCAGGCGCGGCCGCCGGAAGCGCCGCGCTGGGCCGGTCCCGCGGACTCTCACCGGTCGTGGCGCCGTCCCTCGCTGTCGTCGCAGCCGTGCTGGCGCCGGTGGTCTGGGGCGCTCCGGGCCAGTGGCCATGGTGGTACACGTTCCTCTGGATCCTGGCGATCGCATCGCTGGCGGTGTCGCGCCGTACCTCAGCAGTGGTGGTCTCGGCAGCGACTGTCGCGGCCCTCGGCGCAACGACACTGGTCTGGGGCGCAACGACGCGTGCCCGCGTTCGGCTGGCGGAGCGTGACATCGCGATGCTGGGCGCCGGCGACGCTGACGCGCGTTCGTTGGCGGCGCGCCTCGGCACCCGGATGGCGGACTTGTCCTCGTTGGATCGCGGCGCGCTTCTGGATCGTTATGCCACGTCCGAGCTGGCCGCCGCCGGGTTTCCGGTGTGGCTGGCGGCCTGGCGTGGGGAGACGCCGGCGGCGGAGTTGTCCACGGCACAACTCGGGGTCCGGCCAGAAGCCATTCGCGTTCAGGTTGCGCTGGCACGCACGACCGGCGTCGCCGTGGCGTCGGACGTTCATGCCGCGCCCGCGTTGGCCCACGTGCTCGCCGTGCCCGTTGACAGCGGAGTGGTCACGATCGTCGTGGCGCCAAAGTCCCAGCTCATCCAGCCTGATCCGTTTTCGCGGTTGATCGGCATCGACGTTCCTTCCGACATCGACCCCGTGTATTCGGCACAACTGGCATCGGTGTCTGGCGGCGCTACGCCGGCGGCGCCAACGCGATCATCCTGGCGTCGCGAAGGCAACGAGTTGCATGGCGACTGGATTGCGGCCACGGGGACCGGCGCCGCGCGCGCACACGTCGACGTGGCGCTGGGGTCGCTCGAGGCCCTGGTGCAGCGCGGCATGCTCATTGTCATCCTCAACCTCGGCATCGTGGCCCTGTTGTGGTTCACCAGCGTTCTGGCGGATGGAGTGGCCGCACGTTGGCTGGGGTCGCAGCGCCGTAACTGGTGGCGCAGCTACAGAATTCGCCTGACGGGGGCCCTGTTCGGCTTCTTCATGGTTCCGGCCATCGCCTTCGCCGTGTGGTCCTATCGCCAGTTGTCGCTGGACACGGCGCGCGCGCGCGAGTTGTTGGTGGGCGAAGCGTTGCGATCCGTCACGCCGTCAGGCAGCGGCAAAGGCTGGGTGGATCGTGAGAGTCGGCGGCTCGCCACGCCCCTCTTCCTGTATGAAGGCGGTGAACTGACCGCGGCCACTGATGCCCTCCTGAAAGAACTGGCACCCATCGGTCGTCTGCTCGATCCCGATGTTGCGACGGCGCTCCTGGTACACGGCGAGGTGGCCATCAATCGCGCGGAGCGCATCAGCCACGGTCCGTCCACGACGTTGTTCGGTTACCGCGCTCTCGAAACGGCGCCAGGAGTGTTCGGCGTGGTGGCTGCGCCCGCTCGAACGGACGACATCGCGCTCGAACAGCGCGCGCGCGATCTGGGCATCCTCGTTCTGTTTGCGACGGCGGTTGGCGCGCTGGCCGCTCTGTGGCTCAGCGGCATCGCCGCACGCCAACTGGCGCGGCCGATCGGTTCATTGCGTCGCGCGGCGCTGGCGCTGGCGAGTGGCGAGCGCGAGCCGACGCTCGAGGGCCGCCCGACGACGGAGTTCCTGCCCGTGTTTGCCGCGTTCCGCCGCATGGTCGCCGATCTCGACGCCAGCCGGTCCGCGCAGGCCCGCGCGGAGCGCGTCCTCGCCTGGGGCGAGATGGCGCGGCAGGTGGCACATGAGATCAAGAATCCGCTCACCCCGATCCGCCTTGGCGTGCAACACCTGTTGCGCGCGCGCAGCGACCGGCGCGTGGACTACGACCGCGTGCTGGACCAGAACGTCGAACGCATTCTGAAGGAGATAGACCGGTTGGATGAAATCGCGCGCGCGTTCAGCCGCTACGGGCAGCCGCCCGAGCAGCGCGGTGACACTGAGCCGACCGATGTGGCCGCCGTGCTTCGCGACCTCGTCGAACTGGAGACGATGGGAGAAAGCCAGGTGAAGTGGTCGCTCCAGGGTGCCGGTGGCGCGATGCCGGCGATGGCGCGCCGCGCCGAACTGCGCGAGGTGGTCTTGAACGTGTTGGAGAATGCGCGACTCGCGCACGCCACCGAAGTGAAGTGCCGGCTGGCGGCCACGAATGGTGCGGTTACGATCACCGTGCGTGACAACGGGCACGGCATCGCGGCGGACGTGCTGCCGCGCATCTTCGAACCGCATTTCTCCACTCGCACCAGCGGCAGCGGCTTGGGCCTCGCGGTGAGCCGGCGCTTGATCGAGGGCTGGGGCGGATCGATCGAGATCGCGAGCGAGGGTTCCGGCACAGAAGTGGTGATTCGACTCCAAGCCGGAGATAAGACATAGGAGAAGGAGGCAAGAAACAGAGGGTAA
>JBBTFS010000122.1:8974-12115 GCA_038060705.1 Gemmatimonadota bacterium
AGCCGTTCGGCGGTCGTCAACATGTCAGTCCTTCGTCCCGACCTCGTATTCTCCCGAGAAGAACCGACGCCACCAGGGCGTAGTGCGGTCGCGGTCCAGTACGCCGCGCACGGCCTCGCGCCACGCGGCCTGCATGACGGTGGCATCCGCAAAGCGCTTGTCCGCGGTGGGCGACATTGCTTGCTTGAGCCAAGCGCCGATCTCCGGGTCCATCATCGAGACGTCGAGCTGGCCAGCGATGATGCGGGCGAGAATCACGTTGGTCTCGCCCTCGCCGAAGGGCGGTTTCCCGGTGAGCGCGAAGTAGAGCACTGCGGCAAGCGAGAAGCAGTCGGCGGCCGCATCCTGCGCCTCGCCGAGCAGCTGCTCCGGTGCCGCAAAGGCGGGCGTGCCAGATGCGCCGGCTGTTTCCTCACCAGCGATGTTGGCGATTCCGAAATCGGCTACGCGCCAACGGCGGTAGCGGTCGATGAGGATGTTCTCAGGCTTGAGATCCCGATGGATCACACCGATGGCGTGCGCCGCGGCCAGCGCGTCCAGCACGCTGTCCACCTGCGGCGCCACCTCTGCCAGCGGGCGTGGTCCCATGCGCTTCACATGGTCCGCGACGGAACCGCCCTCCGCCAGTTCCATGGTGTACCACGACACCCCAGCGCGCGTGTCCGCGTCGTAGATCGGAACGATCGCCGGATGCGCGAGTTGGGCGGTAAGCTGGGCCTCACGGCGAAAACGCGCTACCGTTTTCGGGTCCCGCGCCACGTGCGGGTGCAACAGCTTGAGCGCCACTTCGCGGCCCAGCGAAAGATCGCGCACGCGCCACACGGAACCGAACGTCCCTGTGCCGATCTTCGCCTGGACGTCGTAGTCATCGCCGGTGGCCCACCGGAGCCGCACTTCTTCCGTATCGTGCGCGCCTGAGGCAAAGACTTCGCCGCTGCTCATGGGGGAACGGACTCCCATCACGCGGTCGGCGGCCCGAAGCATGGCGCTCACCGATGCAAACCGATCCTCGGGCTTGGCGGATAACGCCTTGTCGATGACTTCGGCGAGCCTGCCAGGGCAATCCGGCCGCACGAGCGACAGCGGTGGCGCGTCGGATGGCGGCGGCGACTCGGTGGTGAGCGCCGAGAAGCAAAGCGCCGCCAACTGCCATTGGTCCGAAGCTTGAGACGGGCGCCAACCGTCGGCCCACTCGGACGGACGCAGCGTCCAGCGCCGATCGGGAATGAGGCCGGCGGGCACGTCGGCCTGCGGCACGGCCCACTGCCAGCCCAGCAGCCATGTGCGTCCCATCGGCGTCATCCATACCGTTTCCGGTCCCACGCCGCCGTGCACCTGGCCGCCATCGTGGAGGTACGCCAGCGCCGAGCCCACGTCGCGCAGCAGCCGCATCATGTGCTGCAGGTCGCTGGCGCCGGCGCGCGCGATGCGCGTGCCCACCGTTTCGCCCGCGATCCAGCGCCGCAGGTACCCTGGGCCGCGTCGCGCATCGCCATAGCGGGCCCAATAGTGATAGGTCGTCGGAATCGCCGGGTGGTTGCGATGCGCCAGGTGACGCGCCTCCGCCTCGAGCCACGCGGCGTGGCGCGGATCCGGCACGCTCACTAGTGAAAGTGAGCGTCCCAGCGCGTCCACGATCTCCTGATAGTGCCGCTGCTCGAAGAAGACCCCCTCGGGCCCCCACGACCACGCTGGCGGCAGCGACCAATCGGCCAGGTGCGGCGGCAGCGATGTCGTGCGGACGTACGGGCTTTCGGATCCCGCCGGTCCAGGCCCTACCACTGGGACACTCTGGTCGCGTTACATCCGCGATTCAGAAAGGATCTCCTGGGCCGCGCTGGAGAGATCGTGCAGCACGGCGACATCCGGCAGCACCGCGACTTCCACCAATTGCACGGAGTGGGGCGATCCATCTTTGGGGTGATAGGAGGCGAGGGAAGGGACGTGAAGTGTCACGCTCACCACGCGCCACATCGTGCTCGGGCGAATCTGCTCGCCGTCGCGGTCGATGGTGTCGAGCTGCAGCACCTCGCCGCGCGCCGGGACGCAGGCGCTCTGGCACTCGGCCAGAACCGTGTCGCCACGGTCGTGACGGGACACTCGGAGCGTGAACATATGGCGTGTGTCCGCAAAGCTATGCCATTCTTGAAGGTGCGACTAGGTCGTCGCGCTGGAGTGAAACCCTGTTTGGCTGGCGACGTAGTGCCATGAGCAGCATCGGAACCAGGAGACAAACCTCGTGTGGGACCTCATCGCATTCGCGGCCACGTTGGCTGCCACCGCATTCGGATTCGTGACGGCGCGCCGCTTTGTGCGCGAGCGCCTGAAGTTTGTGGACGCCGCGCAATCCTGGCGCGCGCCGCTCGTCGCCGGCCTTGTGGCCTGGGCGGTGGCCACGCCGGTCGTGTGGCTCCTCCCGCTGGTGACCGGCCTGACGGCGCTCTTGTTTGGCGTGTCGGTCGCGCTGGGTGCGCGCGCCGGCGCCCGTGACATTCGCATCGAACGTCGCATCAACCCGGGCCAGATCTAGCGCCCGTTCGCCGCGATGCGGAGTTCACGCGCCGCACTCGCCAGCCGTTGGTCCAGGGTCCACAGTTCGACGTGCGATACCAGCGCCGAGGCCAGGAGGTGCACGTCGACCCAGCTGATACCGCGTCCCGACAAGCCCCGCGCATTCAACAGGTGCATTGCTCCATCGTGATCGGCCGATTCGACTGAAGGCAGTTGGCTGAGGTGCCTGATGATATCGCTGCGATTCCTGAGATTGCCGCACGCGAGCTCACCGATGATGAATGGGTGGGTTCGCACGAGGCCCTCCTCCAACAATCGTCGAAGTTCAGGGCGGTCCGATCTCAGGTGATCAATCCAGACTGAGGAGTCGACCAGGATCATCTGCGCTTGGGCAGTGGCCGGCGCCTTGGTCCGGCCGTCGCTTTCGGATCACTACCCCCGAGCGCGGCCAGGCGACGGGCACTCTCGCGGGCAATGAGCAGCCTGAGGCCGGCGTGAACCACGGCGGTCTTCTCGGCTATGCCGGTGAGTTCCATGGCCGTCGCCAGCAATTCGTCGTTGAGAATAAGTGTAGTCCTCATATGTATCAATATGGTGAATTGATACATATAGTGTAAGGGGGTGACTCAA
>JBBTFS010000123.1:0-23393 GCA_038060705.1 Gemmatimonadota bacterium
AGAGTGTGTCGGGCAGGACCAAACAGCTGTTGGGCATTGGCGGCAAGCGCACCAGTCAGTCGTTTCATCGGGCGCTGGGCAAGATGCTGTGGGAGCACTGCGGCATGGCGCGCACCGAATCCGGGCTCCGGATGGCCATTCAGGAGATTCCTGCGTTGCGCGAGGAGTTCTGGAGCGACTTGAGCGTGCCGGGTACCGGCGAGGAGTTGAACCAGTCGCTGGAGCATGCGGGCCGCGTCGCCGATTTCTTTGAGTTGGCGGAACTCATGTGCCGCGACGCGCTGCACCGCGAGGAGTCGTGCGGCGGGCACTTTCGAGTGGAACACCAGACTCCGGACGGCGAGGCGCTGCGCCACGACGAGCACTTCGCGTATGTGGCAGCCTGGGAGCACACGGGGGACGGAAAGACGCCCGTGATGCACAAGGAACCGCTCCATTTCGAGAACGTGGCCTTGTCGCAGCGGAACTACAAGTGAATCTCACGCTGCACGTCTGGCGTCAGCCGAACGGCTCGTCCAAGGGAAAGTTCGTCTCGTACAAGGCGACGAACGTCAGCCCGGATATGTCGTTCCTGGAAATGCTGGACGTGCTGAACGAGGAACTGACAGCGAAGCACGAGGTGCCGATCGCCTTTGATCACGACTGTCGGGAAGGCATCTGCGGCATGTGCGGCGTGATGATCAATGGACTGGCGCACGGTCCGTCCAAAGGAACGGCGACGTGCCAACTGCACATGCGCCTCTTCAAGGATGGCGACGAAATCCGGGTCGAGCCGTGGCGGTCGGCGGCGTTCCCGGTCGTTCGCGACCTGGTCGTCAACCGCGGTTCCTTTGATCGAATCATTGCCGCCGGAGGCTTCGTCGGTGTCGCAACCGGCGGAACGCCCGACGGAAACGCGATTCCGATTGCCAAGCCGGCGGCGGAGAGCGCCATGGATGCCGCCGCGTGCATCGGCTGCGGCGCGTGCGTGGCCGCGTGTCCCAACGGCTCTGCGTCCCTGTTTACCGCGGCGAAGGTTTCACACCTCGGACTGCTGCCTCAGGGTCAGCCGGAGCGGTACCAGCGCGCGCTGAAGATGGTGGCGCAGATGGACCTCGAGGGCTTTGGCGGCTGCTCGCTGTTTGGCGAGTGCCAGGCGGCGTGTCCCAAGGAGATATCCATCGATTTCATCAGCCGGATGAATCGGGATTACCTCACTGCCTCGGCGACTGACCGCTCGTAATACCGGCGACTACCTACAGCTTTGGTAAGGTGACACCGGTCTGTTTTTGGTATTTCCCACCCTTGTCCTTGTACGAGACCTCGGGCCCCTCTTCGCCCTTGAAGAACAACACCTGCGCGATGCCCTCGTTGGCGTAGATCTTGGCGGGCAGGGGGGTCGTATTCGAGATCTCGAGCGTCACGTAGCCCTCCCACTCCGGCTCGAACGGCGTGACGTTGGTGATGATACCGCACCGGGCGTAGGTCGACTTGCCGACCGTCACGGTCAGGATGTCACGGGGAATACGGAAATACTCCACCGACCGCGCCAAGGCGAACGAGTTCGCCGGGACGATGCAAACGTCCGTTTCGACCTCCACGAAGCACCTCGCATCGAACTGCTTTGGGTCAATGATCGAGTTCATGACGTTCGTGAAGATCCGGAACTCACGCGCGACCCGCATGTCGTAGCCGTACGAGCTCACCCCGTACGAAATCACGCCTTGGCGCACCTGCCGGTCCTCGAAGGGCTCGATCATCCCTCGTTCACGGGCCATTTGCGTGATCCAACGGTCATTCATGATGGACATGCGCAAGCAACTTAGTGGATTGCCCCACGTTTTCAGCGGGCATAGTTTTACGCGTCCGGACTTAGTGAAACTTTTCACGAAGTTGGAGAGCCATGGCCCGCACGTACCTACCCGTGCTGTTGCTGTTGGGCTTCGTCGTCGCGAACGCGGTGATGATGCTCCTGCTCTCCCATCTTACCCTGCGATCCCGGCCCACGGCCGTGAAACAGACACCGTACGAGTCCGGCATGCCGCCGTTGGGCAACGCTCGCGAGCGGTTCTCGGTCAAGTTCTACATGGTCGCGGTGCTGTTCATCATCTTCGACATCGAGACCGTGTTCATGATCCCCTGGGGAGCGTATTTCCGGGAGTTGTCATGCTCGGTGCCACTGGCCGCCGGCATCTGCCCCACCGGTCAGACGTCGCTGTTCGGCCTCATTGAGATGTTGGTGTTCATTCTCATTCTGCTCGTCGGCTACGTGTACGTCTGGAAGAAGGGAGCCCTGCAATGGGACTGAGCCAACATCCGCTGGCGCAAATCATCCAGGGCAGTGAGCCCTGGATGACGACGCGGCTGGATTTCCTCGTCAACTGGTCGCGTGCCAACTCGCTGTGGCCGATGCCGTTCGGCACCGCCTGTTGCGCCATCGAGTTCATGGCCAGCGCCGCCAACAAGTACGATCTGGCGCGCTTTGGTATGGAACGGATGAGCTTCTCGCCGCGCCAGGCGGACGTCCTCATTTGCGCCGGCCGCGTGCCGTTCAAGCTGGCGCCGGTGCTGCGCCGCATCTGGCAGCAAATGATGCAGCCCAAGTGGGCCATTTCCATGGGCGCCTGCGCCTCCACCGGCGGCATGTTCGACAGCTACGCCGTGGTGCAGGGCATCGACACGATCATCCCGGTGGACGTGTATGTGCCGGGCTGTCCGCCGCGACCCGAAGGTCTCATCTACGGGATCATGATGCTCCAGAAGAAGATCATGGGTGAGCGCGCGGCCGATCCGTCGCTGCGCAACGAGATGGAGCCAGATCCCAGTAGCCAGCTGTACATCCCGCCGTCCCAGATCGACGAGATGTCCGAGCCGTTCGGCAACTCCGTTCACCAGACGCGCTCCGGACTGTGAGCTCGCCCGTTCCGTTCAAGCCGGTGATCGCAGGCTCGGCGGCATCCGGGCCACCGGCGGCGACTCCCAGGAACGTCCCGCACCGCGGCGGCCCGGCGAACCCGTCGGCCGAGGCGCTGCGCCAACACTTCGGCGCCGCGATCAAGCGCGTTGACGTGGTGTGGGGCGAGACCAGCGTCGTTGTCGACCGCGCGCGGCTCGTGGACATCGTCTCGTGGCTGAGCGACGATCCGGCACAGCGCTACGATCTGCTCGCCGACGTGACGGCGGTCGAATTCCGCGACACAGAACAGCCGATCGAGGTCGTCTGGCACCTGCGCTCGCTGCCGTACCGCCGCTTCCTCAGGCTCAAAGTGATGATCGAGAGGGGACAGAAGCTCGACGTGCCGAGCGTCTGGGGCATCCACAAGTCGGCCGATTGGATGGAGCGCGAGTGCTACGACATGTTCGGCATCACGTTCGCTGGCCATCCCGACCTGCGCCGCATCCTGATGTGGGAGCAGTATCGCGAGGGGTTCCCGCTCCGGAAGGACTTCCCACTACGCGGCCGCTTCTCACGCTCCGAGCAGTTGCGCCAGGCGCTGGCCGCCAATCCTGAGGCGCGCTACTCCATGGACGAGCTCACCATCGCCCAGGCCTTCGAGGATCTCCCGGAAGAAATGCGGCGGCGCCTCAGCACTGGCGAAAGGACGGGCGAGTAGATGGCGACGATCAAGCGCACCGTCGAAGTCGAACTCTCCACGACCGGCCTCGACGCGCAGGGCAAGCCGCGCCGGGTGCCGCTCGTCACGGACCAGTCCGGCAACGTGATGACGATGGAGGCGCCACCGGCCATCGAGCCGGATCTCGCTGGCGATCACATGCTCATCAACATCGGGCCGCAGCATCCGGCGACGCACGGCGTGCTGCGCCTGGTGCTCGAGTTGGACGGCGAGACGGTGGTGCGGTGCATTCCGCACGTCGGCTACCTCCACTGCGGCTTTGAAAAGATCGGCGAATACCGCCAGTACAATCAGATCGTCCCGTGGACCGACCGCGAGGACTATCTCAACTCGCCGGGCAACAACGTGGCGTTCGCGCTGGGCGCTGAGCGTTTGTTTGGCATCGAGATCACACCACGCTGCACCGTGCTTCGCGTGATGGCGTGCGAATTGTCGCGCATCATGTCGCATTTGGTGTGGCTGGGCACCACCTGCATCGACATCGGCGCGTTCACGCCGTTCCTGTGGGCATTCTACCAGCGCGAGGCGATCTACAAGCTGCTCGAGGACTGGGTGGGCGCGCGCCTTACGGTCACGACGACCCGCGTAGGCGGCATGGCCGCGGACGTGCCCGATGGCTGGGTGGATCAGCTCAGGCACTTCACGCGCACGTTCCCCAAAACACTCTCCGAAATCGACCGCGTCGTGACGCGCAACGGCATCTGGGTGGGTCGCACGATCGGCCTGGGCGTGATGTCCGCAGACGAGGCCGTGAACCATGGTCTCACCGGACCGATGCTGCGGGCATCCGGCGTGGCGTACGACGTTCGCAAGGACTTCCCGTATCTCGACTACGAGACGTACGACTTCGACGTCCCGGTGGGCAGCAACGGCGACGTGTATGACCGCTACTTGGTGCGCATGGAAGAAATGCGCCAGTCCATTCGTATCCTGGAACAGGCGATCACGCGCCTCCCGGACGGCCCGGTGAACACCGACGACCATCGCGTCGTTCTGCCGCCCAAGAGCAAGGCGACGAGCGACATGGAATCCATGATCCATCACTTCAAGCAGGTGATGGAGGGCCCGCGTCCGCCGATCGGCGAGTGCTACGTGGCCGTGGAGAGTCCCAAGGGAGAGAAGGGCTACTATATGGTATCCGACGGCACGTCGAAGCCCGTGCGCTGGCGCATCCGTCCGCCGTCGTTCGTGAACCTCTCGGCGATCCCGAAGATGGTCGAAGGCCATCTCCTCTCGGACGTCATCGCGATCAACGCGTCCATCGACATCGTGATGGGAGAGATCGACCGATGAGCGCACACACGACCGTGAAGTACACGCCCGTGTTCGTCGGCGAGCGCAAGAAGCAGCTCGACGATCTGCTCACGCGCTATCCCACCAGGATGGCGGCACTCCTCCCGGCACTCTGGATCGTGCAGGACGCCACCGGCTGGGTGAGCGAGGAGGGAATGACCGAAGTCGCCAAGGTGCTGGAGCTGACGCCCGCCTACGTAAAGGGCGTGGTGACGTTCTACACCATGTACCACCAGCACCCGGTGGGAAAGCACTTCATCCAGGTATGCACCACCTCGCCATGTCAGATCTGCGGCGCGGAAGACGTGCGCGACGCTTTCCTCAAGGCCACCGGTTGTGAGGAACTCGGCGTCACTTCGGCCGACGGCAAGTACACGGTCATCGAGGTCGAGTGCCTGGGCGCCTGCGGCTTCGCCACGCCAGTGATGATCAACGAGCAGTTCATCGAATCCGTGACACCGGCCAAGGTCCCCGAGATTCTCGCGGGGCTCAAATAGTGGGCTACCCGCACAAGTCGCACGCCAAAGAAACCGCGGTGCTGTCCAAGCACTTCGGCAACCGCGAAGCCATCTCGCTCGACGGCTGGAAGAAACTCGGCGGTTACAAAGCACTGGAAAAAGCGCTCGACATGACGCCGGCCGACATCGTCACCGTCGTGAAGGACTCCGGTTTGCGCGGACGCGGTGGCGCCGGCTTCCCGACGGGCATGAAGTGGTCCTTCATGAAGCCGGGCGACGGCAAGCCGCACTATCTCATCTGCAACGCGGACGAGTCCGAGCCGGGCACGTTCAAGGACCGCGAGATCATGCGCTGGACGCCCCACGCCTTGATCGAAGGCTGTGCCATCGGCGCATACGCGATCGGGGCGGAGACGTGCTACATCTACATCCGCGGCGAGTTCACCGAGCCGCTGGAGCGGATGGAAGCGGCACTCAAGGAAGCGCGCGCGGCCGGCATCGTGGGCAAGAATGCCATGGGCACCGGCAAGACCATCAACATCTGGGTGCACAAGGGCGCGGGTGCGTACATCTGCGGCGAAGAGACCGCGATGATGAACTCGCTCGAGGGCAAGCGCGGCACCCCGCGCATCAAGCCGCCGTTCCCGGCAGTGTCTGGCGTCTTCGCGCAGCCGACGACAATCAACAATGTCGAAACGCTGGCCGCGGTGCCGCACATCCTGAACAACGGCGCGGCGTGGTACAAGAAGTACGCGCGGGCGGATAACCCGAAAAGCACTGGGACGAAGTTGTATTCGGTTTGCGGCAACATTCAGAAGCCCGGTAATTACGAGGTCGCGATGGGATTCCCGTTCAAGGATTTCTTGCACGACCTGTGCGGCGGTCCGCTGCCGGGACGGAGGTTCAAGGCGATCATTCCCGGCGGCATCTCCGTGCCGCTCCAAACGCTGGCGGAAGCCGAAGCCACGCTCATGGACTACGAAGGGTTCGTGGCGCAGGGCACCATGCTCGGCTCCGGCGGCGTCATTGTGATAGACGACGCGCAGAACCTGGTGAAGTTCATCGGGCGCGCGGCGCGCTTCTTCGCGCACGAGAGCTGCGCGCAGTGCACGCAGTGCCGAGAGGGCACGGCGTGGACCACGAAGATCGTGGAGCGCATCGCGGCGGGTGAGGGGAGCCACGAAGACCTCGACACGCTGCTCTCCATCGCCGACAACATGACCGGCAAGACGATTTGTGTCCTGAGTGATTCGTGTGCGGTGCCCGTGGTATCTGGCATCACCAAGTTCCGTGCGGACTTCGAGGCGCTCATCAAGAAGCGCAGCATCCACCCCGTTCCGGCTTTCGCATGAGCACCGCCGCGGCGACGCAGAGCATCACGCTCACCGTCGAAGGACGGCAGATCTCCGTGCCGGCAGGTACCTCGATCCTCGAGGCCGCCAAGGCGGCGGGCATTCTCATTCCGCACTACTGCTATCACCCCGGCTTGCCGGTCGCGGGTGTGTGCCGCATGTGCCTGGTGGAAGTCGAGAAGCAGCCCAAGCTCGCGCCGGCGTGCGCCACGTCCGTGACGGAAGGCCAGGTCGTGCATGTGCACTCGGACAAGGCGCTCGAAGCGCGCAAAGGCGTGCTCGAGATGCTGCTCATCAATCACCCGCTCGATTGCCCGATCTGCGATCAGGCCGGCGAGTGCGAACTCCAGGACTACACGTTCAAGGAAGGCCGCGGCGAGGGCCGCTATCACGAGCCCAAGCGCTTCAACCCGGTGGAGGACTTTGGCGGCGACGTGGTGTACGTCGCCAACCGCTGCATTCTCTGCACGCGGTGTGTCCGCTTCATGGAAGACGTGGCTCACGACGCTGTGCTGAACGTGAGCGAGCGCGGCGACCGCGCCCTCATCGGCAAGTTCGAGGGCCAGGATCTGACGCACCCGTGGGCGGGCAACGTCATTGATCTGTGCCCGGTGGGCGCGCTGCTCTCCAAGGACTCGCTCAACAAGGCGCGCGCGTGGGAAGTGGATCGCGCCGCGTCCGTGTGCAACGGATGCTCGCAGGGCTGCAACATGATGGTCGAGACGCGCGACAACGTCGTCGTCCGTCTGCGTCCGCGGCCGAACGACGACGTGAACAAGTACTTCATGTGCGATCACGGCCGGTTGAACTACCGCTGGATGAACCGACAGGATCGCCTGGATGTGCCGCACGTGCGCGGCCCGACCGGCATGGGCGCCACGGATTGGGACGGGGCGCTCCAAGCCGCCGCCAAGACGATCGCGGGCAAGCGCGCGTTCGTGCTCGCGTCGCCCAACCTTTCCAACGAAGCGCTGTACTTGCTGTCGCGAATCATCAAGAAGACGAACGGCGTCGGTGTGGTCCGCGTGCCGCAGGGTGACGCGGCGCCGTTGACTGGCGTCGACGATCTCGCGCTCCGTGCCGACCGCGCCGCCAACGCCGACGGCGCCGAACTGCTCGGCTTCAGCAAGTCCGCCAACCCGCTTTCGGGCCTCAAGACCGGCGACGTGCTCATCATCGCGGACGAAGAGCTCGCCGGGATCGAAGCGCCCAACATCAGTGCCGCGTCCGCGGTGATCGTCGTGGGCACCGCGATGCCGGAGTGGGCCAAGGCCAAGGCGACCGTCGTCCTGCCCACGGCCAACATGGCCGAGGAAGACGGCACGTTCACCAACCTGCGCGGCCGAGTACAGCGCTTCATGCAGGCCAAGGCTGCGCCCGCTTTCGCCCGGCCCACGTGGTGGGTCCTCGCCGACCTGTGTTCAGCGGCTGGCCACCAGGCCAATTACTTCCTCGCGCAAGACGTCTTCGCGGCGCTGGCCGCCGAGGTGCCGGCGTTCGGCGGGATGTCCTACGACTCGCTCGGCCTCAAGGGCCGCGAAGTCGCCGGAACGAAAGCCGGCCGATGACGGCACTGCCAGTGCTCGCGCTCTTGCAGGCGGCGACGCCGCCGCAGTCGCTGTTCGTCTTTCTCGTCGCGACCGTCCTCAAGATGCTCATCCTCTTCACCACGTACATGGTAGGGGTGGCGCTGTTGACGCTCGCCGAGCGGAAGATTTCGGCGTGGATGCAGGACCGGCATGGTCCGAACCGCGTCGGCAAGGGTTGGCTGCAGCCGGCCGCGGACGGTCTCAAGAACATCATGAAGGAAGAGACGTACCCGGACGCCGCCTACACGCCGATTTTCGTGCTCGCACCGGTGCTGGCGTTCGTTCCCGCGATGATGACATGGGCCGTGATTCCCTGGGGCGCACCATGGGACTCGCCGTGGGGCACCATCGATATGGCGGTGGCACCGCTACCTGTGGGCTTCCTCTACATCCTGGCCATCGGGAGCGTCGGCGTCTACGGCATCGTGCTCGCCGGCTGGTCGTCGAACAACAAGTATTCGCTCTTGGGCGGCCTGCGCTCAAGCGCGCAGATGGTGTCGTACGAGATCGCGATGGGCATGGCGACGATTCCCGTGCTGCTGCTGGCGGGCAATGTCTCGTTGAGCCAGATCGTCGAGCGCCAGGCGGGCCTGGGCCCGTTGTCGTGGAACATCGCCACGTGCACGATCGCGTGGCTCGTGTTCCTCATCTCGGCGTTCGCCGAAACCAACCGCCTTCCGTTCGACCTTCCTGAAGCGGAGTCGGAGCTGGTCGCCGGCTATCACTCGGAATACAGCGCGATGAAGTTCTCGATGTTTTTCATCGCCGAATACGCGAACATGGTCACGGCCAGCGCGCTGATGTCCACGCTGTTCTTCGGCGGTTGGGACATACCGTTCACGACGTGGGACAATGTCGCGCCCCACACCGCCCTCAAGACGCTGCTCACCACCGGTCTGTTCTTCGGCAAGACGTTGTTCTGGGTCTTCTTCTACATGTGGATCCGCTGGACCGTGCCACGGTTCCGCTACGACCAGCTGATGGCCTTGGGGTGGAAACTCCTGCTGCCCGTCATGCTCGGCTACATCGTAGTGATGGGCAGCGCCATCATCGCGCTTCAGAAGGCGGGCTTCGTGCCAACGTCAATGGCGTTCAGCGGTGCGCTGTTGGGGCTCAACGTCGTCCTTGTGCTGGTCCTGCTTTTTGTCCTCGATCGCGGCCGCATCGTGAGCCCGGCGTATTCGCGGCTCGATCCACGTCATCTCTCCCGGCTCCGTGCCGTCGCGAAGGTGCATCGCACGGCCGAAGCGGAGGTCTCGCCCTAAAATGGCCATCGGCGTGAAGGTGCTCGAGCGTCCCATCGCGGAGACCAGCTACCTCAGGGCCACCATGAAGGGCATGGCCCTGACCCTGAAGCACATGTTTCAGGAGCCGGTCACCGTGCAGTATCCGGAGGAGAAGTGGTCGCTTTCGCCGCGCTGGCGCGGCACGCACCGAATGCTGACCACGGAAGACGGCAAAGCCAAGTGCGTCGCGTGCGGCCTGTGCCCGACCGTGTGCCCCGCCAACTGCATCAAGCTGGTGCCCGGCGAGGACGAGAAGGGGAACCGCTATCCGCTCGTGTTCGAGATTGACGAGTTCCGTTGCATCTTCTGCGGCTACTGCCAGGAAGTCTGCCCGGAAGAAGCGATTCACGTTGGCCGCCACTACGAGAATTCGGAGTACAGTCGCGACGGGTTCGTCTACGACCTCGAGCGACTCACGGCGCAGACGCATCCAGTGTGCGAGATGTGGGATCCCGCTGACCCCAAGGGTGAGTGATGCAAGGCGAGCTGTCGATCTTCTACACGTTCCACTTCTATCTCTTCGGCCTCATCGCCGTGGTCTCGGCGTTGCTGTTTGTCACGCGCAAGAGTCCCGTGGCAGCCGCGCTGTGGCTGGTGAACACGATGTTCTGTCTCGCAGCCATGTACGTGCTGCTGGACGCGCAGTTCATCGGCGTAATCCAGGTGCTGGTGTACGCCGGCGCGATCATGGTCGTGTTCCTCTTCGTCATCATGCTGCTGAACCTCGGGCACCCGTCCGAGCTGGCGGACGCGCGCGGGCTGGGCTGGAAGCTCGCGGCCGGTTTTGTGGGGCTCGCGCTGCTGGCCGAGGTCTTCGCGCTGACGCGGGCCCGGATACCACTCCCGTTCCTGGAACTGAAGCCCGGCGCGCTGGCTGCGCAGATCGCAACTGAAGGCGCCATCGCGCCAATCGCGAAGCCGCTGTTCACCGAATACCTGCTGGCGTTCGAGCTGACGAGCGTGCTGTTGCTCGCGGCGATCGTCGGCGCGGTCGTCCTTGGCCGAAGGAGACAGGATGCTGGCTGAGTCGCTCTTTTTTTCGGCCGTGCTGTTCGTGATCGGCGTGGTGGGCGTGCTCACTCGCCGAAACGCCATCATCATCTTCATGTGCGTCGAGCTGATGCTCAACGCGGTGAATCTCTCATTCGTCGCGTTCGCGCAGGTCTACGGCGTGGCGGGGCAGGTGTTCGTCTTCTTCGTCATGACGGTCGCCGCGGCCGAAGCCGCCGTGGGCCTTGCCATCATCATTGCGCTCTTCCGTCACCGCCACACGGTGAACCTGGAGCAGATCAACCTCCTGAAAGGATGATGCTACTCCAGAGCGTTCAGGAGGCGGCGACGCAAGGCTCGGCCACGGGCACGGCGATGGACTGGCTGTGGCTCGTGCCTATGCTGCCGTTGCTCGGTTTCGTGCTCAACGGCGCGATCTCGTTGCTCAGTGCCACGACGCTTGGTCCGGCAGACCCGTCGGCGGCCGGCCATGGCCACCGTGACGACGGCCACACGGCGCACGGGCATGATCACGAGCACCCGGAACCGCACAAGCTGGCATGGCTTACCAGCATCATCGGCTCGGGGGTGCTCATCGCGTCGTTCGGTGTGGCGGTGGCCGTGTTCATGGCGTACCGGTCCAGCGGGGCTGCGGATACCGCGCCGATCGTGCAGACGTACTTCACGTGGATGCTCACCGGCGACCTGTCGATCAATGCCTCGCTCATGATCGATCAGTTGTCACTGGTGATGGTGCTGGTCGTCACCGGCGTTGGTGCGCTGATCCACGTCTTCAGCGTTGGCTACATGCGCGAAGACCCGGGCTATCCCCGGTATTTCGCGTATCTCAACCTGTTCGTGTTCTTCATGCTCGTGCTGGTGCTGGGCGCGAACTATCCGGTGCTTTTTGTTGGGTGGGAAGGCGTGGGCCTGTGCTCCTACCTGCTCATCGGCTTCTGGTTCAGCGACAAAGCCAACGCGGACGCGGGCAAAAAGGCGTTCATCGTCAATCGCATCGGCGATTTCGGATTCCTGATCGCGATGTTCCTGTTGTTCGCCAATCTGGGCTCGCTCGACTTCACGGTGCTGCGCACCGCGGCGGCGGGACTGGAGCCCGGCGGCGTCCTGGTCACCGCGATCTGTCTGTTCCTCTTTTTGGGGTGCACGGGCAAGAGCGCGCAGATCCCGCTGTACGTGTGGCTACCGGACGCCATGGCCGGCCCGACACCCGTCTCCGCGCTGATCCACGCGGCCACGATGGTGACGGCGGGCGTGTACCTCATCGCGCGCAGCAGCTTCCTGTTCTCGATCGCGCCGTTTGCGTCGTTGACGGTGGTGGTGGTGGGCGCGCTGACCGCGATCTTCGCGGCCACGATCGGCCTCAAGCAGTGGGACATCAAGAAGGTCCTCGCGTATTCGACCATCTCGCAGCTCGGGTACATGTTCGTTGGCGTGGGTGTCGGCGCGTACGCGGCGGGCGTTTTCCACCTCGTGACACACGCGTTCTTCAAGGCGCTGCTGTTCCTGGGCTCCGGCTCGGTGATCTACGCCATGCACCGCGCGTACCATGCCACGCATTCGCACGAGGACGCGCAGGACATGCGCAACATGGGCGGCCTGCGCACGCAGATGCCGTGGACGTTTGCTCTGATGTGGGTCGCGACGCTCGCCATCGCCGGAGTGCCGGCGTTCTCGGGTTTCTTCTCCAAGGACGAGATCCTCACGTCTGTGTTCGTCCGGGCACGTGGGTCGACCCTGGCCGATGCGACGTGGTTCGGCGTGCCCGGCAACGTCGTGTTGTACGCCTGCTACGCGTTGGGGCTGGCCGCCGCGTTGCTGACGGCGATCTACATGACCCGCATGATGCTCTACACCTTCCACGGTCCCAGCCGGACCGGGGAGAAGGAGCGCCCCCATCTGGCGGAAGCGCCGTGGGTGATGACCGGCCCCCTCGTGGTTCTTGGCGTCTTGAGTGCCATTGGCGGATGGCTCAACTTGCCGGCGTTCGTTCCGGTGCAACCCACCACTTCGCTGGAGCACTGGCTGGAGCCGGTCGTGGGGAAGTCCGCGTTGCGCGTGACGCACGGCGCGCCGCAGGAGATCTCCCACTCCCTGGAGTACGCGCTGGTGGGTGCCGCGGTACTGATCGCCGCAATCGGTATCTGGATCGCGTTCAACCGGCTCAAGCCCGAAACCCTCGTACCCAAGGCGCAGGCCAAGCCGGAAGAGGGCTTCCAGCGCGTGCTGGAGCACAAGTACTTCGTGGACGAGGCGTACGACAAAGTCATCGTGCGTCCCACGTTCGTCACGTCGCGCAATCTGCTCTGGCGCGGCATCGACGTCGGCCTGATTGACGGTTTGATGGTCAACGGCAGCGCGTGGACGGCGCGCGCGCTTGGCTGGCTCGGCTCCACGCTCCAGTCCGGGCAAGTCGGTACGTATGCCTGGGTCCTCGTCCTCGGCGTGCTCGCGGTCCTGGGCGCCGTCACCCTGCGCTGATCCCATGGCCGCTTTCCTGACGTCCATCCATTACATGAGCTGGGTGCTTCCCGCGCTGCTGCTCATCCCAGTCATCGGCGCGCTACTCATCCTCCTGGTGCCGCGCGGCAACACGGCGCCTGGCGCGGACGAGATCGCCGGCGGCACGGCGGGCGTACCGCGCTGGATCGCGTTCATCACGCTGGCCGTCGAATGCCTCGTGTCACTGGGCTTGTGGTGGTCGTTCAATCCCGATGTCGCAACGTGGCAGGCCGTGTACGACATGCCGTGGATTCCGAACTGGGGCATCCGGTTCACCCTGGGCATCGACGGCATCGCGCTGATGATGATCCTGCTGACGACGGTCATCATGGTGCTGTCCGTGCTCGGCAGCTGGACGGGCATCCGCACGCGGGTGCGTGGCTACTACGCACTGATGCTCATTCTCACCAGCGGCATGCTGGGCGTCTTCATGGCGCTCGACCTCTTCCTCTTCTACGTGATGTGGGAAGTGATGCTGGTGCCGATGTACTTCATCATCGGCATCTGGGGCGGGGAACGCCGCATCTACGCGAGCGTGAAGTTCTTCATCTATACGATGGTCGGCTCGATGCTGATGCTGGCCGCCATCGTGTACCTGGGGCTGCACGCGTCCAACGTCGCCACGAACATCCCCAACTTCTCGTACGACGCCGTGCTGACGTCGGCCCGCGTCACGCCACAGGCGGCGCTCTGGCTCTTTGGCGCCTTCTTCCTGGCGTTCGCCGTGAAGGTGCCGATGTTCCCGTTCCACACGTGGCTGCCGGACGCGCACGTGGAGGCGCCCACCGCGGGCTCCGTGGTGCTGGCGGCCATCATGCTCAAGCTCGGCACTTTTGGTTTCCTCCGGCTGGCCGTGCCGCTGTTCCCGGCCACCGCGATGCGCGACGACGTTCGCGCGATCATCCTCGGGCTCGCGGTCGTGGGCATCATCTACGGCGCGCTGGTGTCGCTGGTCCAGCCGGACTTCAAGAAGCTCGTGGCGTACTCGTCCGTCAGCCACCTGGGCTTTGTGATGCTCGGCATCTTCGCGGTCACTGTGCAGAGCGTGCAGGGCGCCCTGCTGGTGATGATCAACCACGGCATCTCCACTGGAGCGTTGTTCCTGCTCATCGGCATGATCTACGAGCGCCGGCACACACGCATGATCGACGCGTACGGCGGCATCGCGCGCACCGTGCCCCTGTTCGCGGCCACCCTCACGCTGGTGTCCCTCAGCAGCATTGGAGTGCCGGGAACCAACGGTTTCGTTGGCGAGTTCCTGGTGCTTCTCGGAGCCTTCCGCACGCATCCCTACCTGGCAATCATCTCTGCGACCGCCGTGATCCTTGCGGCGGCGTACCTGCTGTGGGCCATTCAGCGAATACTGTTCAACCCGCTGTCCAAGCCGGAGAACGAGCACATCCCGGATCTCAACAAGCGGGAGTTGGCGCTCCTGGCGCCGCTCATCGCGGGCATCATCTGGCTGGGCGTTTATCCACAGCCAGTGCTGCGTCGCATGGAAACCGCGGCGACGCAGTTCGTGAAGCGCGTGGAGGCGGCCACGGGTCGCGCCGCGACGCGAACGCCGCGGGGTGAACGCTGATGCAGCCGCTCGATCTGTCAGTCCCCGCCCAGCTGATGACGGCCCTCGGGCCGGACCTCGTACTGATCGGCGGCGCAATGATCCTGCTCCTCTGGGCCGCGTGGCGTCCGGATAGCGCCGCCCACCAGCGCGCCGTCGCCCTTGCCAGCATCGTGGTCGCCATCGCAGCCGGCGGCGTGGTGTGGATGTACCTGCTCAAGGGGTACACCGCCACGATCGGCCCGGTAGCCGTGGACAATTTCCGGTGGATGGCGGACCTCATCATCCTCACCGGCACCGTGTTCGCCATCGCGCTGGCGCGCGAGGACAATGACCGGCAGGGTGTTGGCATTGCCGAGAGCCACGTCCTGATTCTGCTCGCGTCGTCCGGCATGATGCTGCTCGTGGCGGCGCGCGACCTGATGATCCTGTTCATCGCGGTGGAGCTCATGTCCATCGCCGTCTATGCGCTGGCCGGACTCAACCGCCGTAGCGCCAGAGGAGCGGAGGGCGCACTCAAGTACTTCCTGCTCGGCGCATTCTCGAGCGCATTCCTGCTCTACGGCATAGCGCTGATGTACGGCGCGACCGGCACCATGAACCTCGGCGAAATCGCGCACCGGTATCTGGCTGCTGGCGTCGGGTCGAGCCCGATGTTCCTGGCCGGCATCGGACTGTTGCTGGTGGGATTCGGGTTCAAGGTCGCCGCCGTGCCGTTCCATATGTGGGCGCCCGACGTCTACGATGGCGCGCCGTCGCCGGTGACCGGCTACATGGCCGCCACGGTGAAGGCGGCCGCATTCGCCGCGTTCCTGCGCGTGTGGATCGAGGCACTTCCGGGGGCGTATCAGTCGTGGCACACGGCGTTGGCCGCACTGGCCATCGTGACGATGATCGCCGGCAACGCGGTGGGACTGGCGCAGAAGAACCTCAAGCGGCTGCTGGCGTACTCGAGCATCGGACACGCGGGGTACCTCCTGGTGGCGATCGCGCCCGCGACGCTGCCCGGCGCCTCGGCGATGCTGTTCTACCTGTTCGTGTATACGCTGGCGACGTTCGGCGCCTTCGCGGTCGTGGTCGCCGTGTCGAAGAAGGACAGCAGCGTCGTCATGATCGACGACCTGGCTGGTTTGTGGGCGACCAGGCCATGGCTCGCCGTCTCCATGGCGGTGATCATGCTCTCGCTGCTCGGGTTCCCGGTCTTCGGTGGTGCCGGCTTTGTGGCCAAGTGGTACATCCTGCAAGTGGCGCTCCAGGCGCGACTGCCGCAGACCCTGCTCGCCATCGTGCTCGTGCTCACCACGGTGGTGTCGGCAGGGTACTATCTGAATGTCATCATGGTGATGTTCATGCGCTCGCCCGCGGACAAGGCGGAACCCGCACCGCCGGCGTCGGCGCTCACACGCTTGGTCCTCGCCGTCACGGTCGCAGGTATCCTGGTGCTTGGCGTATACCCCAACTGGTTCCAGCGCGTCGCGAGCAAGGGACTCCCGCAGGTTGAGGAATCCTCCATCGTAGGTTTCCAGCGCGTTCTGGATCGGCTGGGCCGTTAGGCCCAGCGGCCGGGTCGAGTGAGGCAGCATGGCGTCTAGCATCCCCGCCGGGATATTCCGGCAGTATGACATCCGCGGCATCGTGGGGAAGGAGATCACCACCGATGTCGCCCGCGCCATCGGCCGGGCATTCGCGATCTATCTCGATGACCACAAGATCCTCGGCGCCGTGGGCGTCGGCCGCGACAACCGGCCCAGTGGCGACGGCTTGCGCACCGCGCTCTGTGAGGGCCTGAACGGGGCAGGACGAGACGTGGTGGACTTCGGCGTCGTGCCGACCCCGCTGGTGTATTGGAGCCTGCATATGGTGGATGGCGTCACCGGCGGCATCCAGATCACCGGATCACACAATCCCCCGGAGTTCAACGGCTTCAAGCTCTGCGTCGGCGCCGAGTCGCTGCACGGCGAGGAAATCCAGAAGCTCTACCGGCTCACCACGGCAACGCAGAGGCCGCGCCGACAGGGCAGCGTCCGGCTCGAACCGATCATCGACCGCTATGTCGACGACATGGCGCGGCGACTTGGACCGTTCAAAAGCGGCATGAGAATCGTCTACGACTGCGGCAACGGCGCGGCGTCGCTCGTGGCGCCACAGTTGTTCAGGAAACTCGGCATCGAGGCGCGCGGCCTCTTCACCGAGAGCGACGGCACTTTCCCGAATCACCACCCCGATCCCACGGTCCCCGGGAACCTCGTGGACCTCATCGCGGCCGTGAAGCAGGACAAAGCCGATTTCGGCGTGGCGTTCGACGGTGACGCAGACCGCATCGGCATCGTGGATGACGCCGGCACCATCATCTGGGGCGACCGGATCCTGATCCTCTATGCGCGCGACATTCTCGCGCGCACGGGGCAGGGGCAAACCGTCATCTTCGACGTGAAATGCTCACAGGCGCTTCCGGACGCCATCGCCAAGGCGGGCGGCAAGCCGCTGATGTTCAAGACCGGACACTCGCTCATCAAAGACAAGATGAAAGAGATGAACGCACCGGTCGCGGGCGAGATGTCCGGGCACATGTTCTTCAAGGAGGGCTTCCTTGGCCATGACGACGCCCTGTACGGTGCAGCGCGCCTCGTGAAGATCTGCAGTGCGGCCGGCAAGAATCCGCGGGAGTTGTTGGCGGACGTGCCGGACTACGTCTCGACGCCGGAAATCCGGATCGACGTGCCGGAGGAGGACAAATTCGCCATCGTGGCGCGCGCCGTGGAGTATTTCCGCGCGCGGCATCAGGTGATTGACGTGGATGGCGTGCGCGTGCTCTACGGCGACGGCTGGGGACTCATCCGCGCCTCCAACACGCAGGCAATTCTCGTCGCGAGATTCGAGGCGACGACGCAGCTCCGCGTGGACGAGATCCGTGCCGAGATGGAGGGCTGGCTCAGGGCCCAAGGCGTGAAGGTGTAGGCGTGGCCGGCCGGCGGTGGCTGCTCACGCTCCTGATCGGCGGCGCGATCGCGCTGCTCGTCGCGCGCGGCATCGCCGAGGTCTATACGGACTACCTCTGGTACGCGGCCATGGGCGCGACCGAGGTGTGGCAGGCCAAGTTCTGGTCGCTGTTCCTGCTGCGCTCCTCGTGCGCGGCCGCGGCGACGCTCTTCGTGTTCGCCAACCTCTACGCCGTCCGTCAAAGCGTCGTCTCGCTGGTGCTGCCGCGCCGCCTCGGCAACCTGGACATCGGCGAAGAAGTCCCGCGCGAACAACTCACGTACACAGCGGCCGGCGCCTCGGTAATCACGGGAGTGTTGCTCGCGTGGTCGCGCGGTGACTGGAGCGCATTCCTCGCCGCACGGGTGGGCAAGCCCTTCGGTGAGTCCGACCCGTACTTCGCCGAAGACCTGGCGTTCTTCGTCCACCAGCTTCCGGTCGAATTGTCGTTGTTCAACTGGGGCTTGGCGGTGGTACTCACCGTCATCGCCATGGTCGTCGTGCTCTACGCGCTGACGCCGAGCCTGCGGTGGGAACAGGGCGGCCTGTACGTCTCCGGTTACGTTCGCCGCCACTTGGCGATGCTCGCCGGCGGCCTGCTGCTGATGCTCTCGTGGCACTATCGCCTGGAGATGTACACCATCCTGGGTGCCGGGAGCGGCGCCGACGGCGCCTTCACCTACTTCGATCATCGCGTCGAGATTCCCGCCAGTCTTGTGATGTTCGTCGTGACCCTTGGCGCCGGACTCACGGTCCTCTGGGCGGGCTGGACCGGGCAGATGCGCCTGGCGTTCGCGGCGATCACCGGCGTCCTCGTTGCCGTGTTGGCCGCCAGGCAGTTGGCACCGTTCATTGCGAGGCGCGCGGCGGCGGACCGTGACCCCCTCGCCCGAGAGCGACCATACGAAGCAACTCGCGCCGGTTACACGCGACGTGCGTTCGCCGTCGACCGCATCGGCATCGCCGACTCGACCCTGCCATTCACCTCGCTCACCCAAGCCGCGTCGTACGTGTCCGTGTGGGACGACGCCGCGCTGCGCCGCGCCAACGAACGCCCCCAACCAGGCGCCGTGGTGTCATGGCAGTCGGTCGACAGCGCCCTGGTGGGTATCGTTGCGTCGGCGGACGCTCAGGGCTCGCCGCACACCTTCCTGGGTGGCGCGGTGGACGATGCAGGCGGACCCGTGCGCGTGCCGCGCGCGGAGGGCGTTCAAGGCCGGCCGGGAGTCGTCATCGTGGCCGATTCCGTGGCCCGGCCCATGGTGGTGCTCGACTCGACCAATCGCCTGGCCGCGCCACGCCTCGGCGGCGCCTTCACGCGATTCGCCTACGCGCTGGCGATGCAGGACGTGCGTGTGTGGCTTGCCCCGCCGTCGGCATCGGCCTCACACATGGTGGAGCGGCGCACCGCGCGATCGCGGGTCGCGGCACTGGCGCCCTTCTTTACGCAGGGCACCACGATTGCGCCGGTGTGGATCGCCGACACGCTCGCATGGGCCATCGATGTCTACTCAGCCTCCGGGACGTATCCGCTCAGCCGGCGCATGACGGTCGCCGGCAGCGACCGCGCGTACTTCCAGCATGCCGCGACTGCCATCGTTAACGCCGCAAGCGGCCGAGTCGTCTTCGTCGCTGACTCGTCTCCAGATCCGGTGGCGGCCACATGGATGGCGGAGTTTCCACGGCTGTTCGTGCGGCCCACCGCGCTCCGCGCCGGAGTCAGGGAACAGCTGCCGCCGGCCATTGACGGCGCGCGTGCTCAAGCGAGCGCCTTCGGCCGGTTCGGAACCCGGGGCGAAACGGAAGGCGTGCGTCACCTGCCGGACGACGAAGGACCCGACAGTGCGCTGGTGGGCGTAGCTCCACCGTTCATCGCGTTTCCGCACTCCGACGTGGCGGCCGCCATTCTGCCATTGCTGGACCGAACCGAGCGTCTCCGCGGTCTGTTCATCGCATTCGGTGGCTCGTCGCACCGAAGTGTATGGCTGCCGGCGCGCGAGGTCGCACCGCTTTGGAGCGAGTCCCTCGACCGCCTGCGCGCGTCGGACACCACGTCCGCACCCACGCTCGTGCGTGGCTACGTGCGCGTCCTGCCGGTGGCCAATCGCCTCGTCCTGCTGCAGCCGCGCTATGACCTGCGCAGCTCAGGGTCCGCGCGACTGCTGTATGTCACGGCGGTGCTGGGCGATTCCGCCTGGAGCGCCCGGAGCGTGTTTCAGCTCGGAGGCCAGCCGGCGTCGACCACGCCGATTTCCGGCGCCGATTTCCGCACGCGCGTGCAGGAGCTGTACAACGAGATGCGGCGCGCCAGCACGCGCGGTGACTGGGGCAGCTACGGCCGTGCTTTTGACGCGCTCGGCGCGCTCCTTCGTCAACCGCGGCGATGAGCGAAGCCCAGCCGGCACGAGGCGAGCGACGGTCGTCCGATCGCAACGTTGCTCCCATCGCGATCATCGCGCTTGGCGGGAACGCACTCGCGCCCTCCGGCGAGGACGCAACCATCCAGAATCAGTTCCGACACACGCGGGAAAGCCTCGCACCCATCGTGGATCTGGTCGGCGACGGCTGGAACGTCTGCATCGTGCACGGCAACGGCCCCCAGGTCGGCGACGAACTTTTCCGGCAGGAACTCGCGAGACACGACGCTCCGCCGCTGCCGTTGGGCGTGCTCGTCGCCGCGACGGCCGGTTGGATCGGCTACATGATCCAGCAGTCGCTCGAGAACGCGCTGCGTCGCTTGGACTCGACACGCCGTGTGGCCACGATCGTCACCCAGGTGGAGGTGGACCCGAACGACCCGTCGCTCAAGAATCCCACGAAGTTCATCGGGCACGAAGTGAGTCCCGCACGGGCAGCCGAACTCGAGCGCGCCGGACACTCGGTGAAGCAGGATGGCCGCGGCCAGCCGCGACGCGTGGTCGGGAGCCCGGCACCCGTAGCGATCCACGAGCTGTCCGTCATCCGGCAGTTGGTGCAGTCCGCGGTCATCGTCATCGCCGTTGGGGGCGGGGGAGCACCGATCTACCGCCATTCCACCCTGGGCTGGGAAGGCATCGACGCCATAGTCGACAAGGACCTCGCGGCCGCCGTCCTGGCCCGCGACCTGGGAGCTCAGCTGCTGCTCATCCTCACCGACGTCGATCGCGTCTATCTTGACTGGGGCAAGCCCACGCAACGTCCCGTTGAAACGCTGACGGTGGACGACGCCGAGCGATTGGACCGCGAAGGGCAGTTCGGCGAGGGTAGCATGGCCCCGAAGATCAGGGCCGCGATAGACTTCGTCCGCCGCACGAAGGGCAGGGCCGTGATTACATCGTTGGCAAAGGGTCGCGCCGCCGTCCACGGCAAAGCAGGAACGACAATCGTCGCGTAAGAACCAGTTCCAATTTCCTAGTCACTAGTCCCCAGGAGTTCAGTGAACATCCACGAATACCAGGCCAAGGATCTGCTGCGCGCCGAAGGCGTGCCGATCCCGGCCGGCGACGTCGCCACCACACCATTCGAGATCGAGGCGATCGCCACGAGCATCGGCGGCCCGGTCGTCGTCAAGGCCCAGGTTCACGCCGGCGGACGCGGCAAGGCGGGCGGCGTGAAGCTCGCCAGGAACCCCACCGAAGCGCGCGAAATCGGATCGAAGATCCTCGGCATGCAGATCAAGGGCCTCACCGTCATGAAAGTGTTGGTGACGGCAGCGGCTGACATCTCAAGCGAGGCGTACGTGGGCATCATCGTGGACCGCGCGGCCAGGAAGCCCGTGTTCATGGTGAGCCCCGCGGGTGGCATCGACATCGAAGAGGTGGCGGCCAACACGCCCGAGAAGATCATGAAGCTTCCCGTGGACACGCGTTACGGGCTCACCGCCTACCAGGCGTCGCAGCTCGGCTTCTTCCTGTACGACGACGCCAAGAAAGTGCGCGCGGCCGCAAAGATCATGCAGCAACTCTACTCCGCGTTCATGAAGGCCGGCTGCTCACTGGCCGAGATCAACCCGTTGGTCGTCACGACCAAGGACGAGGTCCTCGCGCTCGACGCCAAGATGGTGATTGACGACAACGAACTGGATCGTCATCCCGAGCTCGCCGCACTGCGCGACGAGAGCGCGGAAGAACCCAGCGAAGTGCTTGCGCGCCACGCCAACCTCACATTCATCAAGCTGGACGGCAACGTCGGCTGCTGCGTGAACGGCGCCGGACTCGCGATGGCCACGATGGATCTGGTCAAGTACTACGGTGGATCCCCGGCGAATTTCCTGGACATCGGCGGTTCATCGAACCCGGAAAAAGTCGTGAACGCGCTCAAGATCATCACGTCCGACAAGAATGTGAAAGCCATCCTGTTCAACATCTTCGGCGGCATCACCCGCACCGACGACGTCGCCAACGGCATTGTGACCGCCACGAAGAAGAATCCGCTCAAGGTGCCGATCGTCATCCGGCTCACGGGCACGAACGAGGAGATCGCGGTGAAGATCCTGAACGACAACGGCTTCTCGGCCATGACCGATATGGACCTGGCCGTTCAGAAGGCGGTGCAATTGGCGACTGCTGACGGCCGACAGCCGACAGCCGACAGCCGGAGGTCAGCGTGAGCATCTTCGCCGACTCCAAGACCAAGCTGGTGGTACAGGGCATCACCGGCCGCGACGGATCGTTCCACGCCAAGCAGATGATGGAGTACGGTACCAAGGTCGTCGCCGGCGTGACCCCCGGGAAAGGTGGGCAGAAGTTTGAGAAGACCGTGCCGATCTTCAACACGATGCACGACGCGGTGGCCGCCACGGGCGCCAACGCCAGCGTCATCTACGTGCCACCGATGTTCGCCGCGGACGCGATTATGGAAGCGGCGGACGCCGGCATCAAGCTCATCGTCGCCATCACGGAAGGCGTGCCGGTGCTGGACATGACACGCGTGTATCCGTTCGTGAAGGAAAAGGGCGCGCGCCTGATCGGCCCCAACTGCCCGGGGCTCATCACGCCCGGCAAAACGAAGATCGGCATCATCCCTGGCCGCATCTGCAAGCCCGGCAACATCGGCGTGGTGAGCCGCTCTGGCACGCTGACGTACGAGGTCGTGCACCTCCTCACCAAGGCCGGGCTGGGTCAGAGCACGTGCGTCGGCATCGGCGGCGATCCGATCAACGGCACCAACTTCATTGACTGCCTTCAGGCGTTCGAGGAGGACCCAAACACGCTGGCCGTGGCCTTGATGGGTGAAATCGGCGGAACGGACGAGCAGGAAGCGGCCGCCTTCGTGAAGAAGCACATGACGAAGCCGGTGGTCGGCTTCATCGCCGGCCAGACCGCGCCACCGGGTCGCCGCATGGGGCACGCCGGCGCCATCATCTCCGGCTCGTCCGGCACCGCAGCCGAGAAGCTCGAGGCTTTCAAGAAGGCCGGCATCGGCATCGCCAAGCGCCCGGCGGAGTTCGTCGAGCTGCTCCAGGCGCGTCTGGCGAAGAAGGCGAAATCGGCTCCAAGGCCAAGGACGGCGGCGTCGAGGGCCAGGAGGCCCGCGAAGAAGACGGCCAGGAAAAGGCGTTAGTCGCGCGCACTCGATCGATGCAGATCACGTCGCCCGCCTTTCAGCACGAAGGCGCCATCCCGAGCGAATGCACGTGCGATGACGCAGACATCGCGCCCGAGTTGTCGTGGTCGGGCGCGCCCCCGGGCTCGAGGAGCCTTGCGCTGATTGTCGATGATCCGGACGCACCGGACCCCAAGGCGCCGAAGATGACGTACGTGCACTGGGTGC
>JBBTFS010000124.1:0-13411 GCA_038060705.1 Gemmatimonadota bacterium
GAAAGAGGAGCCTGCATCGCTCAAAGACCCTTACTTTGCGAAAGTCGGGCTAGGGCTTCTTGGTCGGCTTGGTGGGCGGCGCGTTCGCGGGCGCCTTCGGCGGCAACATGAGCGACTTTGCGGCCAAGGTATCGCCGGCGGTCACCGGCATCGCTGATTCCGGGAAGAACTGATCCAGGCTCAATGCCGCGGCGTCGAGTCGCATCGCTTTCGCGAGCGCCTTGGACTCATTCACCATCACCCGCGAGGCCAGGGGATCCTTTTCGCGAAGCACTTCCGCGATCTGTACGCCGGTCGCGAAGTAGAGATACGGAATGCCGATGGATGGCTGGTCAATCCAGTCGCCGCGCCTCACGAGCGATTTCGGCGCCTTGAACACCTCGGACCACAACTGCCGCGTTCGCTTGATATCGATCCAGCCGTCGCCCTGCACGAACGCGGTATCCGGCGTGGCCGCCTTGGGCTGCAGAAACACCTTGGCCGCCAATCCCTGGGTGAGGACGTTGTCGCCGAGCCCCAACTCGCGCGCATACGGTCCCGACGTGCGACTGAAGTAGAACGGCCGTCCCGGCCACGAGTCCGAGAGCATCCGCAGCACGAAGATGTCCGCGCGCTGCAGCAACCCGTTGCCGTTGCCGTCCGGGGACATCCGCTTGGGATCGAGCACCCACCTGAGCTCGCCGGCGCCCAGCCCAACGGGTTTATCCACGATCATGTAACCCGGCACCGAGTCCGCCTCGTTGGTGGTCATCTTGAGCGGAGAGCCAACTGGCTTGGGCCAATTCTTTCCACGGTAGATGGCCGGTCCCTTGGCTTCGTCGTAGTCGTACACCGGGCGACG
Source organism: Gemmatimonadota bacterium (assembly GCA_038060705.1). Taxonomy (GTDB): domain Bacteria; phylum Gemmatimonadota; class Gemmatimonadetes; order Gemmatimonadales; family Gemmatimonadaceae; genus DASPMP01. Next base: position 842 of record JBBTFS010000124.1, read on the forward strand.
AATCAACTGGCGCGTGTACCAGTCCGTATTGAGCAGGGACGTGTTGGCGATGACGATGTCCTTGCGGACGCCTTCCACCTGCTGGGCGAACCACAGCGGGAATGTGTCGTTGTCACCGACCACGACGAGAATCCCGTACGGCTCCACGGAATTGAGCAGGTCGTGCGCGAAATCAGCCGTGTCCGTATGCCCGCGACGCGACGCGGTGCTCCAGTTCGTGAACAGTGGCACGAGCGCCAGCGCCAGCACCGGCGACCCATACAGCCACGAGCGCGGGCGGGGTTCGCTGACCGTCTCGCCGGCGACCTGCACGTCCTCGACGCCGAACATCGAGGCCACGGTCTCCCAGACGAAGAGCAGGCCGAGTCCGGCCCACACGCCCCACGCCGAGAAACTCCAGAGATAGAAGTAGTCTCGGTCGCGCACCTCGCGGTCTACGTCCCGCAATTCGGGTGCCTGCGTGGCGCCGTATTTGAAGTTCAGATAGACGATCAGCAGGACCGTCATGGACATCATGAGTGTCCCGAAATACCAGAAACTTCGTCGGTCCCGCTTGAAGTGGACCCAGCCGCCGAAGAGGCCCAGCACGAGGAACACCGCCGCGAGCAGCGCCTGCGCGGCCTGCTGTTCGTTGTGCGCATCGCGCAGCCACTGCCACTTGAAGTAGTACCACCACATCCCGATCTGGCCGGTGATGGGGGCCTGACGTTCCGTGAGCTTGGGCTTGCCATACTGGCCGCGATTGAAGTTGTACATGAAGCGGTCGTACGTGCCCTGGCTGAACGTGCAGGAGAACTTGAGCCCGTCCTGGCACGCGGTCGGCTCGCCCTCGTTCATCGCTGGCATGTACGCGGCGCGGATCGGTTGCGTCGCAAACGGCGTGAGCCCAAAGACGAGCGCGGCCGCTGCCGCGAGCAGCAGGCGCCACCGGAGGATGGTGGCCGGCTTCCGCGCCATGATCGCGGCGCCAACCGCCAGCGACGGCAACATCCCGGCCATGTGGTTCGCGTAACCCAGTCCCAACAGGTACGCCACGAGGACGAGGATCCGGTCGGCGGTGCGGCCTTCCGGCTCGTCGGACCAGCGAATCATGAGCCACGAAATCACCGCGATGCCTGCGAGGGACACGGTGTAGACCTTCTCGTTCACCACCGACTGGTTCCACACCGTGAAGGCAGTGGCGCCGATCAGCGTCGCGACGCCCGCACCGAGGATCCGGTGCCAGCGCTTGGGCAGCCAGCCCACCAGTACGCGCTCGGTCACCAGGAACCACATGGCGGCGGATGCCGCGCTGCAAATCGCCGCCAACACGTTGATGCGCATCGCCACGGTGGGCGCGATGGGCAGCACGGCGAACACGCGGCCGACCAGGACGAAGAGCGGATTCCCGGGCGGATGCGGCAGCCCCAGCGTGTAGGCAGCGGCGATGTACTCGCTCGTGTCCCACATCGCGGTGGTCGGCGCCAGCGTAAGGAGGTAGAGGCCCAGGACCGCCAGGGCCGCGATCGTCGCGGCCATGTAGGACGGGCGGTAGTCGAGCTCTCCGTTCGTGCTGACCAAGGCTGACGCCATGAAACTCAGGGTGCGGGGGCAGGGTGCCGATGAAGCTAATGACGAAAGAGGCGCTTTCCGGTAAAGACCATGGCAATGCCGTGCTCGTCGGCCGCGGCCACCACCTCGGCGTCGCGCACCGAGCCGCCCGGTTGCACGATGGCTTTGACACCGGCTTCGGCGGCTTGATCCACGCCGTCGCGGAACGGAAAGAAGGCGTCCGACCCCAGGACCGCGCCGGCGGTCAGATGGCCGCTGAGCTTGGCCTTGTGGACCGCCATGAAGGCCGCGTCGACCCGGGACATCTGGCCCGCGCCGATGCCGATGGTCATGCCGCCGCGAGCGAGCACGATGGCGTTGGATTTGACGGCGGCCACCGAGCGCCACGCGAAGAGCAGGTCTTCGAGCTCGGCTGGCGTCGGCGTGCGTCGCGTCGGGGTGGTCCAGCCCGTGGTGTCGATGACCGTGGGCGCGCGCTCTTGCACCAGGACGCCGCCGCGGACGCGCTTGTAGTCGAAGCTGCGCGACGGCCAGCGCGCCGTGCCCTCGAGAACGCGCAGGTTCTTTTTGCGTCCCAGCACCTCGACGGCACCGTCCGAAAACTCGGGCGCCACCACGCATTCCACGAACAGGCCAGACACCGTGTCGGCCGTGGCCTCGTCCACCGGCTTGTTGAAAGCGATCACCGAGCCGAATGCCGACACCGGATCGCACGAGAGCGCCAGCTTGTACGCTTCGAGTGGTGTGGGGCCTATGGCCAAACCGCACGGGGTGGTGTGTTTCACGATGGCGCAGGCGGTCTGTTCGCCGAACGGCTCGATGGCGAGGAGCGCGCCCTCGAGGTCCAGCAGGTTGTTGAACGAGAGCTCCTTGCCGCCGCGCTGCTTCAACGCCGCCAGCCCGGCTCCCTCGCGCTCGATGTAAAAGGCAGCCGCCTGACCAGGGTTTTCGCCGTATCGCAGCGACTGACCCTTCTGGAGCGCGGCCGTGAACGTGTCGGGGAAGAGATCCTGGCGTTGCTCCGCGAACCAGTTGGCAATGGCCGAGTCGTACGACGCGGTGTGGGCGTAGACCTTCTCCGCGAGGAGGAAGCGCAGGTCCACGTCCTCGTCGTTGGCTTCGATGGACGCCAGCACGCGGGGATAGTCGGCGGGATCCACGACGACGAAGACCGACTCGAAGTTCTTGGCGGCCGAGCGCAGCATGCTGGGCCCGCCGATATCAATCTGTTCCACGATGTCTTGTCTGGACACATCCTTGCGCGCCGCGGTCTCGCGGAACGGGTACAGGTTCACGACCACGAGGTCGATGGGCGTGATGCCGTGCTTCTTGATGGCCTCCATGTGCTCGGGCAGGTCGCGCCTGGCCAGCAGACCCCCATGCACGCCGGGATGCAGCGTCTTCACGCGTCCGTCGAGAATCTCTGGAAAGCCGGTGACGTCGGCGACGTCCTTCACGTCGAGTCCGGCTTTGCGGAGGGCCCGGGCGGTGCCGCCAGTGGAAATCAATTCCCACCCGAGCGCGGACAAGCGCGTAGCGAACTCCGTGATTCCGGACTTATCAGAGACTGAAATCAGAGCTCTCATTCCGAACCAGGGTGCGGGGTGCAGGGGAGGATGCAGCGCCGAACGGGTTACCGGTTGGGCAACGGCGGAAAACCAAAAGCGGAATCAATCTCCGCCGCGAGTTTCTTCTCGTCCCACTTCATCAGGGAATTGAACGCGCCGTCGGGTACCGCGCGCGGCCGCGAATCGAAGCGCCACAGTCCGGACGCCACGGCGTTGACCACGCGAGGGTACAGCACATGCTCGACCTTGAGCACGCGCGTCGCAAGCGAGGCGGCCGTGTCGTCTGCCAGCACCGGGACGGGCCACTGCGCCAGGATCGTGCCGGTGTCGTACTCCGACTCGACGTAGTGGACGGTGGCGCCGCTCACGCTGGCGCCGGACGCCAGCACCGCGCGATGCACGCGCTCGCCATACATGCCCGGACCGCCGAACGCCGGCAACAGCGCCGGATGCACGTTCACCACGCGGCTCGGCAATTCCGCGAGCACATCGGCGTCCACCAGGCGCAGGTAGCCGGCGAGGGCCAGGAAATCCACGCGGTGCGTCTTGAGCAGCGTCAGTGCTTCGCAGCCGTCCGGGTTGCGCTTCGAGTGGAGCACGGCGGCCTCGATGCCGGCGCGTCGTGCACGGTCGAGGGCACCCGCGTCCGCGCGATCGCTGGCGATCACGACCACATCCCCCGCGCGCTTGTCGCCGAGTGCATGGAGATAGTCGAGTATCGCCTGGAGGTTGGTGCCGCTGCCCGACGCAAAGACCGCGATTCGCGAGGTCATCCAACGGATTCTACGATTCGCCTCACCGCCGCGTCCAGAGAGCGGGCGACCTCGAAATCCCGGCGTGCCTCCGCGAAGGACTCGCGCGGCGTCTCCTCAGTGGGTACGAGGATTCCGCGGCCGCCGAGTTCGCGCGACGGAAAGAGGTCGCGGAGCTTGTCGCCCACGTACCAACTCCGCGCGAAGTCGAGGCCGAAGTCCTCGGCGGCCTGCCGGTACAGCAGCGTGCCGGGTTTGCGGCATTCGCAATCGCCGGTGATGTCCGGATGGTGCGGACACATATATGTCGCGTCGATGTGCGCGCCGTAGCCGAGCAGCAGGTCGTCGATTCGACCGCGCACGGCTTCGTAGTCCTGTTCGCCGAAAATCCCGCGTGCGATACCGCTTTGGTTGGTAATGACAATCACCGGAAGACCGGATTCGTTCAGACGTCGGACAGCGGACGCGGCTTCAGGGAGGAGCTGCACATCCGCTGGGTTGGCGACGTAGTGCGTGTCGCGGATGATGGTGCCGTCGCGGTCGAGGAACACCGCGGCGCCGTTCACGACCGGAGGGCGGCCTTGAGCGCGGCGGCGAGCGTTGCATCATCGCTCGGCGACACCGCACGAAGGTCCAGCAGCAGCCGGTCATCAGCCACGCGCCCGATGACCGTTGGATCGCCAAGGCGCAGGCGCTCTTCCAGCCCTGTGGCGTTTCCTGGAACCGCCAGCGCAATGGAAGCGATCCGCGCGGACGGGAACGTGCCGCCGCCGACGCTGGCATCGGTCTCGACGACTTCGATGCCGCGAACCTGCGCGCGCAGCGCGTTGGCGCGCGTGCGCAATGCCGCCACCGGAACGCCCAGCATGCGCAAAACGGGAATCTCGGTGCGGGCACGCGCCGCGTCGCGGTACAGCACCAGTGTCGCCTCGAGCGCCGCGAGCGTGAGCTTGTCCACGCGCAGGGCGCGCACCAGCGGATTCTCGCGCATGCGACGCACCAGCGCCGCATCGCCGATGATGATGCCGGCCTGCGGTCCGCCGAGGAGCTTGTCGCCGCTCATGGTGATCACCGATGCGCCGGCGCGCATCGCGTCGGTCGCGGTCGGTTCTCCCGCAAGGCCGATGTCGTCGAGCGGAATGAGCAGGCCGGTGCCCAGGTCATGCACGAGGGGCAGCGACTTCTCGCGGCCCAGCGCGGCGAGGTCGCGCGCGTCCACCTCGGCGACGAAACCCTCCATCGCGAAGTTGCTGCGATGCACCTTGAGCAGGGCGCCGGTGCCGCTGTTGATGGCGGACTCGTAGTCTGCCCGGTGCGTGCGGTTGGTGGTGCCGACCTCGTGCAGGTGCGCGCCACTGCGCTCCATGATGTCCGGTACGCGGAAACTGCCGCCGATCTCCACCAGTTCGCCGCGCGAAATGATCACCGCACGACCGTTGGCGAGCGTGTTGAGCGCCAGCACCAGCGCGGCGGCGGTGTTGTTCACGACCAGGGCGCCGCCTGCACCCGTGAGTTCGCAAAGCAGAGACGCGCAGTGATCGTACCGCGATCCGCGGGCGCCGCGCTCGATGTCGTACTCGAGGTTGGTGTAGCCGCCGGCCGTCCGCGTGATCGCGTGAATGGCTGCGCCCGCCAGCGGCGCGCGACCCAGGTTTGTGTGGAGCACGACTCCCGTGGCGTTGATCACCGGGCGCAGCGAAGGGCGCTGCGCCACGGCCAAGGCTCGCGTGATGGCGACGAGCCATTCGGCGTCTGTGCCGGGCACGGCGCCGTTCCGCGCCAGGTCAATGGCAGAGCGCACGGCGTCCACGACCAAGGAACGCGGCGCGTGGTCGAGCAGCGCGCGCACGCCGTCACTCTCGAGGAGGGCGCTCACGCTGGGTAGCTGGCGTCGCGCGTCGCTCATGGTCTTCGGCCCGGCGCCCGGGTGGTGTCGCGCTTGGGGATCGTGATGGCGCGCTCGCTGGTGCGCGCCACCCCGGTGAGGCTGCGCACTTCGATGGCTGTGACCCGGTACGATGCCAGGGGCAGCAGCGGCGTGGTCGCGTCCAGTTCGATCACGGCGTCGCGCGCCGGGGCAGGCAGCGATGGCTTGGGCGCGCCAGTTGTCGGCGGCTCGCGCCGGCCGGCCACGCTGTCGCGGGGCGCGGCCTCGCGCGCGGCGCGCACGCGTTGGAATTCGGACTGGGTGTACACACGCGCAATCAGGAGCTCGGTGGAATCGGCGCGCTGAACCCGAAATGCGGATCGTGTCAGCGGCGTGGCCGCGTCCAGCACGTGGTCGAACGACGCCAGAAACGTCACGGAATCGATCGGCGCCACCGTCAGGAGGCGGGGGCCCAGTGTGTCGCGCAGTGCGGCGCGGAGCTCGACGAACGGCGTCTCGCCCTTCACGACGATTCTGGTGGTGTCCCACATCTCGTTGGGATCGCGCAGGCCGTTGCGGTTGTTGTCCAGCAATGCCCGCACGGTGTACGTGCCTTCGTCGAGCGGCCCGATGGCGAACTGACCGGCGCTGTCCGTGACACCTACATATGGCAGGCTGTCCGGCATCCGGATGACATCAATGCGGGCGTCGCCGGCGATGCGTTCGGCCATCCAGTCGAACACGCGGCCATGGATCGCGTATGGCGGGATTGTTGGACCGATGGAAAAAGAGATCACGCGCGTTTCCCGCAGCACGTTCCGGTTCAGGTCCGCAACGCCTGGCAACATCGTGACGGAGTAGGCGACGCCCTCACGGAAGCCGCGCCGCGGCCGCACCTCGACACGGTCGCGGTGCCAGCTGACCACCGTGCCCCCCTCGTTGGGGGATACGAGGAAGCTGCTCGCCAGGTTGCCCGCACGGCCCGCGCGGTCGTCCACGATGACATCAAACGTGAAGATCGCACTCTCGTCCGTCACGTTCACCGCGCCGGACTCCGGCGTCACGGTGAGCAACACCGGCGGCACGCGCCGCTGCGGACCGCCTGGTGGCGGCTGAAGCGAAGCGCACGCGACGCCCACCGCACCCGCGAAAGCGATCAGCCGCCGCACAGCGTCTGCACTTTGTCGCGCAGCTGCTGACGCCGCGTGGTCCATTCGGCGAGCTTGGCGCGCTCGCCGGCGACGACATCCGGCGGCGCCTTGGACGTGAACTTCTCGTTGGACAGACGGCCCTCGAGGCCCTGGAGTTGCTTCTCGACCGACGCGAGTTCGCCGGTGAGCCGGGCGCACTCCTTGTCGATGTCGACGAGTCCGGCCAGCGGCACCACGAGTGACACTCCGCCCGCCAGCACGGCGTGCGCCGCCGCACCTGTGGGAGCCGCGGAAGCAACCTTGAGCGACGAGCGCGAGAGCCGTTCCACCATGCCGGCTTCTTCGCGGAACACGCCGTCTCCGCCCACGGCAATGGCGTCAATGTTCGAGCCCGGCGGCACGGCGTACTCGGCGCGGATCTGTCGCAGCGCGCTCACGACCTCGCGAATCAGCTCGAACTCGTCCGCGCGTTTGGTGCGTGAGGTCGGATTGGCCGCTGGCCACGGCGCCGTGGCCAGGAAGGTGCCGGCCGAATGCGACGGCAGCTGCTGCCACACCGCTTCGGTCACGAATGGTACGATCGGATGCAGCAATCGCAGCGCACCGTCGAACGCGTGCACCAGCACGGCGCGCGCCACCTCGGCGTCCTCGCCACCGGCAGCGAGCCGGCCCTTGATGGCCTCGAGATACCAGTCAGCCAGTTCATTCCACACAAAGCGGCGCGCGGTCTCGGCGAGATCGTTGAGGCGCATGCCGCTGAGGCGCTCGTCGGGCTTCCACTGCTTCTGGTCCGTTGTCGAGAGCGGCGTGACGGGATGCAACGGTCCCAACGCGGCGTCGCACTCCGCGATCGCCACATCCAGGCGCCACAGAATCCATTCGTCCACTCGCTGGAGTTTGGCGGCCGGGATGTCTGCCACCCGCTTGACCGGCGCGGTGCCCGCCTTCTCCAGCAAGAAGCGGGCGATGTTCCACAGCTTTGTCACGAAGTTGCGGCCCGTCGCGAACGTCTTCTTCAGGTCGTCGGGATCGAGCGTGATGTCCGCGCCCAGTCCCATGCCGGAGACCAGCGTCCACCGCATCGCGTCGGCGCCGAAGAGTCGCACGACTTCCATCGGGTCCACGCCGTTGCCCAGCGACTTGGACATTTTGCGCCCCTGCCCGTCGCGCGCGATGCCGTGCAACAGCACGGTATGGTACGGCGAGCGGCCGGTGAAGAAGTATCCAGCCATCACCATGCGGGCGACCCAGAAGAAGATGATGTCCGGCCCCGAGACGAGAACGTCCGTGGGGTAGAACGCCTTCATGTCCCTCGTGTCGTCCGGCCAGCCGAGCGTCGAGAGCGGCCAAAGCCACGACGAGAACCACGTGTCGAGCACGTCTTCGTCCTGGCGCACCGGGCCGGCGCAGTGCGGGCACTTGGTGAGATCCGTGCGGCTCACGTGCACGTCGTACGGCGGATCGCAGTCCTTGCAGTACCACACTGGGATGCGGTGACCCCACCACAGCTGCCGCGAGATGTTCCAGTCGCGGATGCCTTCGAGCCAGTTGATGTACACCGCTTCCCAGCGCTGCGGCAGGATGCGCATGGCGCCGGCGCGCAGGCCATCGAGCGCGGGCTTGGCCAGCGGCGCCATCTTCACGAACCACTGGTCAGAGAGGCGCGGCTCCACGACCGTATCGCAGCGATAACAGTGCCGAACCGAGTGACGCTTGCTCTCTGTCTTTTCGAGCGCGCCGATCTCCTTGAGGCGCCGCTTGATGAGGTCGCGCGCTGCAACCGCCGATTTGCCGCGCACGAAGTCCGGCACGCGCGTGTACTCGGTCGTCGCCCCTGCGTTCATGTTCCCGTCAGCGTCGATCACGACGGGCATCGGGAGCGCATGGCGCTTGCCGACCTCGAAGTCGTTGGCGTCATGCGCGGGCGTGATCTTCACTACGCCGGTGCCGAATGCGGGATCGGCGTAGTCATCGGCGATGATCGGGATTTCGAGGTCGAGGATCGGCAGGACCACGGTTGTGCCGACGAGCGCCGCATAGCGTGGATCCTTTGGATTCACCGCAACGGCAACGTCGCCGAGCATCGTTTCGGGGCGCGTGGTCGCGACGACCAGGCTTTCGGCCCGGGTCTGAGAGCCGAGAGCCGAGAGCCGATAGCGGATGTGATACAGCGCGCCATCCTCTTCCTGGAACTCCGCCTCTTCATCCGACAGCGACGTGTGACAGCGTGGGCACCAATGGATCACGCGGTGGCCACGATAGATCAGGCCTTTCTCGTACAGTCGCGCAAACGCTTCGCGCACCGCGCGCGACAGTTCGGGCGAGAACGTGTAGGCGGTGCGCGACCAGTCTGCCGAGGCGCCGATGGCGCGCAGTTGCTTGAGGATCGTGCCGCCGGTTTCCTCGACGAACGCTTCGGTGCGTTTCACGAATGCGTCGCGGCCCACGTCGAAACGCGTCTTGCCTTCGCCCGCGATGATCTTTTCGACGACGTTCTGCGTCGCGATGCCCGCGTGGTCCGTGCCGGGCATCCACAGGGTTTCCTGTCCGCGCATCCGCGCCCAGCGGATCAGCACGTCCTGCGTCACGTTGTCCAGCGCGTGGCCCAAGTGCAGGATTGCCGTCACGTTGGGCGGCGGGATCACGATCGTGAACGGATCGCGATCGCCGCCTGTGCGCGTCGAGCGCGCCGCGTCAGCCTTGAAGCAGTCCGCTTCCACCCAGCGCTCGTAGAGCTGGGGTTCGCTGGCGGAATCGAAGCGGTCGGGCAAACTCATGACTGGAACCTAGGGAGGAGAGAGGAGGGAGGAGAGTGGAGAGCGACACCGGGCCTCCTCTCTCCTCTCGCCTCTCTCGTTCCTAGTGAGCGTCCACCATCAGGCGGTTGGCCACCGAGCGAACGCCGGGAACTCCACGTGCCAGTGTCACCGCGTGCTCGGCCTCGCTGTCATCGTCCACCCAGCCTTCCAGTTCGATGTCGCCTTGGCCGATAGCGCCGATGTCGATGGCCCGTTCGGACAGGATCGGGTCGTTGCTGAAGGCCTCCAGGACGCGCTCTTCAAGGATGGGGTCTTCGCTCTCGGCGGAGTCGTCGGCCTCGTCGTCGGCCTCGTCGGCTTCGGCCTCCTCGAGATCCACCTCGTCGAGGTCATCCTCGTCGGCGTAGTCTTCGTCGAGGAGGTCCTCGCCGGCCGCCTCGTAATAGGCATCGGCCCGGGTTTCGCCCGAACGCCGCCGGGGGCGCAACTTGGCCGCCAGGCCGCTGAAGCCGCCGACGCGCTGGGCGACGTACATGCCGACCGCAAAACCGGCCACTGCGCCCACCAGGATGGTCGCGATTGTGGCGCCCGTCCTGGATTCCCGCTCGCGAACCTCGATTCTCCGCATCCTCAAACCTCGTGGCGTCGGTATTCTCCCTCGGATAGCTTACCCAAACTTGCGTTGCGATGCCCGCAACGCACGCATTTTCGCTGCCGCCCGGATCGCCGTGTCGCACGACAAAATCACCCTGACGCTGCCCGACGGGGCCAACCGCGAAGTCGACGCGGGCACGCTGCCCATCGACGTGGTGAAGAGCATTGGCGAGCGCCTCGCGATGGCCGCCATCGCGGTCGAAGTGAACGGTGCCATTCAGGACGTGATGACGCCGCTGCGCGCGTCCGGGACGTTCCGCGTCCTGACGTCGAAGGATGCCAAGGCGCTGGATGTGCTGCGCCATTCCACGGCGCACCTGCTGGCCACAGCGGTTCGCCACCTGCGTCCGGATGCCAAGATCGGTTTTGGCCCGTCCATCGAAGACGGTTTCTACTACGACTTCGAGGTCAAGGAGCCGTTCACACCCGAAGACCTGGAAAAGTTCGAGAAGGAAATGTCCAAGGTGGCGCAGGAAAAGCTCCTGTTCGTTCGGGAGGAGATTTCGCGCGCCAAGGCGCAGCAGGTGTTCGCCGACGATCCGCTCAAGCTGGAACGCCTGAGCGAGCTGCGCGACGACGAAGTCATCTCCACCTACACCGACGGTCCGTTCGTGGACCTGTGTCGCGGCCCGCACGTGCCGGACACGTCGTACCTCAGGCACTTCAAGCTGATGACGGCCGCCGGCGCGTATTGGCGCGGCGACGTGAAGCGTCAGATGCTGCAACGCATCTACGGCACGGCGTGGTTCAAGAAGGAAGATCTCGAGGCGTACGTGCATCGGCTGGAAGAGGCCAAGGCGCGCGACCATCGCGTGCTGGGCAAGGCGCTGGACCTCTTCATGTTCCATCCGAATTCTCCGGGCGCGCCGTATTGGACGGAGAAGGGCACCATTCTGTACAACGCGCTCACGGACTTTGTCCGCGAGCGCCAGCGCGAGCACTTTCTCGAAGTCCGCACGCCGCTGCAGTACAACAAGAGCCTGTGGGAGACATCCGGACACTGGGGCAAGTACATGGAGAACATGTTCCTCATCCTGAACAAGGAGACCGGGGAGCATGATTCGTCCTTGAAGCCGATGAACTGCCCGTCGCACTACGTGCTGTATCAGGCCAAGAAGCACTCGTACCGTGAATTGCCGCTGCGCTACGCCACGTTCGACGTGCTGCACCGCAACGAAGTGACTGGCGCGCTGTCGGGCCTCACGCGCGTGCGGCAGTTCTCCCAGGACGACTGCCATGTCTTCCTCACCGAGGCGCAGATCGCCGACGAGGTCCGGTTCCTCATGGACTTCATCATGTCGTACTACTCGGCGTTCGGGCTCAAGACGAACGTGAAGTTCGCCACGCGCCCTGAAGTGCGGATCGGGTCCGACGACCTGTGGGATCGCGCAGAGGCGGCGCTCAAGAAGGCGCTGGACGCCACCGGACAACCGTACGAACTCAAGGCCGGTGACGGAGCGTTCTATGGGCCCAAGGTCGACTTTGACGTGACGGATTCGATCGGACGCTCATGGCAGCTGGGCACGATCCAGCTGGACTACAACGCGCCGGAACGGTTTGACCTGACCTATGTCGGCGAGGACAACGCCGAGCATCGTCCGGTGGTGATCCACCGCGCGGTGAGCGGGTCGTTCGAGCGATTCATCGCCATCCTCATCGAGCACTTTGCCGGTGCGCTGCCGCTGTGGCTGTCGCCGGAGCAGGTGCGCGTGCTGCCGATTTCGAACGACGTAGATGCCGCCGCCATCGCGGTGACGAAGCAGCTCAAGGCTGCGGGCATCCGCGCGCATCTCGATAACCGGTCCGACACGCTCAACTACCGCATTCGCGAGGGCGAGATCGCCAAGATCCCGTATATGGCGGTCATCGGGAAGCGCGAAGCGGAGTCCGACGCGGTGGCAATTCGCGTTCGCGGCGCAGGCAAGAAGCAGGATGTGGTGCCCGTCGCTGAGTTTGTTGCGAGGGTTGTGGCGGAGCACCAGTCGAGAGCGTTGGCTCCATAAGTGTTCTCGGCGGGGCCTTTGGCCCGGATATACGAAGCGAACCGGCCGAGTACTTTTCTCCCATGGGCGACAGCTCAAGAACTCCGGTAATCGTCAGCGCAGCGCGCACACCGATCGGGAAATTCCTCGGTGGTCTGGCGGCGCTCCAGGCGCCCGAACTCGGCGCCATCGCCATTCGCGCTGCGCTCACGCGGGCCCGCGTCAGCCCAGAGTTCGTCGAAGAAGTCATCATGGGCAACGTGATCCAGGGCGGCGTTGGCCAGGC
>JBBTFS010000125.1:0-14589 GCA_038060705.1 Gemmatimonadota bacterium
AAAACTGGATCGCGAGACTCAGTTCTCCGTGGAGGAAGCCGTTCGCATCACGACCCAAGTCGCCGACGCGCTCGACTACGCGCACCGGCACGGCGTGATCCATCGCGACATCAAGCCCGAGAACATCCTGCTGCACGACGGCCGCCCGATGGTGGCCGACTTCGGCATCGCGCTCGCCGTGAGTGCCGCGGCCGGCGGACGCATGACCGAGACCGGGCTGTCGCTCGGTACGCCGCACTACATGTCGCCGGAGCAGGCGACCGCCGAGAAGGAGATCACCGGTCGCTCGGACATATACTCGCTCGCGAGCGTGCTGTACGAAATGCTCGCGGGCAATCCGCCGCACACGGGTGCCAGCGCGCAGCAGATCATCATGAAGATCATCGCCGAGCCGGTGGAGGCGGTGACGAAGTTCCGGAAAGCCGTGCCGCCGAATGTTGCTGCCGCAGTGGGGAAGGCACTGGAGAAACTTCCGGCCGATCGCTTCGAGACTGCGAAGGCATTCGCCGAGGCGCTGGTGGACAGGACGTTCACGAGCGCGACGTACGTCGGTGACGCGGTGATCGGTGCCAGTCGTGCGCGTGTGTCAGTGCCACTTTTCGTGGGCGTACTGTCAGTGGCGGTTGTTTCGGTTGTTGCTGCTTTTATCGGCTGGCTGCGTCCGGAGCCGCCGCGCGACGTGAATCGGTTCAGTCTCTTCCTGCCCGACAGCCAGGAACTGACCGCCTTCTCGAATCAGCAACGCATTGCCGTCTCGCCCGACGGCCGGACAATCGTGTATGTGGGCGCTGGTGCGACGGCCGGGTCGACGCGGCTGTGGGTGCGTCCGTTGGGCCAGCTGCGCGCCACGCCAATTCCGGGCACCGAGGGTGGCATCAGCCCGGCGTTCTCGCCGTCGGGCACGACGATCACGTTCATGACGTCCGCGGTTCCACGGGCGCTCAAGACAGTTCCGCTGGGCGGTGGCCCGGTCTTGGAACTCACCGATTCCCTCGTGGACCTGGGCGGCGTGTCGTGGGGCAATGACGGGTACATCTACTACGATGGGCATCTCGACGGCGACGGTGTTGCCCGTATCCGCGAGACCGGTGGCAAACCGGAAGTCGTGTCCATGCCGGACACGGCTGCGGGAGAGACCTATCACAACATGCCCGCGGTGCTTCCCGGCGGCCGTGGACTGATAGTGAGTATTTCGCGGGGCGGCGTCACGTCCACGTTCGACGTCGGCGTTCACGATCTCCGCAGCGGCAAGCACAAGGTGCTGGTCCATGGAGTTGCAGGCCGCTATGTGTCGTCGGGTCACCTGATCTACGTCACCGACAACGGCATGCTGATGGCGGCGCCGTTCGACCTCGACCGGCTGGATGTCACCGGAGAGGCCGTGGCGCTGGAGAGCGAGGTGTCACTGCGCGGATCGAATCGCGTGGACCTTGGCGTGGCGGACAACGGCCTGCTCGTCTACACGTCGGGAGCGGTGACCGGCGCACAGCGCGAACTGGTTTGGCTCAGCCGCGAGGGTGTGCCCACGCCGGTTGATCCGGGCTGGGTTGCGGTGTTCAGCGGTCGGCCGGTGGTATCGCCGGATGGCAAGTGGGCGGCGGTAGCGATCGGCATCGGCAACTCGCGGCAGATTTGGGTCAAGCAACTCGATCACGGGCCGCACTCGCGCGTGTCAGATGCCGGCGCCGTTCCGTCCTGGATGCCCGACGGCAAGACCCTCCTTCATGGCGGGCCCGCTGGAGTCCATCGGGTTCCTGCCGACGGCAGTGCGCTCCCGACGGTGTATCGCGCGCAAGTCGGCGTGCCCCATATGTCCCGCGACGGCAAGTGGGTCGTCTACGTACGAGGGACCGACCTGTATGCTGCGCGAACCGATGGCGACTCGACCCTGACCGCGATCGTGACCGACCAAGGCGTGCAGTTAGGCGCCGCGTTATCTCCGGATGGTCGCTGGCTCGCGTACACATCGGTCGAGACGGGAGTGCCGCAGATATATGTCCGCCCATTTCCGGACACCAAGGTGGCCAAGCGCCAGGTCTCGGTGAACGGTGGGACGATCGCCCGCTGGTCCCGGTCCGGCAGGGAACTCTTCTTTGCGGACAATTCGGCCACGATCTGGTCCGTCCCGGTTCCGCCCGGGCCAGTCTTCTCGCCGGGAATTCCGAAGCAGCTGTTCTCGGCGACGCCGTACGGTCCAATTACGCTGTTTCCGTTCGACGTGAGCCACGATGACAAGCGCTTCCTCTTCACGCGGCCGGTGGGCAGTCAGTCGCCGCGCTCCGACGAACTCATCGTCGTCGAGAACTTCGCCGAGGAGCTGAGGGCGAAGGTGCGGCGCAAATAGGGGGCGCAAACAGGGCTGGCTCTCGGCCGCGCCTGCGGCGCGGGTGTAGCGGGCGGCGAGGGCGGCGGTCAGCGTTGCGAGTGTCGTGGTCATGCCGAGGGGCGGACGTGTCGGCGTGCAAGGCTCCGGCGCCGCAGCCTGAATGAGGGTTCGAGGGGCGAGTGCGCAAGGAACGGTTCGGCAACCCGCCTGATCTTGCGGCGGCTCGCGGCCGACGGCTCGATACTTGACACGACATACATCACATGACATATATATGTCATGAAGCGCACTACCGTCTTTCTCGAGGAGAAGCTTCGCCAGCGGCTCCAGAAGCTCGCCAGCCGTCGCGGCACCAGCTTCGCCATGCTCGTCCGCGAAGCGCTGGCGGAGTATGTCGCGCGTCCTGCGGGATCGGCATCGCTGCCGTCGGTCACCGGGAGATTCGCCAGCGGGGCGACGGACACCTCGGAGCGTGTGGACCAACTGCTCTGGAAGGATCCCCACGCCTAGACGTCAGGCGTGATGGTCCTGGCGGACACGGGGGCGCTGTACGCGCTCATGGATCGCAGTGACGCGTGGCATGAGCGTACGCGCAGATGGTGGGGAGAGCACGGGGCATCAGTCATCGTGCCGTCCGTCGTGCTGCCGGAAGTCTGCTACCTGCTCCAAGCGCGCATCGGGGCCGCGGCGGAACACGACTTTATCCGCGCCGTGGCCGACGGCGAGTTCGTGCTCGAGGACCCGGAGCCGGACGACATCGCGCGCGCGGCCGACATCATGCGCCAATACGCGGACTTTCCGCTCGGCTTTGTAGACTCGGCCATTGTCGCGATGAGCGAACGCCTGTGGACGCGGGATGTCCTCACCACAGACCGTCGCCACTTTGGCGCCGTGCGGCCCAAACACGCGCGCACGCTGACTCTGCTGCCATAGCGGAGTCGCAGCGTCGCGATCCGCTGTGCTATTTAGCGCCCCAGGGCGGCGGAGGTGGCGTGATGGGCCGCGTCAAATCAAAGTCCACGCGAAAGCGCCGGTCGGTGCCCACTCGGCGCAGTGCGTAGGCGAAGCGCTGGCCCGGCACGACTTCCATCGTCCAGATGTTGCTGCGGGCCGCTGGAATGAGCGCCGCAGTGAGCGAGTCGGCATGGAACTCCTGCTTGTCCGCGGCGCCCGCGTCCTTGGTGTCGCCGCCGTATTGCGTGACGGCGTCCTCGCTGCCGTCAGCGTGACGATGGTCGTGCTTGAGTCGCAGGCCAGTGGCGGTGCGCGTGATGACCCACGTGCGCGAACGGTTGGAATCCACGTGGAAGGGAATGCGGATCGTGTCCGCTGAGCAATTTCGGACGTGCATCACCAGCTTGGCGCGGCGCATGACGCTGTCCGACGCAGCGCCTTCGGTGAGCGTGCCGGCAAAGGCGCGTCCGCACAGCGCGGTCAGTCGCGTCCAGAATTCCTGCGCGGTGGTTTGCGCTGCCACAGGTGAGGCGAGTGCGGCTGCGCCGATGGCGGCCATGGTGATCGAGTGCGTCAGTCTGCGCATGCTATTTCCGTGAGATAATCGCCCGTTACGCCGTGAGGGCCTGCTCCAACTTGTTGAGGAAGAGTGCGACGCGGTCTGGATTCGCATTGTACCCCATGACGCCGATGCGCCAGACCTTCCCGGCCAAAGCGCCCAGCCCGCCGCCCATTTCCACGCCCATGGCCAGCAGCCGAGTGCGTACGGCGGCTTCGTCCACGCCGTCGGGAACCTTCACGACGTTGATGGTTGGCGCGCGATGACTCGCCGGCGTGAACAATTCCAATCCCAGCTTGCCAAGCCCGGCCACCAGCTGTTCGTGTGCCGCCCTGTGCCGGGCCCAGCGCCTCTCGAGACCCTCTTCAAGGATCAGCCTCAGCGCCTCGTGTATTCCATATATGGAGGCGATGGGCGCGGTGTGGTGAAACGCGCGCTTCCTGGCGCCGCCGTCTTCACCCCAGTACTGAAACAGCAGCGACAGGTCGAGGTACCAAGTGCTGGGTTTGGCCTTGCGCGCCTTCACCGCGGCCATCGCATGCGGTCCCACCGTGATGGGACCCAGCCCGGCCGGCGCGCCAAGGCATTTTTGCGTGCATGAGCCGGCGGCGTCCACATCCTGGGCGTCAATCTCCACCGGCATGCCGCCCAGCGACGTGACGCAATCCATGGCGACCAGCGCGCCGTGCTTCTGCGCCACTTGCACGAGTGGGGCGATGGGCTGACATGCGCCCGTCGTGGTCTCCACGTGCACGAACGCCAGCAGCTTGGTCTTCCTCGTCGCGAGTGCCTTCTCCACATCCTTCGGATCCACGATCGCGCCCGGCGGCACTTCAACCGTCTGCACCTCGGCGCCCGCGCGACGCGCGAGTTCAGCGAGGCGCTCGCCAAAGTGGCCGCCAACGCATACCACCGCGCGGTCGCCCGGCTCCAACAGGTTCATCATGATGCACTCGAGACCCGCGGACCCCGTGCCGGAAATCGGGAGCGTGTGGTGGTTCTTGGTGCGAAACACGCTGCGCAGCGCGGCCATGGTCTCGTCCATCAGCTGGACGAAGTAGGGATCGAGATGGCCGATGGGGTTCATGGCCATCGCGGCCAGCACGCTGGGATGCGGATTGCTGGGTCCCGGACCCATGAGCAAACGCTCCGGTGGATTGAGCGGCAGCGGCGCCGGCCGAATGATCATGCTTTCAACGTCAAAGGCGTGGGTCATGACCTGACAGGGTGCGGGAGTGCCGTTGCTGGTGCGCGCGAGAAACGTAGGGCGTGCCGGGAATACAGGCCAGCGAGAGTGTGACACGACTCGACGCTACATTTCGGCCCTGGAGCCATGGCGGACACCCTGATGCAGGTCGTCGAAGAAGGCATTCGCCTCTTCAACGCTCGAAAGCCGCTCGAGGCCAGGCGCGCGCTGGAGAGCGCCGTCAAACTCGATCGCAAGGCGGTCGTCGCGTGGACCAACCTTGGCGTGGCCTGTGTTGCGCTTGGCGACCTCGACGCGGCGCGCGACGCCTTTCGCGCCGCGGCAGGCCTCGAGCCCGATTCGGCCGATGCGCAGCATGGTCTGGGGCTCGTCGCGATGCGCGTCGGCGACTTCGAGCGCGCGGAGTCGTACCTCGGCAACGCGATTCGCCTCAGTCCCGTTGCGGGCTACTTCAACAACCTGAGCATCGTGCTGCGATCGCTTGGTCGGTCGGACGAATCAGACGCGTGCCTGCGGAAGGCCGTCGAGTTGGCCCCGCACGATGCGGCGATGCACAGCAACCAGGTCCTGTATCTCAACTACACCCATGGCGACGACGGCGCGCGAATGCGCAGTGAGGCCGATGCCTGGGCGCGCCGTCACGCGGACCAGCTTGTCGAGCGCTCGCGGCTGGATTTCCCGAATCGCGATGCGACACGGGACCGGCGACTTCGTGTTGGGTACGTGTCGCCCGATCTGCGCCTCCATGCGGTCACCTTCTTTCTGCAACCCCTCCTTGCCGCACACGATCGCGCCGCGGTGGAGGTCTACTGTTACTCCGACTCCCAGGTCGCCGACGACGTGACGCGGCGCATCCGCGCGTCCGCGGACGGGTGGTGCGAGGCGCATGTTTTCGACGACGCTGCCTTGGCGCGCCGGATCCTCGACGACGATGTCGACATTCTCGTGGATCTCGCCGGCCATACCGGCCGTAACCGGCTCCCGATGTTCGCGCGTCGTGTCGCGCCAGTGCAGGTGAGCTACCTGGGGTATCTGGGAACCACTGGACTCCGCACGATGGATCATCGCTTCACCGATGCGATTGCAGACCCGGTCGGCGCGACGGAAGAGTTTTCGAGCGAGGCGCTGGAGCGGCTGCCGGGAGGCATGTTCGCCTACTCCGGAGATCGTGACGTTCCGATCGCCGCACCGCCGTCAAGTGTGGCGCCCTTCGTGACGTTCGGCAGTTTCAACCACTTGCAGAAGATCACCGACGCCACGCTGACGCTGTGGTCCCGTGTGATGGCGGGCGTGGCCGGCAGTCGCCTGTGCATCAAGGCGTTCGGGCTCGCCGAAGAGGGACAGCGGGATGCGGTCAGGCGGCGCTTCGCTGCGCTGGGAGGTGACGTCACACGCCTCGTGCTGCTGCCACCGGAAGACACGGTCGGAGCACACCTTGCCCGGTACAACGACATCGACATCGCGCTTGATACGTTTCCCTACAACGGTATTACCACGACATTTGAAGCGCTGTGGATGGGAGTGCCGGTGGTTACCCTGGCCGGCCACACGCAGGTTTCCCGGTTCGGTGCAAGCGCCGTCACGCACGCCGGATGCGCCGAGTTTGTCGCTGAGGGAAGCGACGAGTTTGTGGCCAAGGCCGTGGCACTGGCGCGTGACTCGACGCGCCTGGGGGACCTGCGCCGCACGTTGCGCGACCGCATGCGGGCATCGACCCTGTGCGATGGCCCGCGTCTCGCGCGCGGCATCGAGGCCGCGTATCGCCGCATGTGGCTGGCGTGGTGCGATGACGTGACTCCGCGGCGGCGCGCGTGAACCGACGACTACTTCTTTTTCGAACCCGCCAGGCTGACGAGCATGTCGTACACCATCGCATTGACGAAGGCCGACTTATAGCCTCGCTCCTTCAGTTCCCACTTCAGCGTGTTCGCCAACAGGGCTTTGCGGAAGACGCCGAGCCGCACACGCTTCCGGAATCCGCCGAGTTCCGAGTATATGGTGTGCATTGCCGCATCGCGCTGGTGTGTGGTGGCTGGGCTTTCGTCGTCCTGAAGGTTGGGCGGACAGCGCTTGGCGAAGTGCTCTGCCATCGATTGCGCGAAGTCTTCGATTTCCTTGTTCTTGAAGAAGCGGAACACCATCGGCTATGCACCTGACGTTCGAGAAAGTGACGTGCGCGATCGCTGCGACCACTCGACGCGCGGGGGCCTCGTGGACAGACGCATATCTCGATGCGTTGAGCCGGCGCGCGGCGCGCGCGCTCGAGCGCGGCGCGCTACCGGATGCTGAGGCATGCTGTCTTTATGTACTGAAGAAGAATCCCGCGCAAGGGCGAGCCCTGGCGTGCGTCGGCATGATCGCGGCCCGCCGCGGGGAGTGGACTGAGGCGGTGCGGTCGCTGGAGCGTGCCGCCGCCGGCGGCTTCGTGAGCGATCGACTGTATCTCGAACTAGCGGCAGCGCGCCAGGCACTCGGGGACCTGGGCGGCGCCCACGAAAGCCTGAGTGAGGCACTGAGGCTGGCTCCGGACGATCCCAGGGTCCTTGCGCGGCAAGGGGATCTGTCGTTCGCGCGTGGCGACCTCAGCAACGCTGCCGCCTTTGCGTCGCGGGCACTGGAGCGGGACTCCGGCTTGGCGGCGGCGCACCGCACCTTGGGCAAGGTGCACCTGCGGCGCGGCGACCTGGCGGTCGCGCAGGGATTTCTCCAGCGCGCCGCAGAGCTCGTCGACAGCGATCCGGCCGCCTGGTCGGAGTTGGGAAGCGTGAGAGCGGCACTGTCGCAACTGAATGAGGCGCGCGAGTGTTTCGAGCGGGCGCTCGCCCTCGACCCTCATTCGGCCGAGCTACATGTCTCGCTCGGTGACATCTACTTTGCCGCCCGGCACTCGGCCGACGCGCGATCGTGCTATGGTGAGGCGCTTCGAATCGCCCCGGACAACGCGCGCGCCCTCTCCCGCCTTGGCGCGGCCACTGCGCACGTGGGCGATGCCGCGGAGGCAGAGCGGCTCCTGCTCCGAGCCCATGACATCGCACCGGGACACCTCGAGCCGCTCACCACCTTGGGACTGCTGCATCAGGAAGCGGGCCGCGTTGATCAGGCACTCGAATGCTACCGCCGCGCCATCGCGATCGACCCCATCTGCGTCGAGGCGCATGTGTATGCGGGTCTCTCACACCTGTACCGCGGCGAGTTCGGCCAGGGATGGGAGGAACTCGAATGGCGTCTCCGGCTGCCCTCGCTACAGCAGTTGCGCGAGGTTGACAGGCCGCTCTGGCGCGGGGAGGACCTATCGGGGTGCACGATCCTGCTTCAGCGCGAGCCGGGGTTGAGCGACCACATTCAGTTCCTGCGGTACGCGCCGATGGTGGCTTCCCGTGGAGCGCGCGTGATCGTGGAAACGTTCCCCCAGCTTCAAGGGCTGGTCGCGCGCATGGCCGGCGTCGATCGCGTGGTTACGGCAGGCGATGCAGTGTCGCGTGCCGGTTCCGGCGTCAACTGGCGCTGCCCGATCCTCAGCCTTGCTCACCGGTTCGAAACGCGGCCGGCATCCGTTCCATCGTCCGTGCCCTACCTCGCAGGGGATCCTGCCGGAGCGGAGGCTTGGCACGCGCGCCTGCAACGTCTACCGGCAGGAACAAAGATCGGATGTTCATGGTCCGAAATATCGGCGCCATCAGGTGAAAGTGGCGACGCTCCCGTGCTGGAGCTGGACGCTTTGCGGGGCGGAACGGACGCGGTATTCATCAACGTCGAGCCGCAGCGGCCGGGTGCCGAGAGCCGGGCGATAAGCGCGGGGCGTTCGCTGATCGACTGGTCCGCGGATATTCGCGATCTCACTGACACGGCGGACCTTGTTTCTGCTGTCGACCTCGTGATTGGTCCGCCTGGGCCGACGACACATCTGGCGGGCGCGATGGGCAAGCCCACCTGGGTTCTTCTCAATCCGCTCCGCCGCGCCGATTGGCGCTGGATGGGAGACAACAACTCCTGCGCCTGGTATCCCACCGCCCGCGTCTTTCGCCAGCCGGCCGGTGGAGATTGGGCCGGGTTGATGCGTAGCGTGGCCTCGGCGCTGGCGGCGCGCGCTTCTGGCGACAGCCGTGGGTAGACGTCCATCATGACACGCCCAGTTTCAGCGGCGGGCCGGCTGCTCGATGTCGCGGCCGTGGGCCTGATTGTGGGTGGCGGCGTCACGTACGCCATGGCGTATCAAGGGTTCGAGCGAATTCGGGCCGCGCCAGAGGTTGCGTATACGCGCGGCATGCGAATCGCAGCGCTCGCCGAGTTCTATCGGCTCACCACGCTCTCTCGCGTGGGACTCGGCATGGTCGTGCTGGGCGTCGTGCTGGGCGTCGTGGCTGCCATCGTCGCGCATCGCAACCGTCGAGTTGAGAACTAGCGCGCCCACATAGGCGTGGGTCGTCCTACTTCGCGACGAGCACGTACGCGCCAAGGCTGTTGCCTGAGGTCGCGATGGCGGGGGCGCCGCCGGAGTACGAGCCGCCGACCGGAGCCGGATCCGTCGAGCGCTTCTGGCAGTACAACGTCGTCGTCGCGGCCAGCGTCGAGACTTCCGCCATGCGCAGTTCCGACGAATACGTCGTCCAAGTGCTGGCCAACGGAATCGCCCATCCGAGATTGCCGCCGGAGTCGAGGCCCAAATAGCCTCTGGAGTCGCTGACGAGATTGACGCCGAAGGGGCCGCACGTGGACGGCGTGCCGTTCAGCGCCATACCGATGACAATCGGCCCGCCGGTGCTCGCGTAGTACACACTGAGGGACGTGACGCCGGTGGGAGCCGTGGCGCCGCAGGCGGCGGCGCAATAACTGCCGGTTGAGCCGAGCGACTGCGCCGCATAAAACGCTGTCTTGGATAGCGCTCTGGGTGCCGCGGCGATATCAGGGCGGAACGGATCGGCGAACGTGGTGCCGGGCCAGCCCAGGCTGACGAGCCCGAAGCTCACGTTTACGTGAAAGAACTGGATGCCGTTGATGACCACGCTCAATTCGGGTGGCGCGGTGGCCGACACGACCAGCGGTGTCATGAATGGAATCGATATGCTGAACTCACCGTCACTGCTGGGCAGGGTCACAACCAGGCCCTGCGCTCCACCCGTCGGCGCGGAGGTCACGATTCCGGACGAGTTGGAGTAGAAGCCGTTGACGGCGTCGCTGATCAAAACGGAATAGGTGCTGCTGAACGTCAGGTTGACGCCGGTGTAGGAGCCGGCCGGCGCCGGGAACGCGCAGTCGCCGATTGACGCGAGGCCCACCTTGAAGCGGTCATACGTCACCGCGCAGTCCACCGTGATGCCGCGCCCCATGCTGCCGCCCTCCAGCGCGATGCGAACGATCTTCAGCGAGGCTTGGTCGGGTGAGAGCAGCCAATAGCCGCTTGCCGGCGCGGGCGCCGCGGCAACCGCAGATCCGGCGCTGGCAATGTCGGTTGAAGGCGATTGGATTCCCGCCAGCGAGGTGGCAGCGCTGGGACCATTCAGGATCCGTGCGATGACGGGAATCGACGGTGCGCTCGTGTCGCTGCACGCGGCGGCTGTGCCAAGCGCGAGGATTGCGAAGCGCGACCTCAGGAGTGCAGCGCGGCGGTGCACGAGGTTGGTCAGCATTTTGCGTGGGTGTTGCGGGCTAACCAAGTCCGAGTTTCTGGGAGAGTCCAATCCGCTGCAGTTTTCCTGTGGCGCCGAGCGGGATGGCGTCGAGGATCACGATCTTCCTGGGCACTTTGAAGTCCGCGAGCTTCACCTTGGCGAACTCGCGCAATTCCTTGTCCGTGGCCTGCGCGCCCTGCTTGAGCACGATGGCGGCCGCGACTTCCTCTCCCAGCATGTCGTGCGGCATGCCGAAGCATACGCACTGGTGCACGGCGGGATGCTCCATGAGGATCTCGTCCACCTCGCGCGGTGAGATCTTCTCGCCGCCCCGGTTGATGATCTCCTTGAGCCGCCCCGTGATGCTGACGTAGCCGTCAGCGTCCATGGTACCCTGATCGCCAGTGCGGAACCAGTCGCCGTAGAACGCGTCGGCATTGGCTTGGGGGTTGTTCTCGTATTCGCGCATGACGTTGGACCCGCGGATGACGATTTCGCCAGTCGCGCCGACCGGCACCGTCTTGCCATCGATGTCCGCGATGCGGATCTCGGGGCCCGCGGATGGGCCGACGGTGCCGGGTTTCCGCGACTTGGGTGGCAGCGCGTTGCTGGCCATTTGGTGGGCGGCTTCGGTCATGCCGTACGCTTCGATCACCGGCACGCCGAACGTGGACTCCAGTTCCGAGATGACGCGCGTGGGCAGCGACGACGACGAGCTGCGAATGAAGCGCAACCGATGCGCCTTGATCACGTCGGAGTTGCCGGCCGCACGCGTGAGGATGGCCTGGTGCATGGTTGGCACGCCAGAGTACCACGTGGGCTTCGTCTCGCCCAGCCACCCAAAGAACTTGAGCGCACTGAATCCGGTGGTGCAGCACACCTCGCCGCCGACGGAGAGCGGCGCGGACAGCGACGCGATCAGGCCATGTATATGGAAGAGGGGCATGATGACCAAGCCGCGGTCATCGGCCGCCAGGGTCAGCGATCGGGCGACGTTGTGCGCGGACGCGCAAATGTTTGCGTTGGAAAGTGGGACGATCTTCGGGCGGCTCGTCGTACCTGACGTGTGCAATACCAGTGCTATGTCCGAGGCCGTCGCAGAGGTCGGATGACGGACGTCGGACGCCGGTGATCCGGGAAAAGCCAGCGTGAAGGTGCCGGCGCCCTTGTCCGGGTGCGAGACGAGGCGGGCGATGGGGATGCTCAGCTGTTCGGCCACGGCCACGCACGGCGAGTCCTTGCCCTGGGCGACGATCAGGAGCTTGGCGCGAAGATCGGTGAGATAGAACTCGAACTCGTCGGCGCGATAGCCGGGATTGAGCGGCGCCGCGGTCGCGCCGCTGGCGGTGCACAGAAATGCCGCGGCCATCTCGGGGCCGTTATCGAGCACGATGGCCACGCGATCGTTGACCCCGATGCCGCGCCCGGCCAACGCCGCAGTCGTGTCGGCAACGAGTTTGCGCAAAGCGCGATAGGACAGGGGCGTGCCGCCCGGAGTGCTGAGCGCAGTCGCATCGTCCGCGCCGGATTTCAGGAGTTCAGTGATCGTCTGTGCTGGCATTCTGGCAGCAAGGTGAAGAGAGCAACTACAGCAGCGATAGGCGACTGTGACTGTCGCCGAGGGTTTTCGCCAGGAGCCGAGTACACGCCAGCACGGCGTCAATGTGCGGCGTCGGAACGCCCACCACACGACCCAACTCGGCTACCGTACCCACGAGCGCTTCGTGCTCCAGCGCGCGGCCGGCTTCCACGTCCTGCAGCATCGACGTCTTGTGCGCGCCCACCTTCTCGGCGCCCGCGATGCGCTTGTCGATGCCCACGCGCATGGCGACGCCGAGCCTGATAGCGATGGCTTCGGCCTCTCGCATCACGGCGATGCACAGGTCGCGTGTGGGTGGATACGTGAGCAGGTCCACCAGCGTCGCATGCGTCAGCGCGCTGATGGGATTGAAGGCCACGTTGCCAAGCACCTTGAGCCAGATCTCACCGCGGATGTCGTCGGTGATCGGACTCTTGAACCCAGCCTTCACGAACGCGGCCGAGATGCGCTCGATGCGCGGCGTCGTCTTGCCGTCGAGTTCGCCCAACGTGAAGCGCTTGCCCTCAACGACCCGAACGACGCCGGGTGATTCCAGCACGCTCGCCGGGTACACCACGCTGCCGATGATGCGCGACGAATCGACGGCCCTGGTGATGCTGCCGTCCGGGTCCGCCGCTTTCACGGCGCTGCCGTCGTAGTTGCCACCGAGCCGCTGGAAGTACCACCACGGGATGCCGTTCTGCATGGTGACGATCGCCGTGTCGGCGTTGCAGAGATGCTTGAGGTCGGCAGCGACAGCGCCTACTTGATGCGCTTTCACCGTGAGCAGGATGACATCCTGGGCGCCCGCGTCCTGCATTTTCTCGAAGGCGCGCACGTTTGTGGCGTGGACGGTCGTTCCGTCCTCACCGATGACGCGCATGCCGCGGGCCTTGATGGCCTCGAGGTTCTTGTTGCGCGCGATGAACGTCACGTCCTCACCGGAGGCGGCGAGCCAACCGCCGAGGTATCCGCCGATCGCGCCGGCGCCGACGACCGCGATCTTCATCGGCCGCTCACGTGCGTGTGGCCAACGCCGGCGCCGGAACAGCCGCCGCCGAGCTACCGCGCAAGCGGCTGCGCATCGGCTTGAGGAGAACCAGTGCCATCAGTCCGGCGGCGAAGTTGAGCAGGGAGGACACAATGAAGACCATGCTCCATCCGCCGCGGACGGCGAGCACGCTGCTGAGCGGAACGAGCAGCGCCGCCGTGCCTTTGGCTGTGTACAGCAAGCCGTAGTTGGCGGACGCGAACTTCTTGCCGTACGTGTCGCCGCAGGTGGCGGGAAACAGGCTGTAGATCTCGCCCCACGCGAAGTACACGAGGCACATCAGCAGCACGAACGCCGTCGGGTTGGTGCCGTACTTGCCGAGCGCCAGCACCGCCACGCCCTCGATCATGAACGCCACGAACATCGTGTTCTCGCGGCCGAGGTGATCGGATACCCAGCCGAAGAACGGGCGGCTCACGCCGTTGAAGATCCGGTCAAGTGAGAGGGCGAACGTGAGTGCGGGAAGGGTGATGCCCAAGAGCGAGACCGGGATGTCCCCAATCTGGAAGTCCTTGGCCATCGGCGACGCTTGCGCTGTGGCGATGAGGCCACCCGTGGCCATCATCACGAACATCACGTACATCACCCAGAACACCGGCGTGCGCGCCATCTCGAGTGGCGTGTACGCGCGGTCGTTGGCGGCGGGCGCGGACGCCGAACCCACGGCCGCCTTCGGCGCGTGGCCTTCCGGTGGCGCCATGAGCAGCCAGCCGAGCACGAAGACTATCGCGCCCTGGAGGATGCCGAAGCGAAAGAACGCTGCCTCATAGCCGGTGGACTTGATCATGTTCGCGATTGGGAGCACGGTCAGCGCGGAGCCGGCGCCGAAACCCATCGCCGTGAGTCCGGCGGCCAGTCCGCGCCGGTCCGGGAACCACTTGAGCGCGTTGCCGACGCACGTGCCGTACACCGCGCCGGCGCCGATGCCGGCCACCGCGGCCGACGCGTACAGCATGGGCAGTGATGACGCGACCGAGTTCATCACCCACGACAGGCCCACCAGGACGCCGGCACATACGACGACGATGCGCGGGCCAAAGCGGTCGACGAGCCAGCCCTCCACCGGCACGAGCCACGTCTCCAGGAGGACGAAGAGCGTGAACGCCACCTGAATCGCCGGTCGTCCCCAGTGATGCTTCTCGTCGATCGGGTTGACGAAGAGCGTCCAACCGTACTGCAGGTTGGCAATCTGCACCATGCAGACGACGCCGATGAGGAGCTGGACCCAGCGCTTGAGGCCGGGTTCGGCGGGTTCTGTCATGCGGTAATGTGGGAGTGGCCGTGACTAGTGACCAGTGACTAGT